>JBKJKI010000008.1:0-55571 GCA_046597475.1 Polaromonas sp. | reverse complement strand
CACTTCTTCCACGCTTGCCTTGCGCTGCTTGCGGAAGTTTTCGCGGATCCGGTCAAAAATCACCACCGATTCATTGACCGAGTAACCCAGTACCGCCAGCACACCGGCCAGCACCGCCAGCGAAAACTCCCACTGGAAATAGGCGAAGAATCCAAGAATGATGACCACGTCATGAAGGTTGGCGATGATGGCTGCCACCGCATACTTCCACTCGAAGCGAAACGCCAGATAGACCATGATGCCAAACACCACCATGGCCAGCGCCTTCAGGCCATCGTGTGCCAGTTCGTCGCCGACCTGGGGGCCGACAAACTCCGTGCGGCGCAGCGTGACATCGCTGCTGGCGGCCTTGAGCGCTGCCATGACGGCGTCGCTTTGCTGGGCCGTGCTCACGCCTTTTTGCGCTGGCAGGCGGATCATCACGTCACGCGAAGTGCCGAAATTCTGCACCTGGACGTCATTCAGACCCAGACTCGCGACCGTGCTGCGAATTTTTCCGACATCCGCGGCCTGGCTGTAGTTCACCTCCATCAGCGTGCCGCCGGTGAACTCCACCGACAGGTGCAGTCCGCGCGAGAACAGGAAAAACACCGCCAATGCGAAGGTGGAAAAGCTGACGACGTTGAAGATCAGCGCGTACCGCATAAACGGAATGTCACGCCGGATTTTGAAAAATTCCATCTGGAGGCCTTAGGAGAAAGCGCGGGATAAGGTGCGGATTATTTGACCAGGGCGCCGGAGGCGTCAGGCCGCCAAACGGTGCCAATGGAGACAGTCTTGAGCTTTTTCTGGCGGCCATACCAGAAGTTGACCAGGCCGCGCGAGAAGAATACGGCGGAGAACATACTGGTCAAAATTCCTATGCAGTGCACCACGGCAAAGCCGCGCACCGGCCCCGAGCCAAAGGCCAGCAGCGCCAGACCAGCGATCAGCGTCGAGATGTTCGAGTCCAGAATGGTTGCCCAGGCCCGCTCATAGCCGGCATGGATGGCGGCCTGCGGCGACGCCCCGCCGCGCAATTCCTCGCGGATGCGCTCATTGATCAGCACGTTGGAGTCAATCGCCATGCCGAGCGCGAGCGCCATCGCTGCCATGCCCGGAAGCGTCAGCGTCGCCTGCAACATAGACAGAACTGCCACCAGCAGCAGCAGGTTGACGGCCAGCGCCACGCCGGAAAACAGGCCAAAAAGCATGTAATACATCGCCATGAAGGCCACGATCACCAGGAAGCCCCATGACACGCTGTGAAAACCCTTGGTGATGTTGTCAGCGCCCAGCGTTGGGCCGATCGTGCGCTCCTCAATGATTTCCATAGGCGCAGCCAGTGAACCGGCGCGCAGCAGCAGCGCGAGGTCGCTGGCTTCATTCACGCTCATGGAGCCCGAAATCTGGAAGCGGTTGCCCAGCTCACTCTGGATCACAGGAGCGGTCAGCACCTCGCCCTTGCCTTTTTCGAATAGCAAGATGGCCATGCGCTTCTTGATGTTTTCACGGCTGGTGTCGCGCATGATGCGACCGCCCTTGGCATCGACCGTCAGGTCGACCTTGGGCTGCTGGTTCTGGGAATCAAAGCCGGGCTGCGCGTCGGTCAGGTTTTCACCGGTCAGGATCACCTGCTTCTTGACGATGACCGCCTGGCCATTGCGCTCGAAAAAGCGCTCGGCGCCAAACGGAACCGGGCCGGAATTGTTCTCGGCGGCGCGCGCCTCGGCACTGTCTTCGACCAGGCGCATCTCCAGCGTGGCGGTACGTCCGAGAATGTCCTTGGCCTTGGCGGTGTCCTGAACGCCTGGCAACTGCACCACGATGCGGTCTATGCCCTGCTGCTGGATGACCGGCTCGGCCACGCCCAGCTCGTTGATCCGGTTGTGCAGCGTCACCATGTTCTGCTTGAGTGCCTGGTCCTGGATGCGGCGCGCCGCCTCGGGCTTGATGGTCGCCGTCAGCTTGTACTCGGTGCCGTCGGGGGCATCCACCATCTGCAGGTCTGGCAACTGGTCCTGGATCAGCGCCCTGGCTGCGGCCAGCGTTTCGGCATCCCGAAATTTGATGTCAATGGCCTGGCCATTGCGGGCGATGCCGCCGTGGCGGATATTTTTCTCGCGCAGCGACAGACGGATGTCACCGGCCAGGGATTCCGCCCGCTTGGTGAGGGCTGCCTGCATGTCCACCTGCAGCATGAAATGCACGCCACCGCGCAGGTCCAGCCCCAGGTACATCGGGAAAGCGTGCAGCGACGTCAGCCAGGCAGGCGAGCGCGACAAGAGGTTGAGCGCCACCACGTAGGCCGGGTCTTCCGGATCAGGCGCGAGCGCCTTCTGGACCGCGTCCTTGGCCTTGAGCTGGGTATCGGTATCGCCAAACCGCGCCTTGATGGAACTGCCTTCCAGGGTGACGGCATCGGCCGTGATGCCGGCGCCCTTGAGCGCCTGCTCCACCTTGGCCAGTGTCGTTGCGTCGACCTTGACGATGGCTTTGCTGCTGGACACCTGAACGGCGGGCGCCTCGCCAAAAAAGTTGGGCAGCGTGTACAGGGCTGCAATCAGCAGCACCGTCACCATAATGGCGTATTTCCAGGCCGGATAACGATTCATGAGAGGGCTGTTCCTGGTGAGCGGTAAACAAGGAGCGGGCCGTGCCGGTATCAGCAGGCCTCGCTAGAGCGCGGGATCGAACTGCGCCAGTTCTTATTTGGTGCTGGTGATCGCGCCCTTGGGCAATACCTGCACGATGGCACTGCGCTGCAGCTGCACTTCGATACCGGGGGCGATTTCTAGGGTCAGGTAACCCTCGCCCAGCCGCGTGACCTTGCCCAGCAGGCCGCCAGCGGTGGCGACTTCATCTCCCTTGGCCAGCGCTTCAATCATGGCGCGATGCTCTTTTTGCTTGCGCATTTGCGGACGAATCATCACGAAGTAGAGCACCACGAACATCAGTACCAACGGCAGCATGCCCGTCAGGGAAGACATCATGTCCCCGCCCGCAGCGGCAGCAGGAGCGGTTTGGGCAAAAGCAGAAGAAATAAACACGGCTGACTCCACAACGATTTAATGAAACATTCGAACACACTCCGGCCGAAAAAGCCGAAGCCATAATTCGCACGATTGTATGCGTCGCGACGAAGCCCTTCGCCTGTCCCGGGCGCCCCCGACCAATTTCAGACTGGCCGGGGCCGGGCGCAAGGATTTTGCGGCGGCCAAGGCCTGCAATGCCCGTTCAAGCCGCGTGCTGGCGCTGGGCAGTTTCTGGCTGACGGAACTGGCTCATCAGCGCCGCCCAGCGGGGGCGCGCGCTCGCCAGATGACTGGCCTTGACATGGCCATAACCCTTGATCAGCTCGGGAACCCGGGCGATTTCAAGGGCCGCCGAATGGTTTTGCGGGCTCAAGCCTGCCAGCACCTCCTCCAGGCTGGCCCGGTATTCCTCAATGAGCGCGCGCTCCACCTTGCGTTCTTCGGTCCGCCCAAAGATGTCAAACGGCGTGCCGCGCAAACCCTTGAGTCTGGCCAGCAGCCTGAAGCCGGTCAGCATCCAGGGGCCGAATGACTGCTTTTGCAGCTCGCCCTTCTCGTTTTTTGCGGCGATCAGCGGCGGCGCGAGGTGGTAGTTGAGCTTGAAATCACCTTCAAACATGGCGTTGACCTTGTTGAGAAAACCGGGGTCGGTGTGCAGGCGCGCCACTTCATACTCGTCCTTGTAGGCCATGAGTTTGAAAAGGTAGCGGGCGACTGCCTCGGTCAGCGTGGTCTTGCCCAGCGGCGCCTCGGCGCTGCGCACCTTCTCGACAAACGCCTGGTAGGTCTGCGCATAAGCAGCATTCTGGTAGGCCGTCAGGAAGTCAATGCGCTTGCCAAGCATTTCTGTCAACGATGGCTTTTTGACGAACTCGATGACCTGCGCCGCCTTGAACAGTGCCTGCACCTGCGCCAGGTCATGCGCGCAGCGCCGGCCCCATTCAAAGGCCGCCTTGTTGTTGTCGACCTGAACGTTGTTGAGCTCGATGGCGCGCATCAACGCTGCGTGCGACAGCGGCACCCGGCCCTTTTGCCAGGCAAAGCCCAGCATCAGCGGATTGGTGTAGATCGAGTCGCCAATCATCTGCACGGCCACCTGCTCGGCATCAAAGCTCGCCATGCCCTCGGCCCCCACAGCGGCGCGCACGGCGCTGTCGCAATTGCCGCCGGGAAACTGCCAGCCCGGGTTGGTGACAAACGCCGCCGTCGGCGTACCGTGCGAATTCATCGCCACAAAGGTGCGGCCCGGCTGCATGGTGGCCAGCGTGTAGGGGTTGGCCGTCACGATCGGGTCGCAGCCGATGATGAGGTCGGCCTTGGCGGTATCGACCTTGGTGGTGTAGATGGCTTCGGGCCGGTTGGCGATCTGGATGTGGCTCCAGGTGGCGCCGCCTTTTTGCGCCAGTCCGCCGGCGTCCTGCGTGACCACGCCCTTGCCTTCCAGGTGGGCCGCCATGCCCAGCAGCTGGCCTATGGTGATGACGCCGGTGCCGCCGACGCCGCCAACCACAATGCCCCAGGCGCTTTCCGCAACCGGCAGCACCGGCTCGGGGATGGTCGGCAGGCTCGCCAGATCGCCTTTTTCCTTTTTCCTGGGCTTCTTGAGGCTACCGCCTTCAACCGTCACGAAACTCGGGCAAAAGCCCTTGACGCAGGAGTAATCCTTGTTGCAGCTGTTCTGGTTGATCTGGCGCTTGCGGCCGAATTCGGTTTCCAGCGGCTCCACCGACAGGCAGTTGGACTGCACCGAGCAGTCACCGCAACCCTCGCACACCAGCTCGTTGATGAGCACGCGCTTGGCCGGATCGACCAGCGTGCCGCGTTTGCGGCGGCGGCGCTTTTCGGTGGCGCAGGTCTGGTCGTAGATGATGGCCGTCGTGCCCTTGAGCTCGCGGAACTCCCGCTGAATGCGGTCCAGCTCGTCGCGGTGATGCACTTCGACGCCCGGCGGCAGGTCGTTGAGCAACTCGGCGTGGCCGGCGCGCGCCGCGCTGCTGTCCTGGGTATGCGTGCGGCCGTGGTATTTCTCGGGCTCGTCGGTGACCACGACCAGCCTGGCCACGCCCTCGGCGCGCAGGCTGTGCGCGATCTGCGCGACCGAATGGCCCTCGGGCCGCTCGCCGACCTGCTGGCCGCCCGTCATGGCGACCGCGTCGTTGTAGAGCACCTTGTAGGTGATGTTCACCCCCGACGCGATGGCCTGGCGGATCGCCAGCAGGCCGCTGTGAAAGTAGGTGCCGTCGCCCAGGTTGGCAAAGACATGCGCATCAAGCGTGAACGGTGCCTGGCCGACCCAGCTCACGCCCTCGCCGCCCATCTGCGTAAAGGTGGAGGTGGAGCGGTCCATCCACACCGTCATGTAGTGGCAGCCAATGCCGGCCACGGCACGCGAACCCTCGGGCACGCGGGTGCTGGTGTTGTGCGGGCAGCCGCTGCAAAACCAGGGCGCGCGCTCGCCGGTATCGATTTCGATGGCCGCCAGGGCGCGTTCACGCGCGGCAATGACCGCCAGCCGGGTTTCCATGCGGGCAATGATGTCGGCTGGCACGCCCAGCTTGGTCAGGCGCTTGGCAATCGCCTTGGCGATGATGGCGGGCGTGAGATCGGCCTTGGGCCTGAGCAGCCAGTGGTCGCTCGGGTTGGCACGACCCCACTCGCCGCCCGAGGCATCGCCCTCGGGTTCATCGAACTTGCCCAGCACATTGGGCCGCACGTCGGAGCGCCAGTTGTAGAGCTCTTCCTTGAGCTGATATTCAATGACCTGCCGCTTCTCCTCGACCACCAGGATTTCCTGCAGGCCCATGGCGAAGTCGCGCGTGATGCTGGCCTCCAGCGGCCAGACCACATTGACCTTGTGCAGGCGTATGCCCAGCTGGTGGCAGGTGTCCTCGTCCAGCCCCAGGTCGCTAAGCGCCTGGCGCGTGTCATTGAAGGCCTTGCCGCTGGCGATGATGCCAAAGCGGTCGTGCTGTGAGGCAATCACGTTGTAGTTGAGCTTGTTGGCCCGGATATAGGCCAGCGCGGCATACCATTTGTAGTCCATCAGCCGCGCCTCCTGCTCCAGCGGCGCATCGGGCCAGCGGATGTGCAGGCCGCCGGGCGGCATTTCGAAGTCCTCCGGCAGGATGATCTGCACGCGGTCCGGGTCAACCGACACCGAGCTCGACGACTCGACCACCTCCTGGATGGTCTTCATGCCGGCCCAGACGCCCGAAAAGCGGCTCATGGCAAAGGCATGCAGCCCCATGTCGAGGATTTCCTGCACGCTGGAGGGGAAAAACACCGGCAGGCCGCAGGCCTTGAAGATGTGGTCGCTCTGGTGCGGCGCCGTGGAGCTTTTGGACACATGGTCGTCGCCGGCAATGGCGATCACGCCGCCGTGTTTCGCCGTGCCGGCCATGTTGGCGTGCTTGAACACGTCCGAGCAGCGGTCCACGCCCGGCCCCTTGCCGTACCAGATGCCGAAGACACCGTCGAACTTCTTGCTTTGCGGATACAGGTCGAGCTGCTGCGTGCCCCAGACGGCAGTGGCGCCGAGTTCTTCGTTCACGCCGGGCTGGAAAACGATGTTTTGCGCCGCCAGCTGCTTTTTGGCCGACCACAGCGCCTGGTCGTAACCGCCCAGCGGCGAGCCGCGGTAGCCGCTGATGAAGCCGGCGGTGTTCAGGCCGTCGATGGCGTCGCGCGTGCGCTGCAGCATGGGCAGTCGCACCAGGGCCTGCACGCCGCTCATGAAGGCGCGGCCGTGGTCCAGGGAATATTTGTCGTCCAGCGTGACGGTTTCCAGCGCTTTGCGGATGTGCTCGGGCAGGGGGGCGTTCATGTCTTTGTCTCCGGAGGGTTGTCATGGCCGCCTTGTGGGCGGCTTGGTCACAGGCGGCAAAACCCGTATCGGGCCAGCCGGTTCGCTGTAGGCAAAAGTGTATGCCCGGCGCCCGGATATGTCTTTGCTTTTTTCGCCCGATTCAGGCTGGTTTGCGCAAGATTCTTGCTGCAAAATAGGATTAATGGAAACACTGGACAAGTTTGACATCGCCATACTGAATGAGCTGCAGCGCGAGGCGCGCCTGACCAACGCCGAGCTGGCCTCACGCGTGGGTCTTTCCGCCGCGCCCTGCTGGCGGCGCGTGCGGGCGCTCGAAGAGGCCGGTTTCATCACCGGCTACCGGGCCGAGATCAACCGCCACAAGATTGGCCTGGGCGTGCTGGCCTTCGTCAGGATCGATGCCGACCGCAACAGCGGCAACGCCACGCGCGAGCTTGAAGAAGCCATCAAGAAGCTGCCGGAAATCATTGCCTGCCACTACATCAGCGGCACCGGCACGTTTGAGCTGCAGGTGGTGGCGCAGGACCTGGAGGCCTTCAGCAAGTTCGCCCTGCAAAGCCTGATCAACCTGCCCAATGTGAAAGACCTGCACACCAGTTTCTCGCTGGGCGAGGTCAAGGCCAGCAGTGCGCTGCCGCTGGGCCACCTGGCGCGCCCAGTTTCATGAAATAGTGATGAAATAGGCCTGTAGCCCAGGTATCATGGCCTTTATTAGCTATTTATTTAATAGCACACCGAGTCGACTGCGCCGGCCCTCAGGCCCTGGCGAGTCTGGGCTGCGCCGGCTCGGCGGTCAGATAGCCCACGGCGGCGCCAGACTTGTTTTTGTAGTTGGCGTTGATCAGCGGGTCAAGCGTGGCCTTGACGACGCCGTGGATGGCGCCCCAGTCACCGGCATGCTGGAAGTTGCTCATGATGTAGGTCCAGCCATTGAGCTCGTCCACCGCATGCAGGCCGGTCGATTCGCCGCCCGCCGGGATCGACATGACGCGCGACAGCGTTTTGCTGTCGATGTTGTAGGCCCACAGGAAGTTGTTGACATGCTGGCTGCTGTCCTCGCCGATGAACAGCGTGCGCATCTTCTCGGAAAACTTCAGGTTGTCGGGGTTGGCGACCTTGTCCGGGTTGGCGGTGTTGCCCAGCGCGTCGCCCTTGAGGGTCTTGCCATCGGTGTCCAGCAGGTCCTCGCCGGCCAGCAGGGGCTTGGTGTCCACGGGCATCCATTCGCTGTTGATGGCCGCGCCGCTCGTGTCCTTCTGGCCGCCCTTGAGGTTGAGCGCCATCACCACGCCGGCCACCAGTTGCCTGGGCACCGAGATGTTGTTGCCCGGCACGTTGGCGGCATTGCCGGCCACCATGGAGGCCTGCACGTTCTGCAGCGCCGAGTAGGCGATCTTGTCCTTGATGTTGACGGTCGTGCCTTCCATCTTGCTGAAGCCCATGCTGGCGCCGACAAAGGCTGCATAGCGGTGGGTTTCAAGGAAGGCGGCGGCCTTTTCCATGCCGGGGTTGAGCTTGACCCACTCGGTCTTGCCGTTGGCCACGATCCTGGTGTACGCGGCATCGGCCGGGTCGGCCTTGACCACGGTCATGATGTCGGCGGGCTTGAGCGTGTTAGCCAGGTTCTCGATCTCGGCGCTGCTGGCCGAGCCGAGCTTGATCCAGGTCAGCGTGGCGGCGCTGCTGGCGGCGGGGTCGATCGAAAAACCGGCGCCGACCTTGGCCGCGTACAGCGTGCCCGAGGACAGGTCCTTTTCCTTGTCGGCGACGAAGACAAAGTAGCCGCTGTTGGTGGCATCGTCGCCCATCAGCGCCGTGCGCTGGTCGGGCATGACCTGTACCAGCTCGTGCGAGAGGCGGCCCATGCAGAAATGCTTCTTGATGGTGGCCGTGCCGTCGGTGTTGACGATCACTTCGGGCATGTGACCGTAGTGGTAGGGGTTGGCCGTGGCGGCATTGCCGTACAGGTTCTGGCTGAAGGCCTGCAGCTGGGCGTTGGCGGCGTTGAAGGCGTCGGGTTCGTATTCTTCCGACGACAGGTGCGTGCCCCAGGGCGAGATGCTGGCGCCGCAGGTGATCCACAGGCCGTGCACCCTGGAGGTGTCCACATTGTGGTATTTGACCAGCGAGAGCTTGCCCGTGGCGGGGTCCTGGTCGAGCGTGAGCACGGCGATGGGCGAGGGCAGCTTGCCGTACATGTCGGTCTTGCCGTCCTGCGCCCTGGTGGTGTATTCAAACTGCACCACGGCAAACACGGTGTCTCCCTTGACGCCGTCGACCTTGGCGCCCGCCACGCTCAGCAGCGAAGTGCCATCGGGCGAGTCGGAGAAGAACTGGCGTTCCTTGCCGGCCACGGTCTTGTCGATGATGGGCTGGTTGTTGATGTCGTAGTAGCCACCGCTCAGAGTCTTGCCGCCCTTGCCGTCGGCAACCATGTCGCCGGTGACGAAGAAGGGCTGGTAGGCCAGCTTGAAATCAATCCGGCTCTGGTCGCTGAAGTTGACCGACATCACCGAGCCGGCCGTGGTCGTGGCCATCGCCGCCGCGTTGGCCAGCGTGGGCGCGGGCATGGAGGAGAAACTGACGCCGCTATAGCTCGCGGGCAGTGGCGCTGCCACCGCAGCGTCGCCGCCGCAGCCGGCCAGCAGCAGGCCGGTGCCGGTCAGGGTGGACGACAGGGGCAGCATCGGAACGCCGGCCAGCAATTGCAGGGCACGACGACGGGACGCATTGACAACAGGACTCATGGGTTTCGCTCCAGGCAAGTAAGCTGCGCACGGCAAAAAAGGCGCCGGCGTCAAGCGGGACAGAAAACCTGCTTACTTTGACTTGCCCATGTTGCAGCGTCATGACAAGCCATGCCGGCCGTAAAACACCTGCCCGGAACGAAGCGCCCCGCAGCACCGGTCAGTCGCGCACGCAGCGCGCCTCCAGCGGCAGCAACAGATAGTGCAGCACGGCCTCGCGGCCCCTGGCGCCCAGGCCGAATTCGGCGCGCAGCCGCGGGTTGCTGTAAACCGTCTGCGCACCCTGGCCGCCGGCATCCCGGTAGAGCAGGTCATTGCCCCGCGTGCCGTCAAGCACGGCGGTGTCGTCGACAAAGCGGGCCGTGAATTCGATGCCGTGCTCACACTGGTAGTGCGGCAGCCCGGTCGCGTCGCCCCGGCCCGCGCAGCCGGCCAGCGCGCCCAGGGCAACGAGAGAAATCAGGATGCAGGCCTGTCGGCTTGGCAGATGGTTCATGGCGCTCTTTCGTTGTTGATGCTTGCGTCGAGGGTCTATTTTGGCCAGAGCACCCATAGGCGCAGCGGCTGGTTGACGCGTGAGGCCATCTGGCCTGCCTCGGCGCCGGTGCCGGCAAAATAGTCGGCGCGCACACCGCCCACGATGGCGCTGCCGGTGTCCTGCGCCAGCACGAGCTTTTGCAGGTTGGCCGCGCCGCCGCGCGAGGCCAGCCAGACTGGCGTGCCATAGGGAATGCTTGCCGGGTCAACCGCAATCGATCGGCCCGGCGTGAGCGCCACGCCCTGCGCGCCCCTGGGACCGAAGCCGGCGTCAAAGTCGCTGAGCGCTTCTTCGCGGAAAAAAATATAGCGCGGATTGCTCCAGAGCAGCTGCTGCAGGCGCTGCGGATTCTGCTGCGCCCAGGCCTTGGTGGCGTCAGGCCAGGGGTTGATCTTGCTCACGCCCTGCTCAAGCAGCCACTGGTTCACGCTGCGGTAAGGCTGGTCATTGGAACCCGCAAAGGCCAGGCGTACCGTTCGCTGCGAACCATCCGGCTCGCTGACCTTGAGCCGGCCCGAGCCCTGGATATGCAGCACCAGCGCATCAATCGGGTCTGCCACCCAGGCGATTTCGCGACCCGCCAGCGCTGTGCGCGCCTCGGGCAGGGTGTCGATCTCCTGCCGCGAAAACCAGGGTTTGCGGCTGCCCAGCAGGGCCGGCGCGCGGTACAGCGGCACCTCATAACCGGCAGCCGGCTGACGCGTGGCATTGAGGACGGGCTCGTAGTAACTGGTCAGCAAGCCTTCCGCGGAGCCTTGCAGGGTCTCGACACGGTAGGGTTGCAGCCGCGACAGCATCCAGTTGCGCTGCTCTTCACCGCTGGCGATGCTCAGCCGCCGCACCTCGCTGCACAGGGGCGCGAAAACCGGCCCTGGCCGCTCGCAGCTCTTGATCCAGGCGTTCCAGGCTTCGAACAGCGCGTCGTCCTCAAACCCGGGCAGATCGGCCCATCGCACCGGGACCCAGCGGCTCCTGGCCTGCAGGCGGGGTGCGGGCAGCGGCCCGGCATCGCCGGGGCGGCCCGGCGGCGTGGACTCTATCCCCGCGGACGGCAATGTTGGCGGTGACCCTGACGGACTTGGTAATGGCGGGCTGGCACAGGAGGCCAGCAGTGCCGCCGTGGCGATAATCGGCGCCATACGCCATAACGGCAGCAACGACCGCACCGGCAGGGGCCGCATGGCACGCTTGCCTTGACTCAAAGGAAATCTCATGACCCTGCTTTTACTCGAAGCGCTAGGCGCGTTGCTGTTGCTGTTATTCATTGTGTGGTGGACGATGTTCTCAGGCCGCAAGAAGGGCGAACTCAAGGATGGGGCCGCGAGCCCGACGGCAGACGGAAAACAGGACGGGGAGTAAGGGAATAAGGCCCGCCACTACAGATTTCGTAGCAGATTGGCAAGCTCGACCGCTGACCTGACGCCCATTTTGTCGAAAACCCGGGCCCGGTGCACTTCCACCGTGCGCACGCTGATGTCAAGCTGGTCGGCGACCAGCTTGTTGGGCAGGCCTTCGACCACCAGGCGCATCACATCGCGCTCGCGCCCGGTCAGGCCCTCGAGCTGAGTCTTCAGGCTCAGGATTTCGCTGCGCTGCGCCAGCGCCGCCGCCGAGTGCGCTATCGCCTGTTCGATCCGGTCCACCAGCGCATTGTCCGAAAAAGGTTTTTCAAAAAAGTCAAACGCACCGCGCTTGACCGCGTCAACGGCCGTGGGCACGTCAGCATGGCCGGTCAGGAAGATGACGGGCAGGGTCGGCAGCAAACCGCCGGCGATCATTTTTTCAAACATGGCCAGCCCGCTCAAGGCCTCCATCCGCACGTCAAGCAGCACGCAGGACGGTGACAGCACCTCAAACCCGCCGCACACCCGCTGCTCAAACGCCTCGGCGCTGGAGAAGGTCTCGCTGGTCAGGCGGCGTGAGCGCAACAGCCAGGCCAGCGCATCGCGCACGCCGCTGTCGTCGTCGACGATGTACACCGTGGCATTCTTAATCGGTTCCATGCTGGCTTTCCTGGATGAGCTCGCGGGTGATCGGCCCGGCCGGCTAGGCCCCGGCCACCGGCAAGGTAAAAGTGAAAATAGTACCCCGAGGCGGCGAGGCGGCATGTCCGAGAAATCCGCCGTGCTGCTCGATCACCGTGCGGCACAGGCTCAGGCCCAGCCCCATGCCCTCTTCCCTGGTGGAGAAAAATGGCGTGAAAAGCTGCTTCGCCGCCTCGGGAGAAATGCCCTCGCCACGATCAATGACCGCAAACTCGACCCAGCGAGGTTGCGCATCGGACGCGGCCTGGCGAATCCGCAAGGTCAGCACCTTGCCCGGCTGGCCAATCGCAGGCCCGCTGCCGGATGCCGGTTCGGTGCCCTGCATGGCCTGCATGCCGTTGCGGGAAAGGTTGAGCAGGACCTGCTCGACCATGGTGCGGTCACACAGCACGGGCGGGCAAGCGGCATCGACCTCGGTCACGACCTGCAGGCCGAGCTTGCGGGACTGCAGAATCACCAACGGCATCACCGCGTCGAGCAGCGACTGCGGCGCCACCGGCTCGCGCACCCGTTCGCGCCGCCGCACGAAATCATGCACGCTCTTGATGACCTTACCGGCACGCTCGGCCTGTTCGGCGATGCGGCGCATCGCCAGTTGCAGATCATCGAACAAGGAAGGCGCTGCCGCGCCCTCGGCCGCCAGGACCACCGCGTGGGCTGGCGCACTCGCGGCGACAGCCTCGATTTCACCTTTCAGGAGATTGAGCGAGCCGGTGGCGTAGCTCGAAATGGCAGCCAGTGGCTGGTTCAGCTCGTGGCTGAGCAGCGATGCCATCTCGCCCACCATGGCCAGGCGCGCGCTGGCCTGCAGCCGGTCCTGGCTGGCACGGAAAATCTCTTCGCTGCGGCGCTGCTCGCTGACATCCAGAATGGCACTCATCCAGCCGGTGTGCTTGCCCACGGCGTTGATCAGGGGCGCCTCCATGATCAGCACCGGAAAACGTGTGCCGTCCAGCCGCATGAAGACTGACTCCTGACTCGCCCGCGCGCTCGGGTCGCCGGAAAGACGGGTTTCCTGGCGCTGCTGGTAGGCGCTGGCCAGCTCTGGCGGCCAATACGGCGAGGGAAAGCGCTGGTTGAGCAACTCGCCGGGCTGCAGGCCCACCATTTTGCAAAAAGCCGGATTGACGTAGGTGATACGGCCCTGCAAATCACGCGCACGCAGGCCGGTCAGCAGGGAGTTCTCCATGGCCTTGCGAAAGGCCAGCGCCTCGCCCAGGTCGTGCTCCACCTTGAGACGCCTGCGCGTGTCGCGCGCCAGCAGAAAAAGCACGGCCAGCAAGGCCAGCGTCATGGCCGTGACCAGCGCCGTCAGCACATTGGGGAACAGTCCGGGCGCGCCCTTGCGGCTGTCCATGCGGACCACCAGCGTGTTGCCAGGCAGGTCGAGCAGCTGCTGGGCGATAAAGATCCGGCTGCCGCGCGACGGAACCCCCAGCAAGGCGAGCCGTGTGCCGTCGGCCTCGGTAAATGACAGGGTAACGCCCCGGACCAGCTGCTTGGCCACCAGCTCGCCCAGCATGTCCTGCAAGGAATAGGTTGCCACGGTGTAGCCGGTCAGGTGGCCCGCATCCACCACGGGCAGGCACATGTCCATCACCTCCAGGCCCAGGCCGCCTGGCTGGGGCGCGAAATAGCTCGAAGAATAGGCCGCTCCGCTCTGGCGGCGGGCGGCCGCGCAGGTCAGGGCCAGGTCAGCCTGCACGCTGCCGCGCTCCAGCCGCTCGAACACGGGAGTACGGTAAGGCGTCTCGGCATAGGCCAGGGTCTGCAAGGCCTCATCGCGCCATTCAAGCCGAAGAATTTCACGGTGCTCGCGCAGCAGTGCGCTGGCGGATCCGCGCCAGGCTTCGGGCGCGGGTTCACGCGCGTGCAGGGCCTGGAAGGACTGGATGTTGCGCGTCAGGCCCGAGCGGATGTCGGTGACGCTCTCGACGGCATTTCGCTCCAGCTGGCCTTGCACCACGCTGGACTCATACCGTCCGGCCAGCCAGACCAGTATGCCCAGCAGGGCCAGCACCAGGACCATGAGCAGCACCCAGAGCGATCCGCGCCGGCTTTCCCAGTCGCGGCCGGCGAGGCGCCAGAATTTCACCCCCTGTCCCTCACAACACGCGGTGGTTCAGGGCCGGCAGCCGACCGCGCACGTCCTGCAGCCTGGCGTGCGACAGGTCTCCCATGACAAGACCTTCGCCATCGGCCAGCTGGCCCATAATCTCGCCCCACGGGTCAACCAGCATGCTGTGGCCCCAGGTACGGCGCCCATTTTCATGCGTTCCGCCCTGCGCGGCGGCCAGCACGAAAGCCTGGTTTTCAATCGCGCGGGCGCGCAGCAAGACCTCCCAGTGCGCTTGACCCGTGGTGGCGGTGAAGGCGCTGGGCACCAGCAGCAGATCGGCTTTCAGGGCGCGGTAGAGCTCGGGAAAGCGCAGGTCGTAGCAGATGCTCATGCCGACGGTGTAGACCGACCCGTCGCGCGAAGCCAGCTCGAACCGAACGGGCTGCGCCCCTGGTTCCAGCACGCGGGTTTCATCGTAGTCTTCAAGACCCTGGGCAAATCTGAACAAATGGATCTTGTCGTAGCGTGCGACGCATTGGCCTGAGGGCGCATAGGCCAGCGAGCAGTTGCGCGCGCGACCGGGGTCACTGGTTGCCATGGGCAGCGTGCCGCCGACAATCCATATCCCCAGGGAACGCGCCCAGTGGCCCAGGAATTCCTGGATCACGCCCGCGCCTGCCGTTTCCTGAATCAGGAGCTTGTCGGCGTCCCGCGAGCCCATGACGCAAAAATATTCGGGCAGGACGGCCAGCTCGGCGCCTTGCCCGGCGGCCTGCGCCAGCAGGCGCGCCGCGCTGGCCAGGTTGGCCTGCAGCGCGCTTCCTGAAACCATCTGGATGGCGGCGACTTTCATGTTTACGGTTTCTCCGTGGAGGTGTCGGTGGATTTTCCCGCAGCCTGGGCGCGGCGATCAATTTTCGTGATTTTCGGGTCAGACCAGGTGCCATCGATATGAAACTCCTGAGTGGCCGCCTCCATCAGGGGACGGCGCAGGAACATCTGCGCCAGAAAACTGCCCAGGCCAATCGCCGGGTTGATCACCGTGGCAATCAGCGAGGCCGTTCCGGCGTTGATTTCAGGCACCACGATCACCTTGAGGTTTTGCGTCTCGCGGGAGATGTCGGCGCTGCCCTCCATCAGGACGGCGGCATTCACGCCACTCATCTGCAAGTTGTTGGTGCGCGCCAGCCCCTGCTGGATGGTGACGTCGCCGCGAACAAAATCAAAGGCAAAACCCTGGGAAAAAACATCGCGAAAATCCAGCGTCAGCCGCCTGGGCAGCGATTGCAGACTCAGCACGCCCAGCAGCTTGGCAATGCCCGGGTCGGCCTTGATGAACTGTCCGGCCTCGACATTGACATTGAACTTCCCGCTCAGTGTCGGGATGTCCAGGCTCAGCGGCGAGCCGGTCCAGGCTATCTGGCCTTCCAGCCTGCCCTTGCCGCGGCGCAGCACCCCGTCCGTGCCAAAACGCTTGAGCAGTTCCCCTGAATCGGCAATGTCCAGCCGGAAATTCATCACCGAACGCCGCGGCTCGGGGCCTGCCCGGGCCGAACGAGGCCCGGCCGCAGCCGTCCCCTGCGCGGGGATGGCGACCCAGTCGCCAGTCGCGGTCAGTACGGCTTCGGGGAGCGTGATGTTGAATTTGTTCAGATGCCACTCCCTGATCCCCCCTTCGGCAAGGCTTCCCCGGTTGACCGCGTCGATTTCAACGCGCCCCAGCTTGCGGCCGCGCAATTCCATGTCCTCCACCACGATGTCCAGCGCCGGAATGGTGGCGGGCTGCTCATCGAGGATGGCCTCCACGTCGCTGGCAGGCCCGGCGGCCAGGCTCAAACGCGCCAGCCGCGCAAACACCCGCCCGGCGCCGCTGCCGCCAGGCTGGCGGTATTCGAGATAGCCATTGAGCTCCGCGGCATCGATGTTGGCGCGCCAGTTGAGGCCGTCGCGGGTTCCACCCACCACCACATGGTTCAGGCTGCGCCCCAGCACCCGCAGCTGCCTGGCCTGTATCGCCATGACCGTGGGCAGATAGCCCATGGCCGCTGCCGGAACCGGGGTCGGCACGGTTTGCGGGGCATTGCCGCCGATCGCCTCGCTCAGTATCTTTTCCCAGGCGTCAAGATCGACCTCGGCCAGCTTGATATTGGCCCCGACGCCAGCTTCCGGCGTTGGCACCGCTTCATTGGCATCCAGCCCCACGCCAATCCCGCCGCGAATCACCCGCACATTCGCGCCGTCCAGATCGCGCAGATAGCCGATGGCGGCCACGCGCCCGATGCTGACCGTCAGCTGGTCCTGCAGCGCCTGCCCCGCGGCCATCGAGCCCGGCAGCAGGGCATTTTCAAAGCGCAGCGGCAGGGCTGTGTCAGCCGCCTTGGCTAGCGGCGCGGGCAAACTCAGCGCCATGCCCTGCAAGCTGCTGGTGACCGTGATCTCGGGAATGCCGCGCCTGAAGAGCACCGAAGCCTGATAGGCAGCGCTTCCGCTGGCGTGCCGGGCCAGGCGCGTCACCAGCCCGAAGTCCCGGGCCTGGCGCAGCGCTTCCGCCGAAATCGATCCCTGCGCCTTGAAGGCCACGCTGGCCTTGCCTTCGGCTGACGCGGCTGGCCGGGTGGCGCCATCGATGCGAACCTCGCCCCCCAGCAGGCGCGCCTGGGCGCCGGCGACGGAAAATCCGCGCTCGCTCAGGTTCACCACGCCTTTGAGCCCCTCCAGCGCCGGCGCTTCGGGCGAGAACTTCACGTCATTGCCGGCCAGCGCCACGGCGCCCTCAACGCGCGATTTGTCTATCGCGTGAATCGGCAGGGTCAGGCGGAAGCGGTAGTCGCCCTGGCCGGTCGCAGTGGCCCTGGCGAGCGCCTGCTCCGTCATCTGGCCAACCGGCGAGGTATTGACAAAGGCCAGCGCATCCGAAAGCGCACCCTTGATCGCCAGCGTCACCTCGACCGTGGCGTTGTGCGCCAGGTCAGCGATCCGGGCCTCGCCCTTGACCAGCTGCAAGCCCGGCAAACCGGCCACCCGGGCGGTAGCGCCATTGACCTCCAGCCCCGCGCGATTGAAGACCAGTTCGCCGTTGAGTTCGGTCAGCGCTGGCCAAGGCGCGGCGCCTGGCGGCTGCAGGGCCTTGGGTACATAGGCCAGCTGCCCGTTGCGCACCCTGGCGGAGACCCGGAAATCGCCCTGCGCCGGGTTGGCGAAAGGCAGATGGTCCAGCGGCCCCCTGACCTTGAATTTCACATCACTGACCTGGCCCTGCAGCACGGCATCGCGCACATAGTGGCGCGCCGCCTCGTCCAGCACCAGCGGCAGATACCGGTGGACCCGATTGCCATCGCCCCTGCTCAGGCTGCCTTGCAGATCCAGCACGCCCGGAAAGCGGTGATCCGGGGACGCAGTTCCGGGCTGGCCTGCCGCAGGCTCACTGGTATGCCAGCTCACCTGCGCCGTTCCCTGGGCATCGGCATTGGCAAACTGCAGGTTGCGCAGCTGCAGGTCGATTTTTTGGCCTGTGAGCTTCCACTGCGCCTCGGTTGACAGCCGGTCCAGTGGCAGCCTGGTTTCCTCGAAGATTCCCGGCAGCTCAAGCGCACCATTGGCAATCGCAACCCTGGCCTGACCGCCCTCATGCGTGAGGTCAAAATCAATCGTGGCGCCGCTCAGCCCCGGCCTGCCAGGCATGGCCGGGAATGCGGGAGCTGGCGCGGGAACAGCGGCGGGAAGCGCCGCCAGGCTCAAACCCGCCACGCGGCCCTTGGCCACAAAACTGACGGGCGCCTCCAGCGGGCCCTGCCACCCGGCGTCAATGGATGCAAGCAGTCCCTGGGGCGAAAATGAGGCGATGAGGGTCTGCATGTCATCGGCCAACGGAAGCCGGCTGGCAATCTGCGCCAGTGCTGCCAGGTCGAGCTTGTCGGCCTTCAAGGTGTTGTACTGGGGTTTCGCGCCGACAGCACCGGCATGCATCAGCGCCACATTGCCGCCCGGCCATTGCAGGCCTTCCTGCGTGCGAAACTGCAGCCCTTCGGTGCTGACATCAAAGCCGTCGGGGCGCTGCCTGCCCGCCAGGCGCCCGACAATCGATTCAAACTCCAGCGGCCGGAGCTTGACCCCCAGCCTGGCGTCCACCTCGCGCAGGGCCAGATCAGCCACCCCGCCTGCAAGCTTGCCACGAATCACGTCGGCCCAGGCCCGAAGCGCGCCATGACCCCGGTTCAGCTCGACCCCCAGCGCGTCAAAGCCGGCATATTGCTTGACGCGTGAGACGTCAACCCGGGCGAAATCGGCGTACAGCTGTCCCGTCCATGTGCTGAAATCGCCCGCGTGGACCGACAGCAGCGATCGCCTGAAAATGCCCCTGAGACTGAAACGTTCGCCCCATTCGGCCGGGGGCGTGGCGTCCAGGCGCAGGAGGTGGCGATGCCGCCCATTGCGCATCACGCCGTTGACCTGGCTCAGCGCCAGCGTCGGCGCCTGGCGCATCTCGTCGGTCCAGCGCACCGTGCCGCCCCGCAAGACAAACTCGGTCTGGGAAAAAAACCAGTCGGTCAGCGCGCTTTGCCCGCTGGCCCGGTCTTTCGAGACGTCGAGTCCGCCGACAAATATCTTTCCATCGGCGGCGCGCCGGATGTCCAGTTCGGGCTGATCGATCAGCAGCTGCTCAAAGCCCAGGCCCCAGAGCGAGGACGGAGACAAAGCGCCCAGGACGTGCGGCAGGCGCACGGCTTCGCGACCCTGGCTGTCCAGCAGCGTGACATCACGCAGCTCAAACGAAGGAATCATGCCCAGTGAACGGGCCGTGATTTGTCCGATCCGCACGGGTACCCCCAGCGCCCGGCTGGCATGCGCCTCCAGCTGGGGACGGAACTCGCCGATTCGCGGCACAATCCAGCCGTGGAGCACCAGCCAGCTCACCCCGAAAAGCAGCCAGGCCGTCGCAACCAGCCACAGCAAGCCACGCATGACAACTGCAATCCATCGCAGACGCAATGAGGGCAGGACGGGCGGGTCGGACGGGATGGCTATCGTGGGCTCCATTGACCCGAGAATTATGACCGCCGGACCGCCCAGCGCCCGGCGTTGAACCACGAAGTTTTGTGAAGTAGTGTGATGACCGTTGCCTCCAGCGCCTTCCCGGACAGTCCCTTTTCCACCCCGCCGGCCACTGCGGCCCATTCGCGCTTCGTGCAGCGAATTCGCCGCCGTTACGCCGACCAGCTGCACCTGCTGCCCCCGGGCGCGCCGGTGCGCGCCACCATGCAGCACACGCTGGAGGCCTTGCTGGCGGCCGGCCTTGAAACTGGCGCCGCGCTGCGCGTGCTGCGCCAGCTGGTGATGGAGCGGCTGGTAGTGCTTGACTGTGAAGCAGTTGCCCCCACGCTCCCCACTGCGTGTGGTTCGCTGCCCCCCGAGGGGGCGCTGCGCCTGCGGCCCGGCGAAGCCGGTTCCGCGGCCCCTGCTGGGGAATGCGAAGGCGGCCCGGCGCTGGCGGCCGTTGCCCCCACGCTGCCCACTGCGGGGACTGCCGGCGTCGCTCTGCAGGTCGTGACCCGGGCCATGACCGAGCTGGCCGAGCTGGCGCTCG
This sequence comes from Polaromonas sp., assembly GCA_046597475.1. Taxonomy (GTDB): domain Bacteria; phylum Pseudomonadota; class Gammaproteobacteria; order Burkholderiales; family Burkholderiaceae_C; genus Polaromonas. Next base: position 35,758 of record JBKJKI010000008.1, on the reverse strand, counting down.
ACGTGGCCATGCGGCACTCGCGCGAGGCGCTGGACGCGCTGCACGGCGCGCCGCTGACGCAGCACGGTACGGTCGCCCACATGTGGGTGGTTGGAATGGGCAAGCTGGGCGCGCGCGAACTCAATGTCTCCAGCGACATTGACCTGATCTACGTCTACGACGAGGACGGCGAAACCGCCGGCCGCGCCGATGGCCGGGGCCAGATTTCAAACCATGAGTATTTCGCCCGCCAGGTCAGGGCGGTCTACAACCTGATCGGCGATGCCACCGAGCACGGCTTTGTGTTTCGCGTCGATCTGGCGCTGCGGCCCAATGGCAACTCGGGCCCGGCCGCGGTCTCGCTCGGTGCGCTCGAAGAGTACTTTCAGGCCCAGGGCCGCGAATGGGAGCGCTTTGCCTGGCTGAAAAGCCGGGTGGTCGCACCGCTGGAGTGCGTCAAGAGCGGCTCGGCCCAGGCCTTGCGCGGATCGGTCCTTCCCTTTGTGTTCCGGCGCTACCTCGACTACAGCGTGTTCGATGCGCTGCGCGTGCTGCACCGGCAGATTCGCGAGCATGCGGCCAAGCGCTGCGCCGGCCATCCCGAGCGCGCCAACGACGTGAAGATGTCGCGCGGCGGCATTCGCGAGATTGAATTCACCGTGCAGGTGCTGCAGGTCGTGCGCGGCGGGCAGTTCCCCGAACTGCGCACGCGCCCCACCGTTGACGCGCTGCAGCGCGTCGCCCGCGCCGGGCTCATGCCGCAGGAAACCGCCGACGCGCTGGCGCGGGCCTATGACTTTCTGCGCCGCGTGGAGCATCGCATCCAGTACCTCGACGACCAGCAAACCCATGTGCTGCCGACCCGCGACGATGACCTCGACTGGATTGCGGCGACGCTCGGCTACAGCAACAGTTGCGCCTTTCTCGGCGACCTGGACGCGCACCGCGAGCTGGTGGCCGGCGAGTTCGACATCCTGCTCGGCGGCAAGCCCGAGTGCAAGGGCTGCGGAAAGTCTGCCAGCACGGCGCCCCAGCAGCTGGAGGATCTGCTCGACCAGCTGCCCGAGACATGGCCGGCGCAGTTTCGCGCCCGCCTTGCCTTGTGGCGCCAGCATCCACGCGTGCTTGCCCTGCGTGAAGAGTCGCGCATCCGCCTGAGCCGGCTGGTGCAGCGCACGGCCCAATGGCTGCTCGAAAGCAAGGTCTCCGAAGAGGCGGCCCTGAGGCTGCTGGACTGGGTGGAGCCGCTGCTGCGCCGGGAAAGCTATCTGGCGCTGTTGCTGGAACGCCCCGCCGTGCATGAAAGGCTGTTGCGCCTGCTGGGCGCCGCCCGATGGCCGGCGCGCTACCTGCTTCAGCACCCGGGAGTGATCGACGAACTGGCCAGTGACGAGCTGCTGCACGAGCGCTTTGACGCGGCGGTCTTTGCCCGCGATCTGCAGCAGCGCCTGGCCGCTCTCAGGCGCACTGGCGAAGATGACGAGGAGACCTGCCTGAACCTGCTGCGGCGCGCGCACCACGTCGAAGTGTTCCGCACCCTGGCCCGCGATGTCGAGGGCGTGCTCACGGTCGAACAGGTGGCCGATGACTTGAGCGCCCTGGCCGAAGCCGTGCTGGCCGTCACGGCCGAATGGTGCTGGCAGCACCTGAAGAACCGGCACCGCCCTGACGAGCAAGGCCCGCAGTTCGCCATCATTGCCTATGGCAAGCTCGGCGGCAAGGAACTCGCCTACGGCAGCGATCTGGACATCGTCTTTGTCTATGAAGACGAGGATGAACGGGCGCCCGAGGTTTACGCCGCCTTCGTGCGCAAGCTGATCACCTGGCTGACCATCAAGACCGGCGAAGGCGACCTGTTCGAGATCGACACCGCCCTGCGGCCCAATGGCAACTCCGGCCTGCTCGTCACGCCCTTCGATGCCTATGCCAGGTACCAGCAGCAGCGCGGCAGCAACACCGCCTGGACCTGGGAGCACCAGGCCATGACGCGCGCGCGCTTTGTGCTCGGGGCCGATTCGCTGCGCCAGCGCTTTGACCAGGTGCGTGAAGCGGTGATCACCGCGCCGCGCGATGCGGCCGCGCTGCGCCGGGAGATCGTGGACATGCGCGAAAAGGTGAGCGCTGCCCGTCCGGTGAGGGGCGAAAAATTTGATGTCAAGCACAGCAGCGGCGGCATGGTGGATGCCGAATTTGCGGTCCAGTTTCTGGTGCTTTCGCAGTCCGCTGGGCACCCGGGGTTGATAGCCAACGTCGGCAACATCGCCCTGCTGCAACGCGCTGAAGCGGCCGGATTGCTGCCTGCCGGCATCGGCCAGAACGCGGCCAGCGCCTACCGCGAGCTCAGGCGCGTTCAGCACCAGGCCCGGCTCAACGAAGAGCCCACCCAGGTGTCGCCACCGGCGCTGCAGGCCGAGCGACAGGCCATCCAGGCCCTGTGGGCCGCAACCTTCGAAGCCAGCCTTTGACTGCGCCCATCCGCCCAAAAACCGGCATCGCTCTCCCGGCCGCCCGGCTGATGGCGCCGCTGCTCGCCCTGGCCCTGGCCGGCTGCGCCATGGCGCCCATCGCCCCGCCATTGGCGCCGGTCACTCCCGATCAATGGCAAGCGCCCCTGCCCACGGAGCGCACCACGGCAGCGCTTGCCCATCAGGGCAGCGTGAGCCAGCTTTCGGAGTGGTGGGCACGGCTGGACGACCCGGTACTGCTGGAATTGATCATGGCCGCCGAAGCGGCCAGCCCAACACTTGCGGCGGCGCGCTCCAACATCGAGCAGGCGCGTGCCAGCCGCGTCGTTGCAGGCGCCGCCTTGCTGCCCACGCTGACTGCCGCGACCAGCCTCGGTCGCAGCCAGCCAGCCCCGGTGAACCGGGCCGTCCCACCACTGGCAAGCACCGCGCAGGCCGGCCTGGATGCCTCGTGGGAACTCGATCTGTTTGGCAAGCTGGCCGCCAGCCGCGATGCCGAGCAGCAACGTCTTGAAGGCTCGCGGGCGATGTGGCATGCGGCCCGGGTATCGGTGGCCGCCGAGGTGGCCAATCAGTATTACAGCCTGCGCGCCTGTGAAAAACTGCTGGACGTGGCCCGCGCCGATGCCGCCTCACGCGGCGAGACGGCCCGCCTTTCAGCGCTCAGCACCCGGGCCGGTTTTCAGGCGCCGGCCACCGACGCACTGGCGCGCGCCAGCGCTGCGGACGGCCGAAGCAACGCCACGGCGCAGCGCGCCTTGTGCGAGCTCGACATCAAGGCGCTGGTCGCGCTGAGCGCCCTGCCGGAGCCAGACTTGCGGCGCAAGCTCGCGCCGTCTGCCGCCGACAACCCGCGCGACCTCATGCTGCCCGTCGCCAGCGTCCCCGCCGAGGCGCTAGCGCAACGGCCCGATGTCTTCAACGCGGCGCGCGAGGTGGACGCTGCCCGGGAAGAAGCCGGCGCGGCCCGCGCCCAGCGCTACCCCCGGCTGACGCTGGGCGGCTCCATCGCCACCACCAAAGTCCTTTCGCGCGGCGCGGCGCAGCGCTTTGACACCTGGAGCATGGGCCCGCTGCAGCTGAGCGTTCCGCTGTTTGACGGCGGCGCCAGCCGGGCCAACGTCGAGGCCGCGGATGCGCGCTATGTCAATGCCGCGGCGCAGTACCGCAGCATGGTCAGGCAGGCGGTCCGCGAGGTGGAAGAGGCGCTGGTCCAGCTGCAGAGCACCGGCGAACGCCATGACGACGCTTTGGCGGCGGCCGAAGGCTACCGCGCTTCTTTCACCGGTACCCAGGCGCGCTACCAGAGCGGCCTGGCCAGCCTGGTCGAACTGGAAGACGCCAGGCGCACCCTGCTGGCGGCGCAAGGCAATGTGGTCAATCTGGAGCGCGAACGGCGCAGCGCGTGGGTCGCGCTTTACAGGGCGCTGGGCGGCGGCTGGCGCAGCGACAACGCCACGCCCTGACCGGGCAAGCCGCCCCGGACACCCTCACACCGCATCCCGCACCCTCAGCCTGATTCACCCGACTTCCATGAAAAACGCCAAGATCAAGCCGCTTACTATTATTTTGATAGCTGTCAGCACCCTGCTCATATCGGCAACAGCCATTTTCTTTCTAAAACCAGGCGCCGCCGGAAAGCCGGCGCCGGTGGCGGCCAAACCGGCCCTCACGGTAGCCACCGCCCTGCCCCAGCTACTCAGCCTGCCCGTCAGGCTGAGCGCCAACGGCAGCATCGCCGCCTGGCAGGAAGCCATCATCGGCTCCGAATCAAATGGCTTGCGCCTGCTGCAGGTGCTGGTCAACGTCGGCGACAGCGTCAAGGCCGGGCAGCTGCTGGCGGTGTTTTCAAGCGACAGCACGCAGGCCGACACCGCCCAGGCGCGCGCCAGCCTGCTTGAAGCGCAGGCCACGGCGCTGGATGCCGCCGACAACGCCGCGCGGGCGCGCACGCTGGAAAGCTCGGGGGCGCTCAGCGCCCAGCAGATTCGTCAGTACAACACCGCCGAGCAGACCGCCAGGGCGCGCGTGGCCGCCGCCCGGGCGGTGCTGGACGCCCAGCAGCTGCGCGGCCGCCAGACCCGCGTGCTGGCCCCTGACAACGGCGTGATTTCCGCGCGCACCGCCACCGTGGGCGCGGTGGTGGGCACGGGCACCGAGCTGTTTCGCATGATCCGCGGCGGGCGCCTGGAGTGGCGCGCCGAGGTCACGTCCGCCGAGCTCGGTCGCATCCGGGTCGGCACACCCGTCACCGTCATCGCGGCCAGCGGCGCGCAACTCGCAGGGCGGGTGCGCATGGTCGCGCCCACCGTCGATCCGCAGACCCGGTCCGCGCTGGTTTATGTCGATCTGCCGGTGTCGGCCGGTGCGGCGTCGCCTGCCAAAGCTGGAATGTTTGCGCGGGGTGAGTTTGATCTCGGCCTCACGCCCGCGCTCACCATTCCCCAGCCCGCGCTGGTGGTGCGCGACGGCTTCAACTACGTGTTCGCGCTCAATCCTGACCAGCGTATCACTCAGCTCAAGGTGCAGACCGGCCGGCTCAGCGCCGATCGGGTGGAGATCACCTCGGGCCTGAAGGCAGACCAGCGCATCGTTGTCAACGGCGCCGGCTTCCTGAATGACGGCGATCTGGTGCGCGTCAGCGACGTTTCGGAGTCAAATCCGCATCAAGCCCAGACCATACGGCCACCTTCAGCTATTAATTAAGGAGCATCCAGCATGAATGTCTCCACCTGGTCGATCAGGAATCCGATTCCTGCCGTGATGCTGTTTGTGCTGCTGAGCTTCGCCGGCGTGCTGTCGTTCAAGGCCATGAAGGTGCAGAACTTTCCCGACATCGACCTGCCGACCATTTCGGTGTCGGCCGCGCTGCCCGGCGCCGCACCGGCGCAGCTGGAGACCGAGGTCGCGCGCAAGCTTGAGAACGCCATCGCCACGGTGCAGGGTCTCAAGCACCTTCACACCACCGTGCAGGACGGCGGCGTCAGCATCGTGGCCGAGTTCCGGCTTGAAAAGCCGGTGCAGGAAGCCGTCGACGATGTGCGCGCCGCCGTGGCCAGCGTGCGCGCCGAGCTGCCCGGCGACGTGCGCGACCCGGTGGTCGGCAAGGTGGACTTGGCCGGCCAGCCGGTGCTGGCCTTTACCGTCAGCTCACCGCGCATGGACGAGGAAGCGCTGTCGTGGTTTGTCGACAACGAGGTGTCGCGCAGGCTGCTGGCGGTGCGCGGCGTCGGCGCGGTCAAGCGCGTGGGCGGCGTGTCGCGCGAGGTACGTGTGGCGCTCGACCCTTCGCGCCTGCAGGCGCTGGGCGCCACGGCAACCGACATATCGCGCCAGCTGCGCCAGGTGCAGCTTGACGCCGCCGGCGGGCGTGCCGATCTGGGCGGCAGCGAGCAGCCCATGCGCACGCTGGCCACCGTGAAATCGGCCGGGGAACTGGGCCGATTGCAGCTGGCGCTGAGCGACGGCCGGCGCATCCGGCTGAGCGACGTCGCCACTGTCAGCGACACCACGGCGGAGCCGCGCGCGGCCGCCCTGCTCGACGGCAAGCCCGTGGTCGGTTTCGAGGTCTCGCGCAGCCGTGGCGAGAGCGAGGTGGCCGTCGGCGCCGCCGTGCAGCAAGCCCTCGCCGAGCTCAAGCTGCAGCGCCCCGACATCGTGCTCACCGAAGCCTTCAACTTCGTGCAGCCGGTGCAGGAAGAGTACGACGGCTCCATGCAGCTGCTCTACGAGGGCGGCATCCTGGCGGTGCTGGTGGTCTGGCTGTTCCTGCGCGACTGGCGCGCCACCTTTGTCTCGGCGGTGGCGCTGCCGTTGTCGGTGATTCCGGCCTTCATCGGCATGAAGCTGCTGGGCTTTTCCATCAACGTCATCACGCTGCTGGCGCTGTCGCTGGTGATCGGCATCCTGGTCGACGATGCGATTGTCGAGGTGGAAAACATCGTGCGCCACCTGCGCATGGGCAAGTCGCCCTACCAGGCGGCGATGGAGGCGGCCGACGAAATCGGCCTGGCGGTGGTGGCCACCACCTTCACGCTGATCGCGGTGTTCTTGCCTACCGCCTTCATGAGCGGCGTGGCGGGCAAATTCTTCAAGCAGTTTGGCTGGACCGCTTCGCTCGCCGTCTTTGCCTCGCTGTTGGTGGCGCGGGTGCTGACCCCCATGATGGCGGCCTACATCCTCAAACCCGCCCAGGGCGGCCATGAAGACCCGCGCTGGATGAAGATCTACCTGCGCGCGGCCGCCTGGTGCCTCAGGCATCGCGCCATGACCATGGTGGCGGCGACGCTCTTTTTCTTCGGCTCGGTGGCCTTGATCCCGCTGCTGCCCACGGGCTTCATACCCCCCGACGACAACTCGCAGACCCAGGTCTACCTGGAGCTGCCGCCAGGCGCCACGCTGGCGCAAACCCAGGCCTCGGCGGAGCAGGCCAGGCTGCTGGTCAGCCGGCTTGAGCATGTCAAAAGCGTCTACACCACGATTGGTGGCGGCTCGGCCGGCGCCGACCCGTTTGCCATTCAGGGCGCGGCCGAGGTGCGCAAGGCCACGCTGACGGTGCTGCTGGACGAGCGCAGCGCGCGGCCGCGCAAGCAGGTGATTGAAAAGCGCATGCGCGGAGCCCTCGAAAGCCTGCCCGGCGTGCGCAGCAAGGTGGGCCTGGGCGGCTCGGGCGAGGCCTATGTGCTGGTGCTGACCGCCGAGGATCCGGCCGCGCTGCAGGCGGCGGCGCAGGCGGTGATAAAAGACCTGCGAACCATTCCCGGCCTGGGCAATATCTCGTCCAGCGCCAGCCTGATCCGGCCTGAAATCGCCATCCGGCCCGACTTCGCCCGCGCCGCCGACCTGGGCGTGACGAGCAGCGCCATGGGCGAGACGCTGCGCATCGCCACCGTGGGCGACTACGAGGAAGCGCTGCCCAAGCTGAACCTGCCCGAGCGCCAGGTCCCTATCGTGGTCAGGCTGGACGATGCGGCGCGCAAGGACCTGGGCGTGCTGGAGCGCCTGACCGTGTCCAGCGTGAAACCCGGCGTCGGCCCGGTGATGCTGGGCCAGGTCGCGACCCTTGAAATTACCGGCGGCCCGGCCGTCATCGCGCGCTACGACCGCTCGCGCAATGTGCAGCTGGAGGTCGAACTCTCGGGCCTGGCGCTGGGCGATGTCACCGCCGCCGTGAAGAAACTGCCCGCCATCAGGAATCTGCCGGCCGGCGTCAAGATGGTGGAGATCGGCGATGCGGAAGTGATGGGCGAGCTGTTTGCCAGCTTCGGCCTGGCGATGCTGACGGGCGTGCTGTGCATCTACATCGTGCTGGTGCTGCTGTTCAGGGACTTCCTGCATCCGGTGACCATCCTGGCCGCCCTCCCGCTGGCGCTGGGCGGCGCCTTTGTCGGCCTGCTGATGGCGCAGAAGAGCTTTTCCATGCCCTCGCTGATCGGCCTGATCATGCTGATGGGCATTGCCACCAAGAACTCCATCCTGCTGGTCGAGTACGCCATCATGGCCAGGCGAGACCACCAGCTGTCGCGGCTAGCCGCCCTGCTGGACGCCTGCCACAAGCGGGCGCGCCCCATCATCATGACCACGCTGGCGATGGGCGCGGGCATGATGCCGATTGCGCTGGGCCTGGGCGCCGCCGATTCGAGCTTTCGCTCGCCGATGTCGATTGCGGTGATTGGCGGGCTGATCACCTCGACGGTGCTCAGCCTGCTGGTGGTGCCCGCGGTGTTCACCTACATCGACGATCTGGAGCAGGCGATCCGGCGCGGCATGCGGCGTTTGCGCCGGCAGGGCGATGGCGCCGCGCCTGTTGCGGGCCTTGACAAGGCTGCTCCGACGGCGCAAAAACACTGAGGAATATCCAATGCATCAGGCTCTGCGGGCAGCTCGCCGCCAGGCAGCGGTGCCAGTACACTTTCAAGCTCTTATTTACATTTTTTAACATGGCAACACGTGTACTCCTTTCGGGCGCGACCGGCCTGATCGGCGGCGAGCTCATGCTTTTGCTGGCCGGCCGGGGCGTCTACAGCACCGCCGTGGTTCGCGCGGCAAACGCCGCCGAAGCCAGGCAGCGGCTGCTCGAGCGCCTGCAAAAAAGCGTGCTCTGGAAACCGGAGTTTGCCGACATGGTGGCGGCCGAGGCCGGCGACGTCACCGAGCCCCATTTCGGCCTGAGCGACGCTCTCCTGCGCTCGGCCGACGTGGTGCTGCATTCGGCCGCCAACACCTCCTTCAAGCCGGGAGCGGGCGTCTACCCCATCAACATCAAGGCCGCCGGGAATTTCGCCGCCATCCTCAAGAGCCTGCGCCCCTCGCAGCGCGGCTTCTTCGTCGGCACCGCCGCCGTGACCACCGCACCGCGCGGCGTCATCACCGAGGGCCAGCCTTTTGCCGGCTATGCCAACGACTACATCGCCTCCAAGCGCGACGCTGAAACACTGCTGCGCGCCGCGGGCAGCCCTTTCGTCAGTCTGCGGCCCGGCATCGTGCTGGCGCGCGGCATCGACGACGCCAAACTGTCGCGCAACATGCTGTGGTCGATTCCGGTGATGGCGGAACTTGGCGACGTGCCGCTGGACCCGCTGGCCCGGCTGGACTTCGCGCCGGTCGATTTCATTGCCGGCGCCTTTGCCGAGGTGCTGCTCAAGGACGCGCTCAAGCACGACTGCTACCACGTCTCGACCGGCGAAGACTCCATGAGCTTCCAGGCGCTGGCCGAGACCCTGACGGCAAGCATGCCGGGCATCGGCAAGCTGGTGATGCGCGGCCGCGACTATGTGCCGACGCCCAAATTCGCCCGCCAGCGCTGGATGTACCAGGCGCTTGAGCCTTACCTGCCTTTCCTGACCGCCGATGCAGTGTTCAGCAATGCGCGCCTGCGCGCCGAAATCGGCGCTGCGGCGATTGCGCCGGCGCCGGGCAGCTACCTGGGCGAGATGCTGGCAACATTCAGCCTGTCCGATGCCGTTCGGCAGATGTATACACCTTGAATTGAATGCGTAGTTCCCTCACATATCACCATCAGTTCATGCCGGACAATACCACCTCGCATGCATATTCACGGGCCAGGTTATGAACTCCGATTTGATTCAACTTTTTGTAGCAACCTTTGGCATAGTCCCTGAAAAGCTGCAGCCTGACGCCACGCTGGAAAGCCTGGGACTCGATTCGCTGGCCGTGATTGAATTCATGTTCCAGATCGAGGACAAGTTCGGCATCCAGATTCCCGACCAGGCCAACCCGCCCCGCACGCTGGGCGAAATGGTTCAGCTGATTGAACCCCTGCTGCCAGCCGGCAAGCCTTCCGCCTGAGTGCCTCCGCCCAGCCCAAAAACTGACATGCGCCGCGTTGCCATCACGGGTTTAGGTGTCGTTTCCGCCGTGGGAAGCGGTACAGCCGCCTTTTTTGATTCGCTGCTCTCGGCCCGCTCCGGCATACGCCTGATCGATGTGGCCTTCCCTACCGGCACCGAGAGCGTGCTCGCCGGCGCGGTCGACTTTGACGCGGATGCGCATTTTTCGCGCGCCCGCCTGCTCACCATGGACCGCGTCAGCCAGCTCGCCCTCGTCGCGGCTCAGGAGGCGATGACCCAGGCAGGGCTGGGCAAGGCCGCTTCTTGGCCGGCCGGCATGGCTCCGGAGCGCTTTGGCGTCTGCCTTGGCACGGGCAGCGGCGGCGCCGGTTCAACCGACCAGGCCTACACCGCCCTGCTGGAGCAAAAAGCGGCGCGCCTGCGCCCCATGACCGTCGTGCTGGCCATGAACAACGCCATCGCGGCCCACGCCTCCATGGAATTCGGCCTCAAGGGGCCAAGCAGCACCATTTCCAATGCCTGCGCGTCTTCGGCCAATGCCATTGGCGAAGCCTTTCGGCAGATTCGCCATGGCTATGCCGACGCCATGCTGGCGGGCGGCGCCGAGGCGCTGCTGAACCGCGGCACCATCAAGGCCTGGCAGGCCATGCAGACGCTCGCCAGGCCCCACCCCGCCGGGGCGCCCGGCTCCTGCCGCCCGTTCTCCGCCGACCGCAGCGGCCTGGTGCTCGGCGAAGGCGCGGCCATGCTGGTGCTGGAAGAGTGGGACAGCGCGCGGGCGCGCGACGCCTGCATCCTGGCCGAACTCATCGGCTACGCCTCGACCACCGACGCCCACCACCTGACACAACCCGAAGCGCACGGCCAGCAGCGCGCCATGAAGCTGGCCCTGGCCGATGCGCGGCTGGACGCCGCCGACATCGGCTACCTCAACGCCCACGGCACGGCGACGGAAGTGGGCGACGTGGTCGAAACCCAGGCCATCAAGCTGGCGTTTCAGGCCGCCGCCGGGCGCCTGCCCGTCAGCTCCAGCAAGGGCGTGCATGGTCATGCCATGGGTGCGGCCGGGGCCATGGAATTCATCGCCAGCGTGATGGCCTTGCGCCGCGGGCAGCTGCCGCCCACCGCGTTTCTGGAGCAGCCCGATCCCAGGTGCGACCTCGACTACATCCCGCTGACCGCGCGGGACTGCCCGGATTTGCGCACCGTGATGTCCAATTCCTTCGCCTTTGGCGGCTCCAACGCCGTGCTGATCGCCAGGGCCGCCTGACGCAGCGAGGCAGCGCCTTCCGCCCGGGAACAAAGCGGCGGCGCGGGTGATCAAATCCATAGCAATTGGCACTCTGTCCGGTTGCGGGAGGTCCATCATGAAACAACCGAAACATTGGCAAGATCCGCTCAACGCCCTGCTGGGTGCGTGGGTCATTCTTTCACCGTGGGCGCTGGGCTTCCAGGACAGCCAGGCGGCGATGCTTAATGCCGTCGTCATCGGACTGGCGCTCATGGCCGGCGCGCTGGGAGCCATCTTCGTTCCCCGCGCCTGGGAAGAGTTGACCGAGGGCGTCCTCGGGCTATGGCTGATCGCGTCGCCCTGGGTACTTGGGTTCAGCCTGCTGAGAGACGCCATGCTCAGCGCCGTCGCCTCCGGCGTAGTGGTGCTGGTGCTGGCCCTGTGGACGCTGATGACCGACAAGGACTACAGCAGCTGGCTGCGCGACCGGACGGCGCACTGACGCGCCGCCCCCATGGCGGCAACTGCCGGGGTCTTCAGGCCCCGGCCTTGATCTTGGCGACCAGGGCGGTGGTCGAGTAGCCTTCGACAAAGGGAATCGCCAGCGCCTTGCCGCCATGGGCCTTGACCACCGCCGTCTCGGCCAGCGTGTCCATGTCGTAATCGCCGCCCTTGACCAGCAGGTCAGGCTTGATCTCGGTAATCAGTTCCAGCGGCGTGTCCTCGTCGAACCAGGTGACCAGGCTGACGGACTCCAGCGCCGCCAGCAGCAGGGCACGGTCTTCCTGCCGGTTCAGCGGACGCTCGGGTCCCTTGCCCAGCCGCTTGGCCGACGCATCGGTATTGAGCGCCACCACCAGGCTTGCGCCCAGCTGGCGCGCCTGATCCAGGTAGGTGACGTGGCCACAATGGAGCACGTCAAAGACGCCGTTGGTGAACACCACCGGGCGCGGTAGCGCGGCAACGCGGGCTTGCGCCTCTTCGCGGCTGGCGATCTTGCGGAAGAACAGCGGCGTATTCATGCCGGTTGCGCGTTTGCGCCAGCGACCGCACCCGCGGCAATTTCGCGGCCCAGGGCCTTGCGGTAATGGTTGAGTTCCTGCACGGTCTTGAAGCTCTGGTTCAGCAGCAGGCTCAGGTTGTGCAGCAGGCGATTGATCACCCGGGTTTCCCAGCTCGCGTCAAAGCGGATCTGCGTATCCAGCCAGCGTTCCAGCCATTCGGGATCGGGCAGGCGGCTCTGGATGGTGTCGCGCGGAAACAGGCTCTTGTTCACATGCAGGTTGGTCGGGTGCAGGGCCTGCGTCGTGCGCCTGGCGCTGGCCATCAGCACGCCGACCTTGGCAAATGCCGTTTTGGCTTCGTTGCCAAACTTGCCAATGGCGCGCTTCATGTAGCGCAGGTAGGCGCCGCCATGGCGCGCCTCATCCTGGCTGAGCCGGGTGTAGATCTGCTTGATCACGGGTTCGGTATGCCATTCGCTGGCGCGGCGATACCAGTGGTTCAGGCGAATCTCGCCGCAGAAATGCAGCATCAGCGTTTCCAGCGCCGGCGCCGGTTCAAACTCAAAACGCACCGCGTCCAGTTCGGCTTCCGTGGGCAGGAATTCGGGCCGGAAGCGCCTGAGGTATTCCATGAGCACCAGCGAGTGTTTCTGCTCTTCAAAAAACCAGATCGAGATGAAGGCCGAAAAATCACTGTCCTGGCGGTTGTCACGCAAAAACATCTCCGTCGCCGGCAAGGCGGCCCATTCGGTGATGGCATTCATCTTGATGGTAGTAGCCTGCTCGTCGGTCAGCCGGGTCGCGTCAAAACTGGACCAGGGTATGTCCGTTTCCATGTTCCAGCGCACGGCTTCGAGTTGCTTGAACAGTTCGGGATAAAGCATGGGAACTCCTTCACAGCCAGATACGCAGCGGCATCGGCATTGGATGTCGTTCTGGCGCTGACAGGTGTAGGGCAATTTTAGGCGGCGAATGTGACGGCCAGTCCCGTCAGGGCCTTTGGACCGGCGCCCGGTAGGGGCGCCGGGCTTGGCGCGCATGGCAAAGACCATGTGTCGGTCTCAAGCTTTTTGCAGGTAAGCGGCCTTGCCGGAAGCACGTCAAAATCACTCCTGCAACATTGCACAATGTCTCAACCTGCGAGTAATTCATGTCCGCCTCTTTCCCCAAGCGCCTGCTTGCCATGACGCTCGCGTCGGCCGCCATGCTGCTGGCGCCCCAAGCCTGGTCGGCCGCGCCGCCAACGCACGCAAGCACGGCCTGCTCCGGCCTGCTGCAGCAAGACGTGCTGCGCCTGCAGGATGAAAAACCGCAGTCGCTCTGCCAGTACAGCGGCAAGGTCGTGGTGGTGGTCAATACCGCGAGCTTTTGCGGTTTCACGCCCCAGTACGAAGGCCTTGAGGCGCTTCACGCCAAGTACCAGGACCGCGGGCTGGTGGTGCTGGGTTTCCCCTCCAATGATTTCTCCCAGGAGTCTGGCAGCAACAAGGAAATCGCCGATTTCTGTGCGAGCACCTTTGGCGTGAAATTCCCCATGTTCACCAAGACCATCGTCAGTGGCAAGGAAGCCAGCCCTTTTTTCAGGCAGCTGGCTGAAAAAAGCGGCACGCCGGTACGCTGGAATTTCTACAAATACGTGATCGCCAGGGACGGCGCCAGCGTCATCAGCTTCAACTCCCTGACCGGACCCACCAGCCCGAAATTCATCAGCGAGATCGAAAAGCAGCTGGCGCGTCCCTGAAGGCTTGGCGCAATTATCAAATGGTGTTTATGTTGAGTGTTAGCTATTTGAGTCATCTCATGGCGGCATGCACCCCTGTTGCCCATGCCCTGAAAGCTCGCCGCGACATTCTGAACAGGGCAGCCGGGGCGGCTTGCGCGCGTGGCAGCAGGTTAACAAAACTTTACCCGCCCCGGCGGCAGACCCTTGGGAACCTGCCGCGCCAGGGCGTACTCATACCCATACAGGCAACTTCGGCTGCAGGCGCGGCTTCCGCCTGAGTCACCACGGTTTCATTGTTGCGAAGCCTTTCGGGCCGTTATGGTCCGCCTGTCATCCCGGGGCGGTTTTCCTCCTCCCTCCCTTGTTCGCACCGGGACGCTTCGCAACATTTTTATTTCCCGGGGGTCGGCATGAACGGCCTAGTTTGTGACCTGCTATTTTTTACATGGCAAGCTACGACCGTAGCTTAAGGACTAGAACCCTATTTAATGCAAAAACTCAGCTGGCGCGGGTGTCCGCGAAGCTGGGTCGCAGCGAGAGCTTGTCCTGCAGCCTGGCCAGGTTGGGATAGGTTTCGCGCCAGGCGTTCTGCGGGAAGCGGAATTCCAGATAAGCCAGCGCGCAGCCGACGGCCACATCGGACAGGCTGAAGTGGATGCCGCTGCAAAAAGCCTTGTCGCCCAGCCCCGTGCTCATGGTCTTGAGCGCGGCCGTGATCTTGCCCTCCTGCCGCGCAATCCACGCGTCGCAGCGCTGCGCGTCGGCGCGGCCGGGCCAGGTGGCCTCCAGCCGGGCCAGGATGGCCGCGTCGAGCACCCCATCGGCCAGCGCCTCCCAGGTCTTGACCTCGGCGCGTTCGCGGCCCTGGGCGGGAATCAGCTTGCCCACCGGCGAGAGCGTGTCCAGGTACTCGACGATGACGCGCGAGTCAAACACGGCCTCGCCGCCTTCCATGACCAGGCAGGGCACCTTGCCCAAGGGGTTGGAGCTGACGATGGTGGTGCCGGCGGCCCAGACGTCTTCCATGACGAGCTGGTAGTCGAGCTTTTTTTCGGCCATCACGATGCGTACTTTGCGCACGTAGGGGCTGGTGGCGGATCCGATGAGTTTCATGTGATTAAGGTGAGTCTGGATCGTGGTCCGTAATGAAAGCATTCTATCGAGTTGGCAAACCGCAGACCGGCAGGCCCGGGCATGATGGTCGCGCTGCGGACCGGCCGGCCTACAATAAGGCATGAGCTTTTCCCCCATCAACGCCCTGTCGCCGCTGGACGGCCGCTACGTCGGCAAACTCTCCATCCTTCGCCCCCTGATGTCCGAGCAAGGCTATATGCACCGCCGGGTGCAGGTAGAGATCGCCTGGTTCATCGCGCTGTCCGACGCCAAGTTTGCCGAGTTCAAGCCGCTCAGCCCCGGCGCGCGCACCTATTTGCTCGGCCTGGTCAAGAACTTCTCGGAAGCCGACGCGCTGGCCATCAAGGCGATCGAAAAAACCACCAACCACGACGTCAAGGCGGTCGAATACTGGATCAAGTCCAGGTTTGAAGCCCGGCCAGAGCTGCAGGCCGCCAGCGAATTCGTGCATTTCGCCTGCACCAGCGAAGACATCAACAACACCAGCCACGCGCTGCAACTCAAGGGCGGGCGCGAGCAGGTCATTCTTCCGGCGCTGGACGCATTGATCGCCAGGCTGCGCGAAATGGCCCATGCCTACGCGCAAGTGCCCATGCTCAGCCGAACGCATGGGCAGACCGCCAGCCCGACCACGGTAGGCAAGGAAGTGGCCAACGTCGTGGTCCGGCTGGCCGCCGCGCGCGACAAGATCGGCGCTGTGCATCTGCTGGGCAAGCTCAATGGCGCAGTCGGCAACTACAACGCCCACCTGGCCGCCTGGCCCGACTTCGACTGGGAAGCATTCGCCCGCAAGGTGGTCGAGACCCCCGAACCCCTGGGGCTGGGCCTGACGTTCCAGCCCTACAGCATCCAGATCGAGCCGCACGATTACATGGCCGAGCTGTTCGACGCGGTGGCACGGGCCAACACCATCCTCATCGACTGGTCGCGCGACATGTGGGGCTACATCAGCCTGGGGTACTTCAAGCAGCGCCTGCGCGAGGGTGAGATCGGCTCGTCGACCATGCCGCACAAGGTCAACCCGATCGACTTCGAGAATGCCGAAGGCAACCTGGGCCTGGCCAATGCGCTGCTGCGCCATTTATCCGAAAAGCTGCCGATCTCGCGCTGGCAGCGCGACCTGACCGATTCCACCGTCCTGCGCAACATGGGCGTGGCGCTGGGCTACGCGGCCCTGGCGTATCACTCGATGGGGATTGGCCTGTCCAAGCTCGAACTCAACAAGGAGGCCCTGGCCACCGATCTCGACGGCGCCTGGGAAGTACTGGCCGAGCCGATCCAGACCGTGATGCGCCGCTTCGGCCTCCAGGGCGCGTATGAAAGGCTGAAGGAAGTCACGCGCGGCAAGGCCGTCCGTGCGCAAGACCTGCATGGGCTGATCCGCTCGCTGGAAATTCCCCAGGCCGAGAAGGACAGGCTGCTGGCAATGACGCCTGCCACCTACATCGGCAAAGCCGCCGAGCTCGCGCTAAGGGCCTGATGTGGCCCTGAAGTCCACCATCTTCAAGGCGAACTTGTCCATCGCCGACATCGACCACGCCTACTACGCGGACCACACGCTCACGCTCGCGCGCCATCCCAGCGAGACCGACGAACGGATGATGATCCGGCTGGCCGCGCTCGCCCTCAACGCGCACCGCGTGCAGACCGAATGCAACGGCGATGCTACTCTGGCTTTCGGCGCGGGCCTTTCGAATCCTGAAGATCCCGACGTGTCCCTGCGCGACTTCACGGGCCGGACACGCCTGTGGGTCGAAGTGGGCCAGCCCGAGGACAAACCCATCGCCAAGGCCTGCGGCAAGGCCGACCAGGTCTGCGTCTACTGCTTTCACCATGCGGCGGAGGTGTGGTGGCGCGGGATCGAGACCAGGCTCACGCGGCTGCACAACCTCAGTGTGTTCCGGGTTCCGGCGCCGGCCTCGCAGGCGCTTGCCGCACTGGCGCAGCGCAGCATGCAGCTGCAAGCCACCGTGCAGGAAGGCACCTTGATGCTCAGCGACGGGGCCGGCAGCGTCGACCTCGAGCCGCTTCGCTGGAAGTAAATGTGGCCCCCGCGCTTGCGGCTGAAGCCGCGGCGCCTGCCACCGAGGGGGCCTTCGCGCCTTGGGGCGGCCCGGCGGCGCTCAACCCGCCTTAGCGCGGCATCGGCCTGGCGCAGTTCCAGCACTGCTCGAACCCGCCTTCGACCATTTCGCCGCACAGGCACAGCCAGCGCCGTTGGGGAGTGTGCAGGAGGTCGCGCAAGACGGCCCGGGCCTGGGGCTCCTCGCCGTCGTGGATCAGCCAGACTTCCGGAAGGCACTGGTCCGGCGGCAGTTCGCCCGCGGCAGCGCCCAGAAAATAACGCTGCACGGCCGCTTCGATGCCGGCATGGCGCAAGGCGTCGACCCAGAGCGCCGCGATCGCGATGTTGGGCGCCTGGGCAAGCCGTAACATCAGCGTTTTTCGCTGCCCGCGGGAGGCGCCGCAGGGCCTTCGACGGCGCGCTCGGCATACTTGTTGAAGCGCCAGGCGCCGCCAAGAAAGGTGATGCGGCGCCAGGTCTGGCGCTTTTGCGCCGGCGTCATCTCGGGCCAGTGCTGCACTTCCTCGAAGCTGCGGCCGCACCCCTTGCACATCTCGTCGCCCTGGCTGGTGGAGCAGATGGCGATGCAGGGCGTATCGGGCGTGGTGTCGTACCAGGCCTTCCAGGCCGCGTACGCTTCGGGCGGAAAGCCCTGCTCCTGCGCTTCCTCCTCATGATAGAAGATCATCAGGGCATAGACCTCGGCCAGCGCGCGCAGCTCCGGCGCCAGCGTCACGCCGTCGGGCGAGGGCTTTTTTTCCCGCCAGAAATTGATGGCGGCTTCGACGTCGGTGATGTGGATTCCAGCCATGTAACGCGCAGCAGGGGGAGGGCATGATAGCGCGCGAGCCGGTGCTATGCTGCCGGCCATGCTCAAGCTCCTTGCCAAATGGCTGCTCGGTGCGGCGGCGCTGCTTTTCGTCGCGTACGTCTACAGCGGCGTGCAAGTGCAGTCATTCGCATCGGCCATGATCGCTGCCTTCGTGATCGGATTGCTGAACACGGTGCTCCGGCCCATCCTGGTGGTACTGACATTGCCCGTCACCGCCCTCACGCTGGGCCTGTTCCTGTTCGTCATCAATGCCTTGATGTTCTGGGCCGCCGCCGGCGTGCTGGAGGGCTTCCATGTGCGCGGATTCCAGGCCGCGCTGGTCGGCTCGGTCATCTACTCGCTAATTGGCCTGGTGATCGAGTCAGCGCTCGAGCGCCTGTTCGCGAAGAAGTGACTCCACCTGCCGGGCGCGGGTGTCGATGATCGACGCTTCGATGTGGTCACCGGCCCCGGGGCCGGCCCGCCGTGCCAGCTCCTGCGCCGCCTTGAACCGGTCCAGCGCTGCCTGGTAGTCGAGGTGGGCCACCTGCGCCTCGGCTTCGGCCCGTATCGCGCGCAGCGACTGGCCCTGCGCCGCGTAGGCTGCCGCCAGCAACTGCCATGCCTGGGCGTCACGCGGGTGCAGGGCCACCCAGGTTTGCAGCCGCTGGGCGCTGTCGGCCGCCCGGCCGCCCGCGGTGCGCGCTTGCGACGACAGGACCAGCTCCGGGCGTGCTGCGCCCGGGACGTCCGCCAGGGCGGCCGCTCGCGCCGGCTCGCCGGCGGCCAGCGCCAGTTCGGCCGTGAGCAGTGAGGCGACCCGCGCAGCCCGGGCGTCGCCCGCGACCAGGTCCGCCAGCCGTGTCGCCCACCGCGCGGCGCCGGCGGGGTCCCGCAGCCTGGCGCTGGCCAGCGCGGCGGCATAAAACGCACCCGCCTGCCGGGCGCGGCCCGGAGCGGCCGTCGCCGATTGCGCCTCTGTGAGGTAGCTGCGAAGCGCGTCCACCCCCGGGTTGGAAAGGACACGCGCCCGCCCGGCCATCATCGCGTGCAGCACGTCCTGCGCCGCGGCCCCGCTGGGGCGGGCTCCCAGTTGCTGGCGCGCCTGCATGTCGGCGATCCGCTCGGTGTTCATCGGGTGGGTGCGCAGGTAAGGGAAGTTGCCGCTGTCGTTCAAGCGCGCGGCCTGCTGCAGCTTGTCGAACATGCTGTCGAACCCCTGCGGCTCGAAGCCTGCCTGGGTCATGACGCCAAAACCGATCCGGTCGGCCTCGCGCTCCATGTCGCGCGAAAAATTGAGCTGGTTCTGAATGGCCAGCGCCTGGCCGCCGGCGACGACTGCGTTGGCCGCGTCAGGGCTCTTGCTGGCTGCCAGGGCGCCCAGGATCATGGCGCCGATGATCCAGGGCGCCTGGCGGCTTTGCTGCGTCATCAGGCGTGAGATATGCCGCTGGGTCACATGGCTGAGTTCGTGAGCCAAAACCGAAGCCAGTTCGTCGCGCGTGGCGGTGGCGTTGATCAGCCCCAGGTGCAGGCCGAGCCAGCCGCCGGGCAGCGCGAAGGCATTGATGCTGCGGTCCTTGCCCAGCAGCACCTGCCAGGCAAAGCGCTCGTCGAGCTCGGCGGTGAGCTCGCCGCGCGTGCGGGCTGCGGCAAGCAGGCGCTTCCAGATGTCCTGCACATATTCGTCCAGGATCGGGTCATCGATGTAGTCCGGATCGCGGTACAGCTCGCGGGCGATGCGCTCGCCCAGCTTGCGCTCGGTGCCGGCGTTCATTTCGCTGGTGTCGCCGAGGGTGGGGAGCTGGGCCTGGGCAGGAGATGTCGCGGCAAGCGCGCAAGCCAGTGACAACGCTCTCGCCGCCCGGTGCGGGTTCCAGTTGATCATGGCCGTATGATGCATCCAGATCGTGAAGGCACCGTAAATGCTTATTTCCGGCGGCAGGACCGCATGAGCTCATTGACCCACTTCGACGCCGGGGGCCAGGCGCACATGGTGGACGTCGCGGCCAAGGCCAGCACCCATCGCGTTGCCATCGCGCAAGGGCACATTTCGATGGCACCCCAGACGCTGCGAATCATCGAGCAGGGCACCGCCAGGAAGGGCGACGTGCTGGGCATCGCCCGTATTGCCGCGATCCAGGCCGCGAAAAGAACGAGCGACCTGATCCCCTTGTGCCATCCCCTGGCCCTCACCCACGTCGCGGTCGATTTCGCGCTGGACGCGGCGGCCTGCTCGATCGGCTGCACCGTGCGGGCCGAGACCGTAGGCCCCACCGGCGTGGAAATGGAAGCGCTGGTGGCCGTGCAGGTGGGCCTGGCTACCATCTACGACATGTGCAAGGCGGTGGACCGCGGCATGATGATCAACGGCGTCAAGCTGCTGGAAAAGAAGGGCGGCAAGTCGGGGCACTTCATCGCGGAGTGAATTTGGCTGCGGCCGTCTGCGACCACGCCCTGTAGGCGTCCGGAAAGGCAGCGCGGAAACGTACTAAGTGCAACCGCATCTCGCTGCTTGGGCCCAGCGCGGCGCCGCTCTCGATCAGTTTTTCGATCACCCGGGGCTCGGGCGAGTAATGCAGCAAATCGGCTGCGCTGTCGAACGTCCACTGCGCGTTCGCGGCGGTCAACGGCGTGATGGTGAGTTCGGCAAAGCGGGCTTGGCTTCGAAACAGCCAGGACTTGCGCGCTTCAGACAGCGGGTTATCGCGCCGGCCGGGTGCGCGTGCTTCGGCCGGCAGGTAGATCTGGCTCACCCGGCGGTAATCCCATGCGGAGTAGGCGCAGGCCAGGACCACGACCGCCGTGAGTGCGGCAGCGCCTGCCCGCGCCGCCGGCGACGGCAACGCCCGCGCGCCGCGCGCCGGCCAGAGCAGGCCCAGGCACAGGCCAAAAGCCAGCTGGAAGGGGCCGTACCAGAGCGGATATTCGACCAGGCTGTGTAAGACGATCACCGCCAGCACGGCCCATGCCATCTGCCGGACGGCATCGGTTTCGTGCCACGGCGCTGCCCGGGCAATGGCCCAGAGCAAGCCAACGCAAGCGAGCAGCGCGGCGGGCAGGCCGAGTTCCACCGCCAGGTGCAGCGGCAGGTTGTGCGCGTTGTCCAGGATGTCGCAGAACCTGGGGCCGTCATAGAGGTTGACGAAATGGGCGTAATCGAGTTCGCCCCAGCCCCAGCCCAGCCACGGCCTTTGTGCTATCAGCTCCAGCACGTTTGACCACAGCACCCAGCGGCTGCTGCAGGCTTCCACGCCAGCCACCCGCACCCACAGCCGGCTGCCGGGCTGGCCGAGGGCGGCCTCCAGCAACGAAGGAAGCGCCATCGCGGCCACCCCATAGGCCAGCAAGCCCGCTGTCCATAACAACGCGCGCTCGCGGCGCGGCCCCGGCCAGGCACAGGCCAGCGCGCCCAGCACGACCATTTGCAGCAGGCCAATGCGCGAAGTGGTCGCAGCGTTGCCAATAGCCAGCCAGCACATCGCGGCCCATGCAGGCCAGCGACGCATCTCTCGCGGCACCAGCAAGAACAGCGACGCCATGCCGATGACGGTGAGCGAGGCGAACTGGTTGCGCTGCCGCAGATTGGCGAAGGCCTCGCCCAGCGCCGAGGCACTGATCCAGCCGGCGAACGGCTCGGCCAAGCCGAAATACTGGACCAGGGCGATGGCGGTGCTGGCCGATGCAGCCAGCAGCCAGGCCAGCGCGACGGCGCGGACCAACTCCGGGCGTGCGCAGCCGGCAGCCGCGATGCTGGCTGCCATATATACAAGCAGGCACGCCGCCGCCAGCGCCAGGGCCTCGGGCGAAACGCCGCTGCGCGCCAAGGCCCAGACGGCGAGAGCAGTCAACGCTGGACCCACGGCGCCGCGCAGTGCCGCGGGCCCGTGAGTGCCGAAGGCGATCGCCGTGCAAAAGGCGCTGAAAAGCCAGGGTTCGACCGACGAAGAGGGGCCGCCGGCATGCGGGTTGAGCCAGGGCAACAACAGGCAGACCAGGCAGACCAGGCAGAGCAGCAAGCGAAAAGGCGACGCGCCCGCCGTGCCTGTCCAATTTGCGAGCCTGAAGGGAGGCGCGGCGATCACTGGCCCGCTGCGGCACGTAAGAGCACCAGCGTCGCGGCTCCCCATTCAGTCAGCCACGCGCGGTTACTCACCTGGAACACCATTGATTGCCACGTAGAAACGACAGGATGCGGCAGTTTGCATAAGGTCCATTTTGCCCCAAGGGATCGGACTGCTACAGTGACTGGGATGGCCCAATTCAGCATCTGCGCATGCGAGGGAGGCCTCGATTTGGCTCTTGGAGCGGTGAAAGCGCGAGTACGACCACGCATGAAAACAATCGCAATCGTAGGACTGGGGTATGTCGGCCTTCCGCTTGCGGTGGCATTCGGCAAGCTGATGCCAACCATCGGCTACGACCTGTCTTCACAAAAAATCGAGGGCTATCGCAAGCACATAGACCCCAGCGGCACCGTCACCGGGCAGGACATGCGGGCTGCCGAAAGGCTCACCTTTGCCACGGACCCCGGTGAACTAGCGGGCGCCGATTTTTTTATTATCGCGGTGCCAACACCCATCGACGCAGCTCGCAAGCCTGATTTCGCGCCCCTCGTCCGCGCCAGCGAGATTGTGGGAGCGCATCTCAAAGCCGGCGCAACGGTCATCTACGAATCCACCGTCTATCCCGGCGCGACAGAAGAGATTTGCATCCCGATCCTCGAACGCGTTTCCGCCCTGAAATGGCAATGCGATTTTCACGTCGGCTATTCCCCTGAGCGAATCAACCCGGGCGACAAGCAACACGTTCTGGCGAACACAGTCAAGGTGGTGGCGGGAGACAGCCCCGCCACGCTGGAACGTGTGGCGGCGCTGTACGAAAAGGTGGTCACTGTCGGGGTGCACAAGGTCTCCTCGCTCAAGGTCGCCGAGGCCGCCAAGGTCATTGAAAACACCCAGCGCGACCTGAATATCGCACTGATGAACGAGCTTGCCGTGATCTTCAATATGCTCGGCCTGGACACACTGGAGGTCCTGGAAGCCGCCGGCACCAAGTGGAACTTCCTGCCATTCCGTCCGGGGCTGGTGGGGGGCCATTGCATCGGCGTGGACCCCTATTACCTGACCTACAAGGCCGAAATGCTGGGCTACCATCCCCAGGTGATTCTGGCGGGACGGCGCATCAATGACGGCATGGGCAAATTCATCGCGGAGCAGACGGTCAAGCAGCTGATACAGACCGGCAGCCAGATCAAGGGCGCCAAGGTGAATGTGCTTGGGATCACGTTCAAGGAGAACGTGCCGGACCTGCGAAATTCAAAAGCCTGGGATCTGATCACCGAGCTGCGCGCGTACGGTGTTGAGGTCTGTGTGCATGATCCAGTTGCCGACGCGGATGAGGCGCAACGGGAGTACGGGATCGAGTTGATTGCGTGGGATTCTTTGCCGAAGGCGGATGCGGTGGTTGTTGCGGTGGCGCACCAGGCCTTCTTGTCGCGGCCTCACTCGGCGTACGTCAGCCAGTTGAAGGATGGCGGGTGTTTTATCGATGTTAGGTCGCAGTTTGATTGCGCCGAGCTAAGAGCCGCGGGTGTAGCGGTGTGGCGCTTGTGACAACGACACCTTCCCAGTTATGAGCGCCAGCGTATTGAACCCATTCCGCATTTTTTCCGACATTTGGCCCCACCGCTACCTTCTCGGCCAGTTAATCAAGAGGGACGTGCTGTTGCGCTACCGCGGCGCCATGTTCGGAGTGCTCTGGATGTTTCTGAGCCCGCTCGTCATGCTGGCGATTTTCGCCTTCGTGTTTGGCCAAGTTTTTCAAGCGCGGTGGCCTCAGCAAGATAGCGGACTGCCATTCTGGCTGGTGCTCTACAGCGGCCTGATCACTTTCAATATTTTTGCCGAGACGGTTTCCCGCGCGCCCTCGTCGGTCCGCGGCTTTCCGAGCTTTGTGAAGAAAATTATCTTCCCTTTGCATATCCTTCCGCTCGTCCCGCTGGGCGCGGCCCTGGTGCATGGGGCCTTCAATTTTCTCATCATGCTGGCCGCGCTGACGTGGGCTACAGGCCTCCATTGGCAGATATTGCTTCTTCCTTTTTTGCTACTGCCCGTTTTGCTGCTTGCCCTGGGGCTTTCCTGGTTTGTGGCAGCTTGGGGTGTATTTATCAAGGATATGAGCCAGATCATTCCCATGCTTGTGCAAATGCTGCTATTCCTGTCGCCAGTGTTGTATCCCATGAGTGCTGTACCCAAGTTGCTGCAGCCACTCTATCAATACAACCCCTTGGGTATAGTGATCGAGACCTCCCGCGCGGCAGTCACCGGCCAAGCGATCGAATGGAGCGCATGGGCCATGGCGCTTGCCTTTTGTTTGGTGGCGTCGATTCTGGGTTATGCCTTTTTTCAGCATAGCCGGGAGGAGTTTGCCGATGCGCTCTGATATTGCGATTTCGGTTAAGAATCTGGTCAAGACTTACCGTATTTTTGGCCACCCCGGCGATCGCATCAAGCAGGCTTTTACATTTGGGCGGATGAGCTTGCATCGGGAATTTACTGCATTGAAGGATGTCTCTTTCGAGATCAAGAAAGGAGAAAGCGTCGGCATTATCGGACGCAATGGGTCCGGCAAAAGCACGTTATTACAGCTCATTTGCGGGATCCTTAAGCCGACATCAGGTTCGATAGCCGTAAATGGACGAATTTCAGCGCTACTGGAGCTGGGAGCCGGCTTTAACCCCGAATTTACTGGGCGGGAAAACGTTTATTTTCAGGGCGCCGTCATGGGCTTGACAAGAGCCGACATGGATCGACGTTTCGATGAAATTGTTGCGTTCTCAGATATAGGAAATTTTATTGATCAGCCAGTGCGGATTTATTCCAGCGGCATGTTTGTTCGGCTTGCGTTTGCTGTGGCCGTCAATGTTGATCCCGATGTATTGATTGTTGATGAGGCTTTAGGCGTGGGGGATATGGAGTTCCAGGAGCGCTCAATATCACGGATGAAACGTTTGCAGAGCAACGGCACTACTATTCTTCTCGTAACGCACGCCATCCCCGCAGTGAGAAACTTTTGCCAGCACGCAATCTGGCTTGATGCTGGGAATGTGATCAAGAAGGGCGACGCGGCCAAGGTTTGTCTTGCCTATCAGCAGCAGGTTGATCAAGATCTTTATGAGCACATTCAGAAAGAAGCAGATCCCCCGCATCGCGCTCGGCTATCTCGAAGTACGCACCAGTCTGGACGCCCAAAGATCATTGCAATTATCGACGCCAGGGTTGAAGCCCAGCGTATCGATGTGGGCGGTGTTTTGACGGTTCATTTTTCATTGCAGTTCTCTGACACAGCGCTGTCGACAACAGAATTTGGGTTGGGCGTTCAAGTCCACAACGACAAAGGCCGGCTGGTTGCAGTCTTCAACACCATTCGAGACAACATTTCTCTCGTCGGCGACGTACAACAAGTCAGCTTGCTGCTGCCACGCACTTGTTTCATTCCCGGGCAGTACTGGATCTCGGCCAATGTTTGCGACAGCAATGCCCTGTTCGCATACGATAATTTCGAGCGGTGCTCATCATTCGAAGTTTTGAGTGAGTTCAATCAGTTTGGGATCCCCCGCTGGGAAGGCGAGGTGGCGTGTGAACATACTTGGCTTTGGTAATTTGTTCCAACGAAACTCCGAACGCATTCTCTTGCGGAGATCTGAACGGATTCTCGTTGGCAACAAGGCACTCCTGAAAGGCAAGCATCTTCTGATCGGCATTACTCGGGTTCGGAACGAGTCTCTGATTTTGCGGGATACGCTCGATTATCTTAGCGCACATGTCGATGCAGTCGTGGCGTATGACGACGCAAGTACTGACGATACGCTCAATATTCTTCAAAGCCACCCCAAGGTGGTGCTGGTCATAGAGAACTCTTCGTGGGATAGCGATCCAGGCGCCCGTCTCTCTGCCGAGACGAGGCACAGGAGTTTGTTGCTTCAGGTTGCGCGCTCGAAGCTGAATTTCAAATGGACGCTTTGTTTCGATGCTGACGAACGGGTAATGGGCAATCTGCGAACCTTCATTGAAAGTGAGTCCGGGGGCAGATGCAATGGTGTGCGCGTTCGACTGTTCGACGCCTACATGACGCCCGATGACCATTCCCCGTTCGCACGGGGGCAGGCTCTGCTCGGTTCCCGCCGATTTTTCGGCCCCGAGAGGAGAGATATTCTGATGTTGTGGAAAAATCTGCCGCACGTACGATTTGAGGGGCTCGACGCAAGAGAGCCAAGTGGAGTTGATCAAGTAGTGACGGATTTTTATTGCCAGCACTACGGAAAGGCAATCTCAGTGGATCAATGGGAGGAAACGTGCGATTACTATGTCAAAAATTTCCCGTTCGAAACGTATGGTCGCAAATGGTTTGCTCGAAAGGCACATGCAATTCATACTGAATCCGATTTTTCAAGACCGCTGTTCGAATGGAGTAACGAGCTTTTTGACAACGCCGTTAGGATCAACTGACCGACAGTACTCCACTGAAATCCAACTACCTAGGTTGACCCATTGACGGCGTCTAAGGTCGGGCGTGCACTTGTCGCCACTCACAACTTAACCGACTATGCAGGCTCGGAAGTTTTTACCCTGGAACTTGCCACCGAGCTGCAAGAAATGGGATGGGAAGTTCTGGTCGCCGCCCTACTGTCTGGCGAGCCTATGGCATCTGAATTCAAGAAGCGACGATTTCAAATCGTTGATCTGCTCCAAGCAGATCCTGCAATTGACAATGCGAAATTTGACTTGGCTTGGATACACCATACACCTGTATTTAACGAGCTGTTTGTCGCCCGGAAGACGCAAGCGACTACGGTCGTTTTTTGCAGTCTTTCGCATTTCGAGCCTCTCGAAAAGGTGCCTGCCTGTACAGAAAATCTCGATCTGCTGCTAGCCCATTCCATTGAGAACAGAGACTTCATAACTAATGAACTTGGATTGAGTGAAGACCAGGTTATCGTTTTTCCGAATGCTGTCCCTAGCAGCTACTGGGGCCGCCCCAAGGAGTTTCACAATGAAATACTGACGCGAGTTGCGATTGTCAGCAATCATCCGCCAATGGAGGTGTTGAGAGCAGCCGAAATTCTCAAAGAAAGGGGACTGGACGTCGTTCACATTGGAATAGGCGGCATCCCGCAGTTGATGAGTCCCGACCTCTTGCTTCATTACGATGCAGCGATAACCGTTGGAAAAACCGTCCCTTATTGTTTTGCGCTGAAGGTGCCTGTTTATTGCTACGACCATTTTGGAGGACCTGGTTGGCTGAGTGCGGATAACGTTGATCTCGCCGGGCACAACAATTTCTCCGGCCGAGGCTTTGCAAGGAAGCCCCCGGAAATGATGGTCCAAGAAATAGTTAAAGGGTATCGGGCGACCCTTTCCGGACTGGATGCGTTTAGAACTTATGCAGCGGACCATCATAATCTGGGGAAAAATTTGGGGTTGCTCTTGGCCCACTCCGGAACAACTACGCCGAGAAAGTTAGATTTCGCAAAGAGCGCTCAAACTCTAAGGCAGCACGCGCAATATATGCGACTTGCTAGGACACTAAGTGTTCGCGAAGCGCAGCTTAGGGAGCTTAGTGCTGCTAACAAAGAAATCTCGCGGATCAAGTCCACGCTTTCTTGGCGATTAACCGCGCCATTTCGCATGGCTTACAATTTGGTGCGGCGCGATTGGCGGTAGATGACGCTTGGTTCAAATAGCTTTTTAGCCTTGATTCGCGTCATGCTCTCGCTCGTGCGCCAGCGCCGGCTTTCCGCGCTTATTGTGAAGGCATTTCGGCTCTGGGCCAGGGCCGGGGTCGCGGGTGTCAGGCAGCAACTTAGCTTGCAGTGGCACAGTTTGCATGGTTATCGGAATTGGATCAGGGCTCACGGAACTCTGAACGATTTCGACCGCCAAGCTATTCGTGCACACATTGTTAACTTGCGGCAACGGCCGCTCATTTCCATTCTCATGCCTACCTACAACTCGCCGGAACGCTGGCTGAGACGGGCAATCGAGACGGTTCGCAATCAACTCTATCCCGACTGGGAACTATGCATAGCCGACGACGCGTCGACCCAAGAGCACGTTCGAGCAGTACTCGAAGAGTATCAACGGCTGGATGAGCGTATAAGAATCGTATTTCGTGACCGCAATGGTCACATCTCAGCCGCATCCAATAGTGCCCTGGCGCTCGCCACTGGAAAGTTCGTCGCGCTGCTAGATCATGATGATGAACTGCCTGAGCATGCCCTTTATATGGTCGCGCTGGCCATTGAGCAGGCCCCGGAACTCAATATGATCTACAGCGACGAGGACAAGATCGACGAGCTCGGACTCCGCTTTGGTCCTTACTTCAAACCCGACTGGAACCCCGAACTCCTTAATTGCCAAAATATGATCAGTCACCTGGGTGTCTACCGTACGGAAGTGATTAGGTACGTCGGCGGCTTCCGTATCGGAGTAGAAGGGTCGCAAGACTGGGATCTGGCCTTACGTGTGGTGGAGCAAGTGCCCGCAACCACCATTTGGCACATCCCCGACGTGCTCTACCATTGGCGCGCGATCTCGGGTTCCGCCGCAATGGGGCACGAGGAAAAGTCTTACGTTGCCAGTTCTGCCCAACGCGTGGTTCACGACCATTTGCAAAGAATTAACCAATCGGCCTCGGTGGAACCGGCATTTGGCAGCTTTGTTCGAGTGCGATATCCACTTCCCTCTGCGCCGCCTCTCGTTTCCATTGTTCTGCTTGGCGATTCGAGTAAACCAGGAGAATTGATTGGCCGCACCCGCTATCGGGCATTGGAAGTCATTCCGTGCCCTGCCAGCGGTAATGGCTCTTTGGCCCAAACCCTCAACGGAGCAGCCGCGCAATCCGGGGGAGAACTCCTTTGCTTTCTTGATGCTGAACTGGTACCCGAAACAGAGGATTGGCTGGAAGAATTGGCCGCGCAGGCAATGCGCCCGGAAATCGGTGCAATCGGCCCCATGCAAATAGATGCTGCCGGGAATATCCAAGATGCCCTAACAGCCTTGTGTGGCGCGACAGGACGGGACATTGTGTCTTGGAGTTTCTATCAAGGCTTGCGCCCGCAGGAAAACGGTCGTGCTGGCCGAGCCGCCCTCCAACAGAATGTGACGGCACTTGCGAAGGGCTGCCTCCTTATACGCGCCGAGACGTTTCGGGAGATGAATGGGTTCGATATCGAGAATTTTCCCAGCAGCCTTTTCGAACTCGACCTCTGTCTGCGCCTTGTCGAAGTTGGGTACCGCAATCTCTGGACGCCCTACGCTCGCATTGCATCTAAGACCAGTCAAAGAAAGGGTATCGTAGGCAGCAATGCAAATGAGGTTGCACGGTTCCTTGAACGGTGGCGAGGCATCGTCAATCACGGCCCGGCGCATAGCCCCGTTGTGGACTACGGTCCGGAGTTGCCCCTTCCCGCCTATCCGCGTCATATTGACCGCCCCTGGAGATCCGAGGTCAGGCAGTGAGCGAATCGCGCTTTGATGTGCGGCTTTTAGTCCGCTTTGAGTAGCCACCTTCGCCGGCACGGCCCCAGGCGGCGACATACGCCGTCTGCTATTCCCGCAAAAAAAGCACGTACTTTGGCAGGCCTGTTTTCCTCCAACACCGCGGTGTACACCAGGCCAAAAATCAGGCGAGTGAAGCGGCGCAAGCACCAGTCAGGCTCCAGACGCCAGAAGGCGGAGATGGTAACGACGGTATTTCGGGCAATATAGTATTTGCGCAGCGGGGGATGCGTGGGGAGGACGCCGAAAAATGGCAGATCGGCCCCGCCCGAGCGCCCCACGCTGTGAGTCATCAATGGTTCCCGGCTGATGATGACTCGGCACCCCTGGCTGCGAAGACGCAAGCAGAACTCATGATCCACCTGATCAATAAAATAGTCCTCGCGAAAATTGCCAATCATGCGGGCCATTTCGGCGTTAACCAGGCTACCTGAGGTAATGACCGTTTTCTGTACCAAGCACATATCCCCTCGAGGGGAAACTTTAGGCTTGTTGTTTCTTGGATCAAAATAGTTGCTGCCAATTACCGCCGGTTTGGGGCTGCAATCGTCATAGATGTTTCGAAGGACTGCCACCATATTCGAGTGGCATCGGGTGTCCTGGTCGAAAGTGAGCACCCAAGGGCAACCCTGCTGCAATGCATATTCAAGGCCTTGATTCAGGGCGGCGGCCACTCCTCTATTGGCATGGTTCGCAATGCAATGAAGACGCGCCCCCCACACGGCCATTAATTCTGGAGACAGCGAAATGGGCTGAGGGGTGTTGTCTACTACCACCAGCCTCGCCACTTGGGGCAGAATGGCTCGGAGCCGGGTTTCGAAGCCTTCATCAGGGACATATGCGACCACCACAGCGCAGATATTTTCTGACGAAGGCGCAATAGAGGTGGGCGATGGGGGAGTCATGGTGCTTCTCCTAATAGCCACCGCCAGGTTCGGCGTATTCCTTCATCCAGGACTATTTTTGGGGTCCAGTCTAGTTCGCTTTGAATGTGGCCGATATCCAGCACCACGCAGCGGACATCACTATGTCGAGTGGGGCTGCGAAAAACCTTGAGTTCGGCTCCCGCAATTTCTTCAACCATGTCCTGGACTTGATTGACGCTATAGCCAGTGCCGCTACCAAGGTTGTAAGTGCCTGAGTCCTGGGGGCGCCTGATTAAGCGTATGCATGCCCCGATGACGTCGTCGATGTAGATGAAGTCGCGCACGTTTTTCCCATCACCCCAAATTTCCAGCGGCGTGCCGGCAAGCACGTGTTCGAGCATGATGCGCACCAAACCGAAGCCTCTCTTTAGCCCCTGGCCCGGGCCATAGGCGTTTGCGGGGCGAAGGATGGTGACAGCATGACCTTGGGTCCGGGTGGCTCGGCAGAAAGCTTCTTGGCTTGCCTTGCCTGCGCCATGGTTGGATAGCGGGGCGATCGAACAGTCTTCCGTCACTGGCAGCCGATCCGGGTTCCCATAGATGGTGCCGCCGGAGGAAAAGAAGATCAGATGAATTTCCGGATGATTTTTTAACAAATCCAGCAGGCGCAAGGTCAAAGCGAGGTTGCCCAGTTCCAGGTTTGGCTGGGTGGCCGACGATCCTGGCGTGGTGGCCGACGCCAGGTGGATCACCGTGCCGCATTGGGACAACACATGTTCCAGCCGATCCCCGTCATGTCGGCCAATAATATGTACTGGTATCTTTTCCTGCATCAGGCGCTTGGCCATTGCGCTGCCGATGAAGCCAGCGCCACCGAGCAGCAACACGCCATCTCGGCTCACGATCCACGCTCCAGCAGACTTTGGTACGCGGCGGTATAACGGCCGGCACAGTCGTCCCAGGTTCCAATCGAGTCTTTGATCCACTTGCGGGCAGCCTGTCCGGTATTCTGGTTGTGCACGGAGTCCTCCAGCCAGTCCAGCCCTTTGCAAAGCTCGTCACGGTTAGCTGCCAGCCAGCCAGTCTGGCTGTGTTGCACCATGTCGCGATGGGCCGGAACATCAGAGGCAAGCACCGGCAAGCCCGCAGCCATCGCTTCCAGCATCACTTGGGGCCGTCCCTCGTCATGCCGGCTGAGCGAGATCAGGCCGCTGGCCATGGGAAACCAGTGTTGAAGCAGATCCGCGGGGTGGGTAGGGCCGTGGTAGGTCACCCACGAAGGCAAGTCGATATCCTCTTGCATGGGCCCGAACAGATGCAGTTGCCGCTCGGGCCCGAACAATCCCTCGCCCCATTCGAACAGGTTCCCGATCTTGTTGGCGGTCAGCCTCGTGACGGCCAGCCAGACAGGGGGGGTTTCAGGCGGCGGGCGACGCACGGCGTCGAACCAGTGGTCGTCGACGCCAAATGGTATCGGGCGGACTTCCGCGAGGTCGCCGAAGGCCCGCTCCAGCGCCGGCCGCATCCACCCGGCGTTGGGCGCCAGGATCGCGCGACGTTGCCGCAGCACGGCGCGCAGCAGCGGCTTCATGCCAGGCAGCCGCAACAGGCCGAAATCGGATCCCAATACCGTGATCAAGGCGGGGGTGCGGCTTCCCAAAAGAGGCAAGGCGTTCTGCAGCCAGTTCACATGGGCCACATCGGCTGGGCAGCGCCGGTAAGCGCGGCCCAGCCGCATCATCAATTCGAGGGTGGAGGCGCCCGCCAGGATCTTGCGGGTTCGCAGCAGGTGTGCAATGCCGCCACGCGCCGACAGCTTACCCAGCCATCGGGCGTCGGAGCGCGTGGGGACGCCAGCCACATTGGCGGGTATTTCGCCCGGCGGAGCCCACAGCGACAGCGTGATGTCGCCGCGCCTCGCCAGGGCCGCCACCATGTCGGCGATGAAGCGGGCGCGCCAGTCCTGGGGATTCTCAGGGTACGAGGTGCTGCTCATCAGGACCTTCATGACGCGCTACCCGCCTGCCGGCGCACGGTTCCCGTTATTGCGCATCATGGTCGATGGTGTCTATGTTCTTGTAATGCAGGGCCGAGATTTGCTCGGACACGACTCCGATCAGGAAGGTGAAGATGGCCGAGATGAAGAGCAATGCGCTCATGTTGGTGAAGCGTCCCTCGCCCAGGTAGGTGTAGATGTAATAGGCCAGCCCCACCAGGAAGAAGCCTGCGCTGATGGGAAGAAACAGCCTTTGCGGCGAGAAGAGCGTACCGATCTTGATGATGATCAACAAGAAGCGCACGCCGTCGCGCACAGGGTGGATATGGCTGGCGCCGCTGTTTCTGCGGGGCGAATGGATCGGGACATAGCCAACGCTGTAGCCGGCGCGAAAGAAGCTCATGGTGATGGTCGTCGGGTACGAGAATCCATTGGGCAACAGGTACAGGAACTGGCGAAACCTGGTGGCGCGCGCCACCCTGAATCCCGAAGTCAGATCGGCGATGGGCTGCATCACCATCCAGCTGGCGAATCGGCTGAAGACGTCGTTGGCCGCAGCCCGGTGAAGGCCCGCTTGCGAGCCGGACTGCCGCGCCCCGACCACCATGTCATAGCCCTGGCTGAACAGCGCAAGCAGGTCGTCGATATCTTCAGGCTGGTGCTGGCCGTCCGCGTCCATGAATATGAGGATGCTGCCGCGCGCGGCGCGAGCGCCGGTTTTGATGGCTGCCCCGTTGCCTTTCGGGTACGCATGGGTCAGTACCCGAACGCCGTGCGACGCGCAGACGTCGATCGTGCTGTCGTCCGAGCCGTCGTTCACCACGATGATTTCGGTGCCGGCTGGCATGTGCGCGGCAATCCTGGGCAACAGCAAGGCCAGCCCGCCGGCCTCATTGCGGGCAGGAATCACGATCGAGTAGCTGTCAGCCACCCCGCCGGCTTGTCTCAACATCTTGGCCAATCGAATCGATCAATTTCTCCAACTCCGCCATGGAGCGCTTGTCGCCCAGCGCCACGGGCCTTCGTGCGAGGTTAATGTATTCGGACTTCGCGTCGCCGACTCTATCTGATTGGATGTAGAGGTGAATCAGGTTCGCGCGAAAAGGCACGTTGGCCGGATCGCTGGCGACCGCGGCCTGGGCATACGAAAGCGCAAGCGGCATCGAACGCATGCCGGCCACGGCGTAGTCCATGGCAACCGAATAAATGAGCCCGCGCATCGAGCCGCTGGCCCGCGGGTTCGAGATTCCCGCCTCGAGGAGCGCCTTGACTTCCCGGTCGTCCAAGCACAGCCGCTTTTCCACCAGAAGCGGCGACAGGCTCTGCACCACGGCGGCATCGCCGTGCGTAAAGGGTGTCGAAGCGAACCGCTCGCGCAATTGCAGCTGGACAGCCGCGTTCTTTTGCATCCCCGCAGCGCAGTCCAGATACAGCAGGCCTATGAGCGGTGCTTTGCCGCGCGTGTCCAGCTCGCTGGCCTTCTTCAAGTGAAACTGGATAAAGTGGTAGGCCATGGGGCTGCCCCCGCCCGCCTCGTAGGTTCTTTGCATCATCGCTGTCGCCGCCTGGTAATTGGCGCGGGCAGACTCCGGGTGATCAGCGACCTCTGCCTGCGCGCGCTGGAAGTCATCGGCCCACTGCAATGAGCGCAAGCCCGTCAACAAGCCGCAGAAAAGCACGAAGCTCGCCACCAGGGCCGCCCTGGGGACCGGCCATGCCGAATCAGGGCGCGCCGGCCATGCGAGGCTGCAAAGCCATAGGATGATTCCCATCGACGCGACGTAATTGCGGTGCTCGTACGCCATTTCGAGCGGCAGCAGGGTCGACTCCAGCGAGTGGGAAGCGAGGAACCAGAAAACGGCGAACGTGAACAAAGGCCGGCGCGCACGCTGCCGGAACGCAATCACCGCCAGGGCGAACCACGCCAGGATGGCCGGCAGCGTCTCCCGTGGATCAAGCAGCCCGCGTGAAACGGGAATGTCATCGTGAAAGAGGCCGAATAAGTGCGGCGCGGGCAGCAGCAGTTGCCTGACATAGAACCACAACACCCTCGCCTGTGTCATCAGGCGCTCGAGCAGGTCGAAGTCGCGCACGCCGTAGCCGCGCGTGATGAATTCCCAATTCGACCAGCATAGGAAGCTCAACAAACCGGCGACGAAGGCCAGACTCGACCATTTCACCGCGCGCGACAGCTTGCGCAAGGAGCCGGACAGAAGCCATTCGCACAGAAAGATGTAGGCGGGAAGCAGCAGGCCCGTTTCCTTCGAAAGTACCGCCGCCGGCCAACACACCAGAAGGCTGACCCCGATCGCCCAGAGCGCCCGCCTTCCTTTCACCCGACGGCCATACAAGTACAGGGCCAGGGCCGCAAACAAGAAGAACGCCGACAGGCTCGTCATGCGCTGAACGACATACAGTGCCGGCGTGGCGTTCAGCGGGTGCAACGCCCATGCTGCGGCTGTCGCCGCTGCCGGAGCCCAGGCCCGTGACGGGCTTGGCGTTGCGGCGGCTTCGAGGCAGTGCAGCAGTTGCCGGACCAGCACAAATACCAGCAGCGAATTGGCCAGGTGGATCAGCAGGTTGGTGACTTTGAACGAGTACGCCGAATCACCGAAGAAGTAGAGGTTGAATGCGAAGCTCGCCATGCTGAAGGGCCGGCCCAAGGGACTTGAGATGCTGCTGGCCGCGGCCGACATGACGGAAGACCAGAAGTCAAGGCCTGGTTTCAGCGCCGGGTTGCCGACGATATTGACGTGATCGTCAAATACGAAATGGCCCTGCAGGCTTGCCCAGAAGACGGCAGTCAGGGCTGCCCATAAGGCGCCCACGAAAGCAATCTGCAACAGCGATGAACGATGCGAAGGGGTCAAGGTAAGCCAACAATGGAAAAAAAAAGCCCCGCGGAGCGGAGCTTTTCTGGAACGCTGAACGAAATGGAAAATTTAGCGGCAGTTCGCCGGCTTGTATTTCGGATCAATATCGCCGCCGCACACCCAGGTCACCACACCCGCCCCATCCGCAGTGCCCCTTAAGGTGATGGTTTTACCAGCAATCTTGGGCTCTTTGTTTGATGCCGTTGCGGTAATGAGGCCTACGGTATCGGAGGTCTTGACATATTCAACGGTGCTGACATAGGGCGATGATTGCGGGTTAATGCCTGCGGAGTTCACAGAAGGCATGCGGCCCAGCGACTGGTAGGCCTCGGCGACTGACGTTTTTCCACCCGATGCGGCCAGAACCACTTCACTGGTCTTGGCGCGGACCGTGTAGTCCTGGTAGGCGGGCAAGGCCACGGCGGCCAAAATACCGATGATCGCGACAACGATCATCAGTTCGATCAAAGTAAAACCCTGCTGCATGGAACGCTTCATAGAAAACTCCTTGGTTAAGACACTGGCCTTGCTCTTACTGCAGAGTTCGTGCCAACCTGCTTTCCGCCCGTTAAGAGCAAAAAACCCAGCGCGGTAGGTCTTAAGGTGGCGGAAGATGACGTTTTTTGACGCGGAGGGTCTTATGGTTCGACATTTTTGTCATGGCTGCGGGTCATGCTGGTCAAGGCCTCCTCCAGATTTCGGGCAAACCGCGCCGCGTCGAAGAGCGGCGACTTCAGCGC
>JBKJKI010000283.1:0-12027 GCA_046597475.1 Polaromonas sp. | reverse complement strand
GCGATCGCCATGGTTCGACCGGAATGCGTTCGCCTGCTTCTTGCTGACGAGGAGGAAGAAAATCAGGTCGAAGCAACCGTCAAGGAAATCATTCTGTCCGGCCCGGTAATCAAGTGTTATATCAAGCTCGCCGGTGGCGTCGAGATGAAGTTGACACAGCTAACCAGCGGACCGGTTCACGACATGGCAAAAGGCCAGCAGGTGCGCCTGGGCTGGTCGGCCGATCGCACGGTGGTGCTGGCCCAAAAGCGGAAGTTGGCATCATGAGCGCGCAAAACGTGGCCGTGGCGCCGATGCCCGGTGGAACAAAGCGACGCACCTCGGCCTGGCGCAAAGCCTGGCCGATCTACCCCGCCTTACTGTTCTTGGCGATACTGTTCGTCTACCCTATCGTGGTTCTGCTCAGCATGAGCTTCTCCAGCGATGCCGGGGTTGCGGGCTTCGAGCAATATTCGCGCCTGCTTTCGAGCCCGGTGTATGCCAAGGTTCTGGCCATCACCTTCAAGACGGCCGGCTGGACCACCGTGATCGCGCTGATTGCGGGCTACCCGGTCGCCTACCTGATCGCCAGCGCCAAGCGAGGCAGCTACAAACTTCTGATCATCCTGGTGCTGATGCCGTTCTGGACAAGTTTTCTGGTGCGCATCTTCGCGTGGATGGTGCTGCTCGGGCGCAATGGCGCGATCAACAACTTGCTGACGGCACTCGGCATTGTCGACGCGCCTATCTCGATGATCTACAACTTCACCGGCGTATTGATCGGGATGGTGCACGCCATGATGCCGTTGTGCGTGCTGACGATGTTGCCGGTGATGGAGAAGATCGACGGCAACCTGATGAAGGCTGCTTCCACGCTCGGCGCGCGCAAGGGTTCGACGTTCTGGAAGATCTATTTTCCGTTGTCGCTACCCGGTGTTGCCGCCGGGGGTCTGCTGGTCTTCATCACCTCGCTCGGCTTCTTCATGACGCCGGCCCTGCTCGGCGGCGCGGGTGAGACGATGATCGTGCAACAGATCATCTTCCAGGTGCAGAACATGCT
Organism: Polaromonas sp.; assembly: GCA_046597475.1. Taxonomy (GTDB): domain Bacteria; phylum Pseudomonadota; class Gammaproteobacteria; order Burkholderiales; family Burkholderiaceae_C; genus Polaromonas. The sequence goes on along the minus strand of JBKJKI010000283.1, from coordinate 10,988 downwards.
GAATTGGCGCTTTGCCGGCGCTGTGTCAGTTCTGTTGCTGGTCTCGGCGCTAATCGTCTTTGTGATCTATGACGCATTGCTTGGCCTGTCGACCTTGTCGGGCGAGTCAGGCGGGGCACGCACCAACCTGATCGGCCGGACTTCATCGCGCGTCGGTGGCCAGATCCTCTCAGTTCTGGCCTGGCTTTTCGACAGCGGCGGTGCCTTGTTCAACAGAGTGATGCCTGCGCGCGGCGACAAGCCGCGCAAGCAGCAGGGTGCCAGATTGCTGTGGATCGGCGGTTTGGCCGCGATCGGCTTCCTCGTCCTGCCGGCGTTATTCGTCATCCCGATCTCGTTCACCCAGGACAGTTTCTTGTCTTGGCCGCCCCATGGCTTCACCTTGAAGTGGTACCAAGCCATCTTCGCCGACGGCCGCTGGGTCGGGGCTGCAGGCCGTTCGTTCCTGGTGGCGCTGCTGGCCGCCGCCGGGGGCACGCTGATCGGCGTACCCGCCGCGTTCTTCCTCGTTCGCCAGCGCATGGCGGGCAAGACGGCGCTGCTCGCCTTCTTGATGGCGCCGATGATCCTGCCGCACATCATCGTCGCGGTCGCGCTGTTCTATATTTTCTCGCAGATCGGCTTGACCGGTACCACATTTGGCCTGGTGCTGGGGCACACCGTGCTGACGATTCCGTATGTGGTGATCACGGTGATGGCGGTGATCAAGGGCTACGACATCCGCCTCGACCACGCGGCGTGGACGCTGGGTGCATCCCGTGCCAGGACCTTCTGGCACATCACCCTGCCGGTTCTGAAGTCGGGCCTGATCGCTGCGTTCATGTTTGCCTTCATCACCTCGTTCGACGAGTTGACGATCGCACTGTTCTTGACCGGGGGCGAGATAACGACATTGCCGAAGCTGATGTGGGATGACGCCTTGCTCAAGGTCAGCCCGATGCTCGCCGCAGTGGCCACTTTGTTGCTGGCATTCATGACTGTGCTGATCCTGGTGTCGGCCGGGCTGCAGCGGCGCGGCAGCAAGCCGGCCTGAGATGAACAAGGGAACATTTTTATGCTAATTCAAGGCGGGCAAAATATCTGTGGCATTCCGATTGGCGTGCTGTGCTTGGAATCATATTTCCCGAAGCCGCCAGGGCATATCAAATGCCCGAGCAGTTTTCGCTTTCCGATTGCCTACAAGGTCATCATGGGTGTGACGGTCGCGAAGCTGCTGCGTGAACCTGGTGGCGCGCAACTGGATCTGTTCATTGCCGCTGCGCGCGAGCTCGAAGCCGAAGGCGTTCGCGCGATCACCGGCAGCTGCGGCTTCCTGGCGCTTTACCAGCAGGAGTTGGCAGACGCGGTCCAGGTGCCGGTATTTGCTTCCAGCCTGTTGCAAGTGCCGTTGGTCCATCGGATGTTGCGGCCAGGCCAGAAAGTGGGCGTCTTGACTGCTCACAAGGAGAGCCTGACCCCGTCGCACCTGCGCGCGGTCGGCGTCGACGAGAACATGGTCTGCCTATCGGGAATGGAAGGCCAGCCCGAATTTAGCGAGGTAATCCTGGAGGGCAAGCGCCATTCGATGGATCTTGCCAAGGTGGAGGCGGAAGTGGTCGAAGTGGCAGTCGCGCTCGCCATGGCCAAGCCTGAAGTAGGCGCCATCGTGCTTGAGTGCACCGACATGCCGCCGTTCGCGCACCGGATTCAGCATCAAACCGGATTACCGGTGTTCGATCTTTCCACGCTGACGAACATGGTCGGTGAAGCCGTCAATCGCCAGCCGTACAGCGGCATATTGCCGCGCTAAGCCAATCGAGAATAAGGAACAAGGATGTCCACAGGATCTGGCGCACAGCGCGATGTAACGATTATCGGTGCCGGCATTGTCGGCATATCTGCCGCCATCAATTTGCAGCGCGATGGCTGCAAAGTAACCGTTATCGACCGCGTGCGTCCGGGCGAGGGAACCTCACTGGGGAATGCGGGCGTATTTGCAAGTTGCGGGTTCGTCCCGGTAGCGACGCCCGGCTTTGCATGGAAAGCACCGGGTATGTTGATGGACCCGCTGGGCCCGCTGTCGTTCAGGTGGTCGTATATGCCGCGGATGATTCCGTGGCTGGTCAGCTTCTTGCGCAACAGCTCGCCCCAGAAAGTGGAGCGGATTGCCGACGCCATGAGCACACTCGTCGGCACCAGCGTCGAGGATCATCAGGCCTTGGCGGCCGGCACCGGGGCCGAGCAATGGGTGCGGCCGTCGCCTTATCTTTATGTCTACGCCGACGAAGCTGCGTTCCTGGCGGAGTCCTATGCTTGGGGCTTGCGGCGCGCGCGCGGCGTGAAGTGGTCGTCGCTGAGGGGCGATGCCGTACGCGAGTTCGAGCCGGCGCTAGGCCCGGACTACCGATTTGCCGTGGTGCTCGAGCGCCATGGCTACACGCCTGACCCGCTGCAACTGGTCACGGCATTGGCGGCGCATTTCGTCAGCAACGGCGGCACCATCTTGCGGCGTGAAGTCAAGGATATCGAGATTGGCGCCGACGGCCCCACCAGGCTGCTGACCGATCAAGGCGCGATCGACATCAGGCGTCTGGTGATCAGTGCGGGTGCCTGGTCCGGCCGGTTGGCCGCGCGGCTCGGCAGCCCGGTGCCGCTGGAAAGCGAGCGTGGCTACCACATCACCCTGCAAGAGCCGGGGCTGATGCCGCGCTACCCAATCATGTCGACCGGGGGCAAATTCGTTGCAACACCGATGGCCTGCGGCCTGCGCGCTGCCGGAATCGTCGAATTCGGTGGCCTCGATGGTCCAGCAAATCCGGACATGACGCGCCGCCTGCTGAAGCATGTGAAAAACCTGTTCCCTGGCGTGTCGACGGACAAATACACCGAGTGGATGGGGCACAGGCCGTCGCTGCCCGATAGCCTGCCGGTGATCAGCCGATCACCGCATTTCGAGTCGGTATTCTTCGCCTTCGGTCATCAACACGTTGGCATCACCGCTGGGCCCAAGACCGGGCGCCTGGTGGCCGACATGGTGGCAGGCCGTGTTCCGGCCATCGATATCAGTCCTTTCAGCGTCGAGCGCTTTCAGTCGGCGCGTCGACCCGCTGCGGACCCGGCAACAACGTAGTTGCCACGCTAGCTTGCCGGTAAAGTGTAGATAACCAACTTAGGAGATCAGAAGCATGACTCAACCCATTGACCGTCAGCACACCGGCCCCCGGATGAGCAAGATTGTGAGCCATGCCGGCCTCGTCTACCTTTGCGGCCAGACATCATCGGGTTCCGATGCCACCGACATCGGAGGGCAAACAGCCGAGGTGCTGTCACGTATCGACACCTTGCTGGCAGAATCCGGAACCGATAAATCGAGGTTGTTGTCGGTGTTGATCCACCTGAAGTCGATCGACGACTTTGCCGCGATGAACGTCGTCTGGGAGGCCTGGGTTGCGAAGGCAACAGCGCCGGCGCGAACAACGGTCGAGACGCGATTGGCGAATGCAGCCTTGCTGGTGGAAATGACGGTGGTGGCGGCTGCAGGATGAACAACTGCTGACCGGTATGGCCAGCCATCACGTCGTCTCGATCGCCGGCAAATTCCGCGGTTTTGCCGCGTTGGCCACGAGGAGACGGCTTTATCCGGTGGACGTTCCACCGCCTTTGTGCGGTGCGGACCTGTCATGCCAACGCGAAAAACTGGTCAGCAAAGGACATTCCTGCGCAGCTTGGCATGGTCATCTGTCCTTTGCGCATCAATTCGATTCCGGCAAGAACACGTTTGGCGGCCCGAAACGACTTGAAGTTGAGCATCGGTTTGGTGACGCGCTTCACTGCTCGGTGGTCTTGCTCGATGAGGTTGTTGAGGTACTTGACCTGACGAATCAAAACTGAAGTGTTGCGGTCTTTGATGATCTGGTTCGATGGCCGCTTAATTGGCCCTACTCTTGTCCATGGCGACCGTCTCAGGAACATCGGTGGCCTGAATGGCTTTTTCAAAGAAGCGCATGGCGCCGGCCTTGTCACGCTTGGCCGTCAGCAGAAAATCAACGGTCTTGCCTGCCTTGTCTACGGCACGGTACAGATACTTCCACTGACCTTTGACCTTGATATGGGTTTCGTCCATTCGCCAGCCCCCAAAAACAGGGAGCTGGTGTTTTCGAAACACCTTTTTCAGCAGCGGAAGAAACCGAATCGCGCAACGATTGATTGAGGAGCGGTCGATAAACACACCGCGTTCTTGCATCATCTCTTCAAGGTGGCGGTAGCTCAGTGGATAGGCCGCGTACCACCGGATGCACACCGGGCTCACATCAATCGCAAAGCGTAGTCCCTTGGTATTATGGGTGATCCGGGGCCCTCTTTAACAACCGGTTAGCTTACGCGCAGCCAACGCGAAAAAACCTCTGAATTCTGGTTCCCCCGCACACGCGGGGATAGACTCCTGACCGCGAAAATGGCGATGAAGGCCGACAGGCTGGACTTGGCGGCGCTGGCGCAGATTGCCAGCCGGCTTCCGCTGGCCCAGGGCGCTCAGACCCTCATCGCGTCGATCGAAGTAAAGTTGCACTCAGAGGGACTCTGTTGCCATCCAGCTATTGAAGGCCAGGGCTGGCCCCGACAGCGGGCGGTCTGTGCGTCTGGCCAGAAAATACCCGGATGCGGATTCGATCGGTGCGTCCAGCGGGCACACTAGGAGCGGCTCCAGTCGAGAGCCCTTGACCAAGTCATCCGGAAGAAGGCAGATGCCGGCGCCTTCAATGGCCATGCTGGCGGCAATGGCGTAGCTGTCCACGTTGAAACGATGGAGGGTCTCATGTTGACCTGGTGTGTGCCGGGTGTGCCAGTCCCTCCATCCGCTGGGGGTGCCCAACACATCGATGAGTGGGGTGCCACGAAAGCCATTTGTCATGTTGGGTGAATTGAGGAAATTGATGCAGCAATAAGGCCTAAGCTGGTGTGACAGCAGGCTTCGCACTTCAAAACCCGGCCAATTGCCGCTGCCGTAGCGGATCTCCAGTTCGGCGCGAGAAGTGGGGTAATCAATGTCCCAGTTGGTTTGCAGCATGCGCAGCGACAGCTTGGGATGCTGCTCCATGAAGCGCCCGAGGCGCGGGATGAGCCACAACTCGGCAAAGGTGGTGTTGACGCTCAGGTCCAGCACGCCTTCCGCGACCGAGCCAAAGATGTTTTTCATGCCAAGACTCAAGTGCTGCAGCCCCTCCTGCACCACGTCCAGGTAAGCGCGGCCCTCGATCGTCAGTTGAATCGAGCGAATCTGGCGCTTGAACAGACTTTTTCCGAGTTTGTGCTCGAGCAGCTTGACTTGCTGGCTTACCGCTGACTGGCTCATGTTAAGTTCGGTTGCAGCCAGTGAAAAGCTCAAGTGCCGTCCAGCCGCTTCAAAGGTACGCAGCCAGTTCAACTGCAAATTGCCAATAAACATTGGATTGTGTTCGGGCTTCGTCATGTTGAGGGGAGTTTCAGAATTTCTGCGTGTGAGGCGCTGTTGGTATTTCCCGTTCTGGATAAAACCGGAATTCATCTTACTTGATGCATTTTGCGAACCGGTCCTCATAAAGGATGGCGAATTGATTCATCGCTTCCTTCCAATTCCGGCTTGCCCGGCTCAAGTCGGCAGTGAAGTTCTCAAGGTGGCCATGCGCCACTTTGCAGCGTGGTGGCCGGAAACACCGCGTCCAGTGCGTTCCCAAACTGCGGGCACTTCTTGCCCCGCAGAGATGACCAGCCAGGCAAAAAACTTAGCGCCCGTCAGTGTGAATGGCGGCCGGCGATCACGGCGTTAGCCCATGGATAAGACGCCCTTATCCATGGGCCATGAATACACCATTTGTAGCTACCCGTCAAGCTGGCTAAAATTTTGCTCAGCAGGTAAACGCATTGCCGACAAGACCGCTCATAAATTGTGAATATGTTCAGGGCTGCCTGCATAACTCTTTTTTGCAATTTTGCGCTTCAATAAGCTCAACAAATGACAAGCGTTGGTTTGCTGGAAACAGGGTTATGCGGCGGTTTCCAGAAGGAAACTTTGTGGGCAAAAAACGCGGGAAGCGTTTCGAAAAAGATTTCAGCATTAACCAAGATTGATATATCGAATGCATGCTAGCCAGCCTTATAAGCCGAATTACGACCCCCTTTATGACACCTCGCCCGGCACGGCGATGGAATACGCGCCGAGCTATTGGTGTCATCACGCGGGAGAACCACCGGAAGATGATGGCCCGGTCAAGGCCGATATGGATGTGGATGTAGTCCTGATCGGTTGTGGTTTCACCGGTCTGGCCACCGCGCTGTTTCTTGCCCGCGAACACGGCATCAAGGCAGTCGTGTTGGAAGCCAACCAGATTGGCTGGGGCTGCACCAGCCGCAACGGCGGGCAGGGACACCTGGCTTGGGGGCGGCTGAGCCGCAGCCAATGGGTGAAAAAGTGGGGCGCCGATACCGCCCGTCGATTGCACGCCAACAGCCTGGAGGGTTACGAGGTCTTCAGGGCCATGACCGAAGACCCGGAGATCGGCTGTGAGCCCCATGGTGAAGGCAATCTGCTCATCGCCCATAGCGAGAAAGCGTTGAAGGGGCTGGAGGCAGAGTCGCGTCTGTGTAACGAAGTACTGGGCTATAAGACCCGCATCCTTGACCGCAGTACCGTTCTCAACGAATACATCGGTGATCAGGAGTCTCACGGCGCCATGCTTGAGCCGGTGGGTATCGCCGTGCAACCCCTGAAATTGGCCTACGGTTATGCCCGTGTGGCACGTCGATTGGGCGCCAAAATACACACCGGCAGCCCCGTTCAGGCCTGGACCACCGAGGCCGGCGTGCATCATCTGCGTACCCCGGGGGGAACGGTCCGCGCACGTGCCGTGGGCATTTGTACCGCCGGCTATACCAGCCCGAATCTGCACAAGCTCACCGCCTATAAAAACATGCCCATCATGGCCAATTCGCTGGTGACACGTGAGCTGACCGATGAGGAGGTGGAGGCTTGCGGTTTTCATTCAAACATGCTCATCACCGATACCCGCAAACTCCGTTACTACTACCGTTATCTGCCCGAGAAACGTCTGCAGATCGGCTCACGCAGTGCCATCAGCGGGGCGGACGCAGAGAACCCCAAGCACCTGCGGATCGTGCAGGAGGCCATCGCGCGAAAGTTTCCGGCACTGAAAGGTATCGAAACGCCCTTTTTCTGGCACGGCTGGATGGATATCTCTCATGACATGATGCCGCGCATCGTGCAGCCCGACCGAGGACAGCAGGTGTTCTATTCCCAGGGGTACAGCGGCAACGGCGTGTCTTTCTCGGCCTATGCCTCCAAACAGCTGGCGACCTTGATTGCCGGTAAAAGCATAGCCGATTCGGACCTACCCATATTCAGCTCGCCGCTGCCCAGCCACCCGCTGCGGCCGATTCGCAGGCTGGGGCAGCGAGCGCTTTACACCTATTTCGCGTTATTGGATAAAGTCGTTTGATGGATTCCCCATCGGAGGGTAGCCTCAAGCGCCCCTCGATGGGGGCCGAACTTCAGAAAACAGTATGGAAATCGGGCGCCGTGTCGGGGTAAACCATTTCGATATACGCCAATCACGCCGCTTCGCCATGCAAGTTAATGACGTCGGAAGCCCTTACAAATCTGGCATCGACCTCCAGTGGCCATTCGCGCGGGCTTGAGGTGACTTGCCGCGATCAAGGGATGGATGAGTTTGTGGTCAGCGGCGTTTCTATCCGTCCTTCGGGACGCCTTCCAACGCCCCCGACAACGGCGCACCATCGCGCGTGCGGTTTCGTTGCGGGGACGATAGGGGCGGCGGAAGTGGTGCCCACGTTACCGATGCGATAGAAATCCGTTCGGCCTGCGGAAAGCAGGCGCGACACCGGTCCGAACCGCCAAGTCGTACCCGATGCCACGCCCCGCACCCGGGGAATCTCCAGAAAAGTTGCGCGCATAGTCTTCCACCAAGCGGCCGTTTTCATCGAGCTGAGCCTCTCCCTTAACCGACGATTCCCATTTGATCGTGACCGATTTAGGCGATCGTCGGAATGCGCGCTCAGGAGGGCGACGGCCAGACAAAATCCGGGCGTAGCGCCTCATGGACCGGAAGGGCATCATCGGGCTTGGGAACTCCGGCAGCCGGATCAAAATACGCGTGATAAGTCGCCGCTGGGAATGAGGCATCGTAGCCCATCAAGCTTGGCACGATCGCCCGGATGCGCCCCAGCTTGTCTCCCAGCATGATCGGCGCGCCGCATTCCCCGCAGGTGGCCAGTACCAATGGACCGTCTGGATTGTTGGCGTTGAACGGTTGACGTTTCACCAGGTCGAGGTTTTCGACAACGAGTTCATCGTGATTGAAAAACACAACATGGGTGCTCGATTCTCCGGTCACGCTCTTGCAAACGGAACAGTGACAGATGTGGTTGTCGATCGGATCATGCTCCGAATGGGTGCGAATGTGCGCGCACCCGCCTTCAAATTTATGTGACATGTTTTCTCCGTTTATGGGCAAATTGAGCTATGAAATCGCCGGCCGCCCGGCGGCCCCGATCCAGTAGGCGGTCCTGCAGCCGTTACCTCCTACGGGTGTAAGCGCTGCCAGTGGGGCATAGGCCGGGTCGCAGTGCGCTCTTGCGGCAGTTGGCAATCCAGCTTGCGCCGAAATGCTCGCTGCCGTGGGCTTTCTTTCGATGTCGGTCGTGAGGACGCTTTCGTTCCCTAGACGGGATCGAGCAGCGGACGGTTCTTGCGAAATGCCTGCTTGCGCACGATCTTGCCGTCTTTGATCGTGAGTAGATCCACTTGGTCCACACGGATGCGCTTGCCGTTGGCCTGGGTCGCAACGAAGGTCGCCTCCGTGGCGATCACGCTCCCCGCGCGGTAGTGGTTACCACCCAGCCACTGGACGTCGGGCATCGATCCCCAAGTGTTCTCAAACTGCTGTCTGACAGCTTGCTTCCCCTCGAAGCGGGTACCGTACGACTCCGGTCCGGAGGCGGTTTCGAAAACGATGTCATCGTGGAAGAAAGTCATGACCGCGTCGGTGTCGTGGCGGTTGAAAGCTTCAAACATTTCCTGGATATCTTTATCTGTCATCTACTTGTTCCTGTACTTGTGCATGTTGGATTCATCCCGCCCGACGCCTTGCGCAGTTCTCGATTCTCTGGAGGACAACCACGTGACGGGACAGGCTGCTTACGGTCATGGCGTCATCAGCCAGGCAACGATTGCTTTGCAACCCCGCTTAGCGCCATCTCAACTACGGCAATTGCGACGGTATCGCCTACCACCGCACATACGCGACCTAAATTGCTTTTTTTGCCCATTTCATCGCTTCCGGTGTATGCCAAGCGCTTTGTGACGCATGCTGCAGCGAGGGCGGCAGTTCAGTTCGTATCCGTGCTGCCGTGGGATCCATTCTTCACAATGTGACAGAACCCTACAAACGTTCTATTCGTCACTCATGCATTAGGAAGGCTTATCCATAGATTCGACCGTTGTATGATCTGTATCGATACTGCAAGCCGATCGGCGCTGGCCGGCGACCGAGTCTGCGAGGCCATCTACATCCTCAATGGGTTGTTGAAAAATCGCTCCGCGCTACAGCGGCGCGATCCTAGCAGCCTGTCGGGCTTGAAGCCCCGAACGGAGGCGATACGTCCAGCTGACGAGCGATTTGCTTAATATTTAGGCATTTTCAGCTGTTTATTCCATGTTTGGGCTCAATTCAAGCTAATTTTTACGCATTTCAGCGGCATTGGACGGATTTCTGGCGCAATACGGCCAGACGCTTCAAATTCCACGCCAGGCAAACCAGGCTCCACTCACCGCGTACCTTGTCCAGGCCACGTAGCGAGAACTGCCTGAAACCCAGCACCGACTTGATGATGCCGAACACGGGCTCCACCGTTTGTTTGCGCAAGGCGTACAGGGCACGCCCGGCCTTGGTCTTGAGGCGATGGGACATGGTTTGCGCCGCGGTCGCGTTCTCGGGTAGCGGCGCGGGTTCGCTGTAGCGCTCACGCCAGCCGGGATGGTGCTCATCGCGGGCCACGGCAATCAACGGGGCGATCCGGGCTGCTTCACACGCCTGCACGTTGTTCTCGCTGAAGAAACCCGTGTCGGCAATCAGGTGCGTCACCTCACCTTTTGTCTGGCGCTGCGCGGCCAGCGTGCGCAGCATCGGCACGATCTGCTGCTTGTCGTTGGGCGCCTGGCTCACGCCCGTCCCGATCACCAGCATGGTGGAGGCATCGACCGCCGCCTGGGCGTTGTACGCTTGCTCGAAGCCACCGCCTGCCGTGGGCATGATGCGCGACTCTTCGTCGGTGAGGTTGATCTGATCGCCGGCCTTGGCCCCGGACTGGGGCGGCTCGGGTGGTTTGCCGCTACTTTTCTTGCCGGTCTGCTCTTGCTTGGCGCTGCGACGCGCCATCTTCTCGTCATAGGCGGCCCTTTCGCGCTGGTAGCGTTCAGCGGCCCGGGCCTCAATCTTGACCTTGGCGGTGGCCATCACGGCGAGCCGGTCCTGGCGGCGTTTGATCTCCTCGGGCAGGCTGACGCCATCGGGGATGTCGGCCCGGTCAGCGGACTCGGCCAGGGCGAAGAGTTCTTTGACCTCGTTCTTGAGTTGGGCTTCGATCTTCTCAATGTGGCCATGCGAGAGTGCGCTGTGGCGTGAGGCGTTGGCGTGAATCTTGGTGCCGTCCAGGCAGACCGTGCCCAGCTTGAGCAGTTTCATCTCCTGGGCCAGTTCAAGGACCTGAACAAAGAGCGCCTGGAGTTCACCAGAGAAGCGGCGACGAAACGTCGCCACGGTGTCGTGGTCGGGGTGGCTGCCCGCGGCAATAAAGCGAAAGGCCACCGAGTCGTAGGTGGCCCGCTCGATCTTGCGGCTGGAGAAGACGCCGGTGGCGTAACCGTAGACCAGGAGCGCCAGCAGGGTCGCCGGATGATGTGCCTTGGAGCCGCGCCCGGCATATTGGCGGGTAAGCCG
>JBKJKI010000224.1:0-9809 GCA_046597475.1 Polaromonas sp. | reverse complement strand
CGCGTCCATGTAGGCCTCCAGGCGCGACACATCGGCCATGGGCGCAAAAAACGGGTTGTTGGGCACATGCTCCCAGGACTCAAACGCAATCGCCTCGTCGCCGACCTGCGTCATGCAACCGCGGAAGGTCGTGCCATATTGGGCCGCCAACCACTTCTTGGCCACCGCACCCGCCGCCACCATGGGCGCCGTCAGCCGGGCCGAGGCCCGGCCGCCGCCGCGCGGGTCGCGCAGACCGTATTTGTGCAAGTAGGTGTAGTCGGCGTGACCGGGACGAAAGGTGTCAAGGATATTGCCGTAGTCCTTGCTGCGCTGGTCGGTGTTCTTGATCAGCAGGCAGATCGGCGTGCCGGTGGTCTTGCCCTGGTACACGCCCGAGAGGATTTCCACCGCGTCGGGTTCGTTGCGCTGCGTGACATGGCGGCTGGTGCCGGGCCGGCGCCGGTCCAGGTCGCCCTGGGTGTCGGCCTCGCTCAGCAACATGCCCGGCGGGCAGCCGTCAATCACGCAGCCAATGGCCGGGCCGTGGGATTCACCAAAGTTGGTGACTGCGAAAAGGGTTCCGAAGGTATTGCCGCTCATGGCGGCGATTATCCCAGAGAGGTTTCAATGGCCCAGAATCCCTTGCTCCAGCTACTGACAAACGGCTACGCGACGAAAGGCCGGCTCAGGTTCTCCTTGATGCGCCACAAGCTGTCGCACATAGGTGGATGATGACGTTTCCCCTTGCAACAGACCCTCACATGACCACTCTCAGTCCACACACGCACCGTTTACCAGAGGCGCCAGCAGCCCTGATCGACGCTTTGAGTCAGGCCCGCCGGCTTGTTGTTTTCAGCGGCTCGGGAATGTCCGCCGAGAGCGGCATTCCCACCTTCCGTGATGCCATGCACGGCCTGTGGGCGCAATTTAATCCGCAGGAGCTGGCATCGCCAGAAGGATGGAAAGAAGACCCGGCGCGCGTCTGGGCCTGGTACGAATGGCGGCGCGGTCTGGTCCTGCAGGCGAAGCCGCACGCTGGTCACCTGGCCATACCGCAACTGGCCCATGCCCTGAGTCGTTGCACCGGCCATGAAGTGCGCGTCGATGTTGTGACGCAAAACGTTGACAACCTGCACGAGCGTGCCGGTGCGACGGGCGTTCAGCACCTGCATGGCAGCCTGTTTGCGCCACGCTGCAGCGTCTGCGGGCGGCCCGGCGAGTTTGCAGGTTTGCCACCATTGGAGCCGGTCGATAGGCTCGTACCACCCCGCTGCCAGCACTGTCAGGGTTTCCTGCGCCCAGGCGTGGTGTGGTTTGGTGAAAGCCTGCCAATGGATGTCTGGGGCCAGGCTGAAGATCTGATTGCAAGTTGTGATGTGCTGCTGGTCGTGGGCACATCCGGCGTCGTTTATCCGGCCGCAGGCTTGCCCACAACGGCACGCCATGCGGGCAAATGGGTGGCCGAGATCAATCCAATCCCATCGGAACTGAGCAACACAGTCCATCTGCATTGGCAGACCACGGCGGCTCTTGGACTTGACGGCCTGCTGAAGGCCTTGATGGAGTGGGGGAAGGCATGAAGGTTTTCTACCGGCCAGAACAGGTCGCCGGCAACACGGCCGCCTACTCACCCTCGGCGTACAAACCCAAGCTGGTTGTTGAAGACTGGCTTGCGCAGGGGCTCATTGACACAAACGACATCGAGAGCTTTGAGCCCGTGTGCCGTGCGGACCTGAAACGGGTTCATAACCCGCAGATGGTAGACGACGTGCTTGATTTGAAGCGGCGCAACGGGTTTCGCAACTTCGACCCGGAGGTGGCTGCTTCCTTGCCTTTCACCAGTGGCTCTATGCTGGCGGCTGCCCGATGGGCGCTGGCGCATCGCGCAAACACCTGTTCACCCACCAGCGGCTTTCATCATGCGGGGTATGAGGAACCTGAGGGGTATTGCACGTTCAATGGCTTGATGGTGACCGCCGTCAAACTTCTGGACGAAGGGCTGGCGCATCGCATCGCCATTCTCGACTGTGACGTTCACTACGGAAACGGTACCGACGACATCATCGGGCGGCTCGGCCTGCAGGGCCAAATCATCCACAACAGCATGGGCCAGCATTTTGAAACCCGGGAGCAAGCCGGGCCGGACGGCAGCCATTTTGACGCTTGGCTAGCGGACGCGCTGAAGCAAAGCGCTGGCGCAGACCTGGTGCTGTACCAGGCGGGCGCCGACCCGCATATTGACGACCCTCTGGGCGGCGTGCTGACCTCGGCAGAAATGCTCGGACGCGACATCGCTGTTTTCAGGGCGTTCAGACGAAAAGCCCTGGTGTGGAACCTTGCAGGCGGTTATCAGCGCGAGGCCAACGGAAGCATTGAACCCGTCCTGAAGCTGCACCGCAACACCCTTGTCGCCTGGATGTGTGCGTCCACGCATCAAACCTGAACGGAAATCTGATCAAAAGATAGCCCATAACCGGGTCGTTTTTCTTCAGCATTCAAACATCAACGATGTGCGTCGTATTTTGGCGCACCTGCTTGTTATGCTGCTGTCAATACCAACAAAAAAGGACGCAACATGGCTGGCCACGGTCTTTCAAAATCCCGCATCGTTGCCTGGAAGCAATGCCCCAGGCGTTTGTGGCTGCAAATCCATAAGCGTGACCTGCTGGAAGTCTCCAGCGGTGCCGAGCGTGGCTTTCAGGTTGGCTACGAAGTCGGCGAGGTGGCGCAAGGCCTGTTTCCCAACGGCATTCTGATTGGGGACGACGATGACCTGTCCGCCGCCCTCGCCGCCACCCGAGCGACAATGGCAACCCATCCAGACCGACCGATCTTCGAGGCCACTTTTCAGCACGATGGCGTGCTGGTCCGCGCTGATCTGCTGCTGCCGACGCCCAGCGGTTACCGCATGGTCGAAGTGAAATCGTCCGCCAGCGTCAAGCCCTACCACCTTGACGACTGCGCAATACAAGCCTGGGTGCTCCAGCAAAACGGCATGACCCTGACCGCCATTGAACTTGCGCATCTCGACACGGCGTTTGTGTACCAGGGCGACGGCAACTATCAGGGCCTGTTTCACCACGAGCCGCTGGATGAAGTGGTTTACCCCCTGGTTGAACGGGTGCCTGGCTGGATTCAAGACGCCCGCAGCACCCTGGCTGGCATGGAGCCCGCCATCGCACCGGGGGCGCAATGCGACGACCCGTTTGAATGCCCCTTCAAAGCCTGGTGCAACAGAAGCATTGACCAGCCGCCTCAGCCGAAGTATTCGCTCGATGTGTTTGCCCGGATGAGGGCGACCGCAAAAGACGATTTACGCGGCAAGGGTTTTGAAGATGCACTCAAAGTCCCCGAGGAATATCTGAATGAAACCCAGCGGCGCATTCAGCGCGTCAGCCAGGCCGGCGTGGCTGAACTCACAGGGGAAGCCGCGCAAACACTGGCCGATCTGCCTTACCCGCGCTACTACCTGGACTTTGAAACCATCAATCTGGCCGTGCCCCGCTGGGCGCTCACCAGCCCGTACAGCACCCAGGTGCCATTCCAGTGGTCTTGTCATATAGAGAGCGAGCCCGGCCAGTTGCAGCACGCCATGTTTCTGGACGTGTCCGGCGATGACCCGCGCAGGGCCTGTGCCGAGACATTGATTGCGGCCTTGGGCCATGACGGCCCCGTGTTTGTCTATTTCCAGGCATTTGAGAAGGGCCGCATCGCGGAACTGGCGGCGCTGTTTTCGGACCTTGCCCCGGCGCTGCATGCCATCAACGCGCGCATTGTTGACTTGCTGCCGCTTGCCAGGGACAGCTACTACCACCCCGACATGCAAGGGTCATGGTCCATCAAGGCCGTGTTGCCCACCATTGCGCCCGACTTGGACTACACCGACCTCACCGTGGGCAGCGGTGGTGATGCGCAGGACGCCTATCGTGAAATTCTGCACCCGGATACGGCAGTCGCAAGAAGGCAGGAACTGACTGAAAGCCTGCGCGAGTACTGCACCCTGGACACGCTGGCCATGGTCCGGCTGGCTTGGTTCCTGGAGGGGCATAACGTATGGACTTTGCTACCCGAGGGCGCATCCGGTATCGAAGAGAGTTCGACGACAAGCCGTTCTAAAATCCACAATCACCTGGACCCGCTGGTCCCGCGCGCCGTGGAAATCCTGCGGGAGCGCTGTCAATTCAGCGGTTCAACGACCATTATTCAACCGATCTCATTGCTCCAGCGATGGCTGAAACTTGGCTATAGACAAGCGCTTGCTCTGGCCGATGACCTGGAAAAGCTGGCCGTCATTTCGCGTTTGAAACCCGGCTCCCTATTCACCCCGACCGATTGAACCTGAACGTGATCAGCAAAGCACTGAAAGCCTGACATGCCAAAAATTGACAAACATTCCACCCTGCTGCGCCAGTGGGAAATGATGCGCATGCTGACTGTCAGCCGCTCCGACAGCAAGCACGACGGCCGCTGGGACAAAGCCAGTGAAATTGCCGCCAAATTGAATGCCGCCGGCTTCGACGCCTCCGTGCGCACCGTGCAACGTGACCTCAAGGATCTGAGCGGGATTTTTCCCATCGAGCTGAACGACAAAAACCCACGCGACTATGGCTGGCGCTGGCCCAAGGGCACCAATCTCGACATACCCGGCATGAGCGTTCCCGAAGCACTGGCCATGCGCTTGGTCGAAACGCACATGAAGCAGCTATTGCCCACCTCCATGCTGGACGGCTTGCAGGGGGTGTTCAGCATGGCTCAATCCAAGCTGGACAAGGTCGAGAAGCAAAACAACAACCACTCCAAAGACTGGCTGGACAAAGTGCGCGTCGTGCTGCCTGCCCAACCGTTGCTGCCACCCCTCATAAACGAAGATGTTCAAGCGGCCATCTACCAGTCCGTGCTGGAAAACCGACAAATCACGGCCGGCTACCAATCCATGGGCAGTGAACAGCCCAAGGACTATGTGCTGCATCCCCTTGGCCTCATCATGCGCGGCGCGGTAACCTACCTGGTTGCCAGCGCCTGGGACTATGCGGATGCGCGCTTGTATGCGTTGCACCGCTTTAGCAAGGTGGAGATTCTGGATGCTGCGGTCAAGGCACCCGAAGGGTTCAATCTGGATGCCGCCATTGCCAGCGGCTTGGCAGGTTTTGCGAATCAGGGCGAACCCATTCAACTGGAATTGCGCTGCACAGAGGAGGTTGCGGCCTATCTGACAGAAACACCGCTGGCTGAGGATCAGAAAATTGAACCAGACGCGGGTGGCTGGGTGCGCCTGACAGCAACGGTCAACGATACTTGGCAGTTGCACTGGTGGATCTTGGGGCAAGGGGTTGGGGTGGAGGTCCACGGGCCGTTGACACTGAGGCATGTCATTCAAGAGTCAATATCTAAATCAATTGACCTCTACGTTAATGCAGAAACATTAGTCTAATAAATTTAATGAAGAAATGGAATAAAAAATGACTATGAAAATAGCTTCAACGTTTTCAAAATGGGCCACCGGTTTTTCGGGATGTGACGGTGGCGATGCAGGGGACAGCTCCAACAAAGGAATTTGGATTTGTGGAATTGAATGGGGTGGTGGTCACGATGCCAATGTAATGAAACTCACAAAAATGTTTGAAGACGATGTAAGCACCCCGAATTCTGGCTACGAAGATTGGAAGCACAATCTGGGTTACATCTAAAACTGGCAAGCAATGAAGATTCTTGCTGCAATTGATGGTCGAAATGTTGCAGACTATAAGAAATTTACTGAAGAAGTTAAACCCTTCACCGTTGGTGGAAAAGGATATTTCAAAATGAACTTATACCCACTTGGGTTCAGAAATACCTCGCACACTCATTGGGCTGAAGAGTTTTCGGAAGCTACCGGATTTCAAGACAAAAGTGAGTATTTAGATTGGATCAAATTGAACAGGTTCCCTGCAATTCGGAATTGGGCGGCTAAATATTCCCCCAAGTTGATCATCTGCACCGGAAAAGGATACCTGGAAGATTTTCGTATGGCATTTGGAGACGAAGCCATGAATCTCACAACAGAGTCCATAGATGACCGTCAACTCTCCTACGGCTTTAACAAGCAGGGTACGCTAGCAGGCTGCTGAAATACCCCCTGCGCCAGCGCAAGGCCTCACTTGGGGTCTTTCATTTTTCCGGTTTTCGTTTCGCATCCTGATATTTTTGTTGCTTATTCTCCGTTTTGATCGATTTTCGGGTCATCCTCGGGCTTTTCTTGCCCCTTACACCGTCTGCAGACGGATTTGTCCCAAGGTGCGCATCCGAGTGAGGTTGTAGGCGGCCATCGTCAGCACAAACATCTGATCCACGCGCTCAATGCCACGCACCATTACCTGGCGGATGTTGCCCACCGTCTTGGCCCATCCAAAGCCTTGCTCAATGAGCTTTCTCTTTTGCTGCGAGATGGCGTAACCCACCGTGCTTGCAATAGCGTCTGGCACGGCTGAAGCTCGGCCCGAGGTGTTCTGCGCCACATGGGGCGTGACCTTCAGCTCCTGCAATGCGTCGATGAACTCCCTGGCGTCGTAGCCCTTGTCCGCGCCCAACGTGATTTCGGTCTGCGGGCTGTCTTTGACTTGGGCGACATCGGCCACCATCACCTTGGCTGCCTCGCGTTCGGCATGACCATCGGCGATGCTGACCAACGCATTGGCAACCAAGCCATGGCGGTTGTCCGTGAGGGTGTGGCCCATGTAGCGCAACTCGCTAGCGGTCTTGCCTTTGCGGTACAGCCGGGCATCCGCATCGGTCGTGGATTCATGGGTTTCGTTGCTGCGCGTCTGGCCCTTGAAGTTGCCGCCGTCGTCAGCACCGCTGCCGTCTTTGCGCACAAAGCTTTTCTGGCCTGCCCAGGCTTGAATGAGGGTGCCGTCCACACTGAAGTGCTCGCCCGAGAGCAGGCCCTGCTCGTTGGCCATCTCCAGCACCTGGTTGAAGAGTTCAATGACCGCGTCATGCTCAATCAAGCGTTCACGGTTCTTGGTGAAGACCGTGGGAACCCACACGACATCGTCCATGGACAGACCAATAAACCAGCGAAACAGCAGGTTGTATTGGCTCTGCTCCATGAGCTGACGCTCAGAACGGATGCTGAAGAAGATTTGCACAAGCATGGCCCGCAACAGCTTTTCTGGAGCGATGCTGGGGCGACCGCCCTTGATGTCGGCTTCGTACATACCGCCGAGCAAGGCATCCATCTTGACCAGCGCGGCATTGACCATGACACGGATGGGGCGCAGCGGGTGATTCTCGGGTACGAAATCGTCCAGGTGACGCATCGTGAATAGGCTCTCGGTGAAGGTGTCGGCGCCGCGCATTGGGTATCTTTGAAGTTGCAGCTCGTATAACGTTTGCGTGCTCACCTCGCCGACATAATCGGGGGGTATTTCAGCAGCCTGCTAGTGGTGATGATCCCATTCATGGTCAATCGCAACGGACTCACCAGAAATGTCTCGATACAAAAATTCGGGGAGAGAATCAAGATGTTGCTGCAGTAGCAGTAGCTACATCAATAGGGTCGATATCGATTCATCGTGACTCAAAACATGATGCCGACCCGCAGAACAGCAACCATCAAGCAAATAGTCTTACCTTGCAATAAAGGACTTCCACTCCTTCAGTAGTACGCCAGTAGTGAAACTCAAAAATCCGATGAACAATTCCCTGTATTCATATTTGATGACCCATGATTCCGGATTCGCCCCGAATCCGTTTTTCGGTTCTTTGACGCTCGCCACCTGCATGACGGATATCCGGCGGACAAAACAGGTGGGCGACTGGGTGGCTGGCTTTGCGGGAAAAACCTTGGTTGGCAAGTGTCGCGCGTTGGGCGTCACGATTCCGCACCAAGGTTTGATCTACCTGATGCAGATTGACGAAATAATCCCCCTCCACGCGTATTTTCACGATTCCCGTTTCCAGCAAAAGAAGGCTATTCCGCTCGGCAGCAACAACACCATGCTGGAACGGGGTGACAACATCTATTGCTCTGACGGCAATGGGGGCTTTTTGCAGCTGGAAAACGACAACCATGACGAGGGCGAACTCATCAAGGATACCAAAGGCAAGAACGTGCTGATCGCCAATCGGTTTTACTATTTCGGCCGGAACTGCCCATCGCCGGCGTCGTCATGGGCAGCTATGAACGTGAGGGTTCCCGATCGCTATATTGCTTACGGCAGCGCAAGCGATGGAACTGCCTTGGAGGCCATGGTTGATCATCTGCAAGCCCAAGGACATGAGCCGGGCGTGCATGGGAAGCCATGCAACTGGTAACCGCACTTTTTCAAATATGAAGCTGAAGAGGCATGGTGCGTTCACTCCAAAAAATTAACTGGAAGCAGGGACGCCTGCCATTCCGTTCCTTTCTGAAGCCTCAAGGTGCAGGATGAAACGTATGTCGCTACAAACGCAAGCTCAGGCACGTGCGGTAAAAACGCCCTCAACAGTTCGCTGCGCAATCCGGTGACTTCCGGCCGATCTACCGGAAAATGATCATCCGCCCATTGCCCAAACTGAAAGAACGGAGGGAAAAACTCCACGCCTTCGTTTTCATACGCACAAGGGCGAAACTCCAGGCTGGCGAATCGCCAGTCCAGGCAGAGTTCGGTGTTTTCCGCGGAAACCGGGTCCAACTCAGACTGAAACTGAAAGCTCATCCAGATGGATTCGTTAAGATATATCCAAGCTCCGACCTTCGAAGCTGTCCGGGCGCCTCTGCGGTTGGACAGGACCCATTGATGCACAGCTCTTTCATGCACCACCAATTTTTCATCCAGGGCTTTGAGCGACATTGCCGATTCAGACGATAGAGATGGCAAATCGCACTGATATTGAATCTGCGACTCTCTCAAGTCGTTTAACACCTCCCGCAGAATTTGCCGCGCCGAGTTGGCGCGGTCATGCATTTGCTTCCATTCCGCAGGAACCAGCAACGGTGAAGACATTGCGCCCAACTGGTTGGATGCATAGAGCGATGCCTTTTTGATCTCGTCAAAGGCATGCCGGTGGCGATACAAGTCTGTCGGCGATGGGATGTCTGGTGTATTCATGCGCGCTATCTTGCAATTCGATAGCGACAGAGAACGTCGCACTTGGGTGCGTTTTTTAAGGCACACGGACGTATTTGTCGTTCACCGGGGCTACGGGCTGCATTTCACGGCGAATATCCCGGTGTCAACGAGTTCCCTGCGACGCTCTATGCGGAAACCGCCGTCCACCGTGCCTTGGCCAGACGCGGCGCCAATTCAAGCCTCAGGGAAAGTTCGAGTCGCCCTTGCCGGTTTCTTCCTCGGCCGGCCAGTCGCGGATGTAGGCCTTGAGCATCTTGTTTTCAAAGTCCTGGTTGTCCACCACGGCCTTGGCGACGTCGTAAAAGCTGATCACGCCCATCAGCATCTTCTGGTTCATCACCGGCATGTAGCGGGCATGGCGATCGAGCATCATGCGGCGCACTTCGTCGATCTCGGTGTCGGGCGTGCAGGTCATCGGGCAGTCGTCCATGGCCTTGCGCACCAGCGTATGGCCGATCTCGCCGCCATTTTTGACGATGCAGGCCAGCACTTCGCGAAAGGTCAGCATGCCGGCGAGCTCGCCGTGCTCCATCACGACCAGCGAGCCGATGTCTTTCTCGGCCATGATCTGCGCCGCGTTGCCCAGCGGCTCGTCGGGCTGAACGGTGTAAAGGGTATTGCCCTTCACGCGCAAGATGTCATCAACCTTCATCGCTTTCTCCCGGGTTACTTCGCCAGACGGTTCCGGCAAGTTATTTTCATGGTTCCGCCGCATGATGGCGAGCGAAAATTCAA
>JBKJKI010000188.1:0-8475 GCA_046597475.1 Polaromonas sp. | reverse complement strand
GATGCGCGCCCTGCAGTACGCCGCCACGTTCGGCTATTCGGTCTGGCTGCGTCCGCAGGAAGTTTATCTGGGCAAGGGCGTGGCTGCCAGCGGGGCACTGGCCACCCGCCTGGGGCTGAGCGGCGTTCCGGTGGCTGCTGAAACGATTGCCCTGCACACGATTTTCGAGCTGGTGCGCGCCACCGGTGCGCGGGTTCATCTGTGCCGCATCAGCAGCGCGGCGGGCGTGGCGCTGGTGGCCCGGGCCAAGGCCGAGGGGCTGGCCGTGAGCTGCGACATCAGCATCAACAGCCTGCATCTGACCGATGTCGACATTGGCTACTTCGACAGCCGCATGCGGCTTGACCCGCCGCTGCGCCAGCAGCGTGACCGCGATGCGCTTCGGTGCGGCCTGGCCGACGGCACGATCGATGCGCTGGTGTCCGACCACACCCCGGTCGCCGCCGATGCCAAGACCCTGCCATTCGCCGAGGCCGAACCCGGCGCCACCGGCCTGGAACTGCTGCTGGGCATGGCCTGCAAATGGGGCGCCGACAGCCCCGCCGGCCTGGTGCGCGCGCTCGCCGTGCTGACCAGCGAGCCGGCGCGCGTGCTGGGCCATGCGCTGGGCACGCTGCAGGCCAGCGCCGGGCGACTGGTCAGGGGCGGCGTCGCCGATATCTGCATTTTCGACCCGGATCGCGCCTGGCTGGTAGAGCCCGCCGCGCTGCGCAGCCAGGGCAAGCACACGCCGTTTTCAGGCTACGAGATGCCCGTGTCCGTGCGCTATACGCTGGTCGGCGGACAGGTGGCGTTTGAGCGCGCCTGAACAGGGGGCGCTTGCGCCGCAGCCTGAGCACGCTTTTGCCAGGCGTGCCAGGGCCTGCTGGCGCGTGCTGCGCATACTGGCCCACATCATGCATGGCCTGTGGATTGCCTCGGTCCGCCTGCCACGCCTGCAGCCGTCGCAGCAAAGCGCCCTGGTCCAGGCCTGGGCGCTGGCCTTTCTCAGGCATGCCGGCGTGGTGCTGGAGATCCGCGGCCAGCCGCCCATCACCGGCCCGGTGCTGCTGGTGGCCAACCATATTTCGTGGCTCGACATCCCGGTCATGCACGCGGCGCGCCATTGCCGCTTTGTTTCCAAATCAGACGTGCAGGACTGGCCGCTGGTTGGCACCCTGGCCAGCGCCGCCGGCACGCTTTACATCGAACGCAGTTCACGGCGCGATGCCCTGCGCATGGTGCGCCTGATGGCGGACGCGCTGAAGGAGGGCGAGGTGCTGGCGGTTTTCCCCGAAGGCACCACCGGCGACGGCCGCGGGCTGCTGCCCTTCCATGCCAATTTGCTGCAGGCGGCGGTCTCTGGCGATGCGCCGGTGCAGCCGGTGGGCCTGCGTTTCACCGACCAGGCAAGCAGCCAGACCAGCCACGCACCCAGCTATGTGGGCGATGAGACGCTGTTCGGCTCGATCTGGCGGACCCTGTGCGCGCCGCCCATCGTCGCGGTCGTGCATTACGGCCAGCCCGAGCGGGCCGGCGGGCGCGATCGTCGCGCCTGGAGCCACCAACTGCGCCAGACCGTGGACACCCTGCGGCAAAGCTGAGGCGCTCGCCGGGCCGCCGCAGCCACGGTGCTGAATATGCTACTAAAAAAATAGCAAACAGTAACCGTACCGCAAGGGCTAACGGCCTTTTTGCGTTATTCCTGATGCCGCGGCGCGCAGGGCGCGCGCTTCCCCTCCCATATGGCCTGTAGGGGCCTGTAGGCACGAGCCTACGCATTTCAAACCCGACGGACTACCGGCCAGGCGATGGGAAGTGCTTACGATTTCTCCACTGCCAACGGGCTTGCAGGCGCTGCGAAAGCCGCCGCCGGCCCGGGCAGACTCATCAACAATTTGAGGAGAAATCCATGAACCAGGATCGTATTGAAGGCAACTGGCTGCAGTTCAAGGGCAAGGTCAAGGAGCAGTGGGGCAAGCTCACCGATGATGATCTCGACATCATCGCCGGCAAGCGTGACCAGCTGCTTGGCAAGATCCAGGAGCGCCACGGCGTCACCCTTGAAGAGGCCGAGAAGCAGGTGAAAGCGTTCCACGAGCGCAACCCGACCAGCTTCTTCGAGCGCTATTGACTCCCCGATTCGCCGCTGCCAAACCGGTCCGGCGAAACGACTCACCCATTAACTGACTTATTTATTGAACAGGGAAAAAATCATGAAAATCAAACTGCTAATGCTCACCGCCCTCGTCTCCTGTGCCTTTGCCGGCAACGCCATGGCCATGACCAAGGCCGAGTACAAGACCCAGAAAGACCAGATCACCGCCGAGTACAAGGCCAGCCGTGACAAGTGCGGCGCCATGAAAGACAACGCCAAGGACATCTGCATGTCCGAAGCCAAGGGCACTGAAAAGGTCGCCAAGGCCGAGCTCGAAGCCCAGTACAAGCCCAGCGCCAGCCACACGAAAAGCGTCGCCATGGCCAAGGCCGATGCCGCCTATGACACCGCCAAGGAAAAGTGCGACGACCTGTCGGGCAATACCAAGGACGTTTGCGTGAAAGACGCGAAGGCCGCTCATGTCAAGGCCAAGGCCGATGCCAAGGTTGCCAAGGTGTCCGCCGATGCCAGCAAGGACAAGACCGAAAAAGTAACCGAAGCCAAGAAGGACGCCAACGCCGAAAAGCGTGAAGCCGACTACAAGGCCGCCAAGGAGCGTTGCGACGCCATGGCCGGCGCCGCCAAGGACACTTGCCAGGCTGACGCCAAGGCCAAGTTCGGCATGTAAAGACGGGCCACGTCCGCCCGCTGGCGGATGCGTCAGCGGCTAGCCAAAAATCCCGGCCATGCGCAAGCAGGCCGGGATTTTTGCGTGCACCGGCAGCCTGAAAGATGGGCCCATCGCCCCTAAAATCAGAAGCCGCGGGGCCCGGCACGGCTGGTAGCCCGAGCCGGATTTACCAAGGGATTGCATGCTCGCTCAGGATGGTTTACCCGCGCGCGAACGCGCGCGTGCGCTGGTCGTGATCATTCTCGGCATCTTCATGGCCGTTCTTGACGGCACCATCGTCAACCTCGCCCTGCCCGACATCACGCGCGAGCTCAATGCCAGCGCCGCCCAGTCGATCTGGGTCATCAATGCCTATCAGATCGCCACGCTGGCGCTGCTGCTGCCCTTGGCCACGCTGGGAGACATCGTGGGCTATCGCCGCGTTTACCTGGTGGGCATGGCCGTGTTCGTGAGCGCCTCCGTGGCCTGCACCATGGCGTCCTCATTGACCGAGCTGGCACTGGCGCGCATGCTGCAGGGCCTGGGCGCGGCCGGCATCATGAGCGTGAACACGGCGCTGTTGCGGCTCATCTACCCGAGTCGCCTGCTGGGCCGGGGCATTGCCATCAACTCGCTGGTCGTGGCGACGGCCTCGGTCGCTGGGCCGACGATTGCCGCCGGCATCCTGTCGGCGGCCTCGTGGCCCTGGCTGTTTGCCATCAACATTCCCCTGGGCCTGCTCAGCTTCATGTTGGGCCGCAGCGCCTTGCCGCACAACCCGGCCAAGGCCAGTGGCACGCGCTTTTCCGCGCTCGACGTGCTGCTCAACGCGCTGATGTTCGGCCTGGTGTTCCTCGGCATAGACGGGCTGGGCGTCAGGGTCGAGGCCAGCGCCGCCGCCGGCGCCCAAGGCACGCCGCTGTGGCTGGCGCTGAGCGAGCTGGCGGCGGGGCTGGCGGTGGGCGCGTTTTACGTGCGGCGCCAGCTGGCCGAGCCGGTGCCGCTGTTCCCGCTCGACCTGCTGCGCATCCCTATTTTTGCCCTGTCCATGGGCACCTCGGTGACGGCCTTTTGCGCGCAAACGCTGGCCTATGTCGGCCTGCCTTTCCTGCTGCTGGGCAGTTATGGGCGCAGCCATCTTGAGGCCGGCCTGCTGCTGACCGCCTGGCCGATGGCCATCGTGGTGGTGGCGCCGCTGGTGGGCCGCCTCATTGGCCGCCATTCGGGCGGCCTGCTGGGCGGCGTGGGTCTGGGCCTGATGTCCCTGGGCTTGCTGCTGCTGGCCGTTTTGCCGGCTCAGCCGGCCAACGCCGACATCGTCTGGCGCATGGCCTTGTGCGGCGCGGGCTTCGGCCTGTTTCAGTCGCCCAACAACCACACCATCATCACCTCGGCACCGGCGCATCGCAGCGGCGGCGCCAGCGGCATGCTGGGCACGGCGCGCCTGACCGGGCAGACGCTGGGCGCCGTGCTGCTCGCCATCATCTTCAGTTTTTTTGACCCCGCCACGGGCCAGGGTCCGCAGGTGGCGCTCTGGCTGGCGGCGGGCTTTGCGGCGCTGGCAGGCACCTTCAGCGCACTGCGCATCCGCCAGGCCTGAGCGCTGCCCATGGCGCGGAAATAGGGGTCATTCAGGCCTGTAGCCCAGGTGCTCCGGTCGCTTACTGCTATCAAAAACGAAGCGATATGCGGCCCTCAGGCAACGCGTCTGAGTTTTTCCGTGCTGACTGGCGCGGGCTTTTTTGCCTTTTCTGCCTTTTCGGCGTGATGCGAAGGCCGCTCGAACGACGACGGCTCGGGCAGCAGTTTTTGCAGCGTGTGGGCAATGCGCAGTAGCCGCAGGTCGTCGTCGGCGGCTTCGTCGCAGGTGTCGTTGATGCAGAAAAACGGCAGCTGGCCAAACTCGCGCAGCAGGGCGACCAGCTGCTGCTCGGCCCGCTGGTCGCCGCTGCTGATGTGCAGCGGGTCCAGGGTGCGCTGCTCCGCGTAGCCGACATGCACCATCCAGCGCGGCAGCAGGTCGGGCACGATGGCCGGAATGCGCCAGGATCGAAAGGTGGTCGAGCGCAGCCGCGCAAACAACTCGGGCGCCATCCGCTCCAGCTCCAGCGTGGCGCTTTTGAGCATGGGGCGCGGCGCGTGCGAATAGACGCGCGGGTCGTGGCGGTAGCCCGGGTAGCGCTGGCTCAGCCAGTTTCTCGACTGGATGGACGCGTTGACCAGCGCCGTCTCATGCGCCTGCAGCTCGGTGTAGCCGGCCACCGGCGTGGCCTCGGCAAACACCTTCAGCCGATCGCCAAACCACCAGCCGGGGTCCACCGGCGCGCCAAAGAAAACGTCGTCGTTGAGGTACAAAAAGCGCTCTGAAAGCCCTGGAATATGGTGCAGGTAGGACTCGATATGGCCCGAGTCGAACACCAGCGTGCCGCCAGCGGGCATCAGGGCGCGGTGGTCCACCACCGTCACGCGGCCAGAGGGCTGCAGCCAGCGCGGCGTCTGCCCGTCCGTGACGATGTAGACATGCCCGTGGCCGGGGAAAAACTTTTCAAGCGAGCGCAAATTGAAGAGCAGCTCGCCGTTGTCGCGGTAGCGGCCCGCCGCATTGCCAAACGCCGCCAGCGCCCCCGGGTGCTGCCGCACCCACGCCGCATAGGCCTGCTCGCGCCTGCCGCGCCACACCGGGTCAGCGCCATCGACCCACAGGTAAACGATATCGATCTTTTCCGGTTGCCTGTCTGCACCTGTCATCACTGCTCCAAGCGGGTCTGCCCCTGATGTTCCGCGCCTTGCCGGCCATGGCCAGCAAGGCGGTCGCCCTTCAAAGGCTGTGCGGAATTATCCCCAAAAACGCAAAAAGCAGGGCGCGGCGGTCCGTTGGGCTCGCCATGCTGGGTTTTTAGGGGTTGAACAGGCCTATATCCCAATAAATGCGGCCATATATTGCTATTAAATACAGAGCATATGTTTCGACGCACCTCACCTCAGCCCTGGTATAGATGCCTCTGGAGGCGGGTAGCGTTTACAACAAGTGGATTGAGTTTTTGCTGCAACTTTGATAGCATTTTTCGCCCGAATTTATTGGGCTTTAGCCTTGTTTTTCCTTTGAAACTCTACTTTTAGCAAATTCAGGCGGCAGTACCAATTAAAGCCCCCCGCTTTAATTTACTAAGTCGACCTATATAGAGAACGATGATTTTTATACGTATTCCAACTGACCTGCAGAGAAAAGCATGCTTTCTATACAGACGAACGCTAACATGCATAGAAAAACGCATTTTCTATACACGTCGCCGCTTTAAAAAGGCCATCCATGCTCGCGCTCAAGCCTCTCCAACATCTGGATGTTGCCCGCTTCGACACGCCACAATCCTCGAAAAACTGGCCAGCAGCCGCCGGTTGGCGGAACTCAAGGGACTGGCAGCGTCAATTCCCAAGCAGGGCATCCTGATCAATACCTTGGAACTGCAAGAGGCCAAAAACAGTTCCGAAATAACTTGACCACCACAGTTTCAATTTATGGCCAACAAAGCTGGCGTTCGCGCAAACTTTAGAAGCGACATTAACGGTTTGCGAGCTTGGGCCGTAGCCACCGTAATTTTTTATCACTTCGGCATCCCCGGATTTAGTGGGGGATTTGTCGGCGTCGATGTTTTCTTCGTTATTTCAGGCTTCTTGATGACTGGCATCGTGGTCAAGGGGCTGGAGCGAGGTACGTTTTCGGTGGTGGGGTTTTATATGGCGCGTGCGCGGCGCATTGTGCCCGCGCTACTTGTCTTGTGCGCGGCGCTGCTGACCCTGGGCTGGTTTGTATTGTTGCCGCCAGACTACAAGATGCTCAGCACGCACTCGGTTTACGCGCTGCTATTTTTGTCTAACGTGGAGTTTTGGCAAGAGGCGGGTTACTTTGATGTGGCATCTCATGAAAAGTGGTTGTTGCACACCTGGTCGCTGTCGGTAGAGTGGCAGTTCTACTTGATCTTGCCGGTGGTGTTGTGGGTGGTGTGGCGCATCAGACCCGGGCGGGTAGTGCAGACTTGGGCGGTGGGTTTGGGACTGGTAGCCTCACTGGCGGCATCGATTTGGGTGACCAGCACGCACCCCAATGCAGCGTTCTACCTGCTGCACGCCCGCGCTTGGGAGATGTTGGGCGGTGGGCTGGTGTTTTTGCTTGCAGCCAAAGCCGCACTGTCTGCCAGTCAGCGCCGGTGGATAGAGTTCGCGGGCTTGCTGCTGATTGTGATGGCCATTATGGTGTTTGACAAAGACACGGCATGGCCAGGGGGGCGGGCCCTGATGCCGGTGGCTGCAGCGATGATGGTGCTACTGGCCAGTCGCGATTCGCACTGGACGGGTTGTGCGCTGGCGCAGTGGTTGGGTGACCGGTCCTATTCGCTGTATCTGTGGCATTGGCCTGTTTATGTCGCTTTGGTTTATATGAACTTCAGAGACAACCCACTGGCTATCGCTGTTGCGTTGTTGCTGACTGCCCTGTTGGGGCATTGGTCTTATGTGTGGGTGGAGAACACATCGCGGCGAGTTATGGAGCGCCGGCGGTTGATTTATGCGGGTGGTGGACTGGCCTTTGCGGTTGCTGTTGTTGCGCTGCCCGCAGTGGGGGTATGGAAGCAACAGGGCGTGGACGGGCGGTTTGTCACTGCTATTGAATCGGCGGCGGCTGAGGGTAAAAATTTCAACCAAAGGCGAGGTGAATGCCATCCAAGCAAGGGCTTGACGATGCAATCGTGTGTGTATGGGGGCACGGACTGGAAGGTGATGGTTTTGGGCGACAGCCATGCGGCGGCACTGGTCACCAGCCTTGCCAAAGCCCAGACCAGGGGGGATGCAGGGGTGGTGCAGTGGACTTACAGCGGCTGCGCGTTTGTTCCGGGCATGAAGAAGAAGCCTGCCATGCTTGATGCCATTGGCGGCAAGGATTACAGGTGCAGTGAGTTTATTGCATTGGCGCAGTCGCGCTTGCAGTATTTGCCAACCATCATTCCTGTTGTGATCATCAACCGATACGCCCAAGCGGCTTTTAGCCACAACGAAGATCGACACCTCGTGGACGTGCCAGAGGTGTATTTTTCAAAGGTGCAAGAGCGGTCAACTCCCGAGTTTTTAGCTGAGTTTTCCCTGCACATTATCCAATCCGCCTGCCAGCTAGCCAAGCAGCGCACGGTGTATATGGTGCGACCGATTCCAGAGATGGGTTTTGACGTGCCAAAAACGCTGTCACGGCGGATGATCGTGGGTCTTAACAACGACCTATCCATTTCCATAGAAGCCTACCTCAAACGTAACGGCTGGGTATGGGCAGCACAGGATGTCGCCCGTGAAAAATGCGGTATCAAGATTTTGGACCCCACACCCTACCTGTGCCGGGATGGTCGTTGCTATGGTAGCCAGAATGGCCGCCCGCTCTATCACGACGACAACCACCTGAGCGAGTTTGGTAACAAGCTGCTGGTGCCAATGTTCGCAGAGGTGTTTCAGGCCCCTTGAGTATTTTTTTGTTCAACCGCAGTTCAGTGTCGGGTGCCGCTGCAATGCAGAGGAAGACATTACTCGAATTTCACCGAGGGGCGGCCTCAAAAGTAAAGTGCTACACACCTTTAATGTCAATCAAAAGGTTAAATCCACCGGCTTTAGCCGGTCAGCTTTAGCTGCGAAAATTTGCTGTACGAAGGGGGTGCGGCATGGAATACAGGTACGGCAGCCATACGGTGTT
>JBKJKI010000134.1:0-4138 GCA_046597475.1 Polaromonas sp. | reverse complement strand
CGGCACCCGCGCATCCACATCCTCGAGGATCATGTCGCGATCGATCTCATCACCGGCCCGAAGCTCGGTCGCGGCGACCGCGCGTGCTACGGCATCTACGCGCTGGACCAGTCGACCGGAACGGTTCGCACGTACGCCGCCGGCGATACCATTCTCGCCACGGGCGGCGCGGGCAAGGTCTACCTGTATTCGACCAACCCGGACACCGCCACCGGCGACGGCATTGCCGCCGCCTGGCGCGCCGGTTGCCGCGTCGCCAATCTGGAGTTCATCCAGTTCCACCCAACCTGCCTCTACCACCCGCACGCCAAATCCTTCTTGATCAGCGAGGCGGTGCGCGGCGAGGGCGGCCAACTGAAGCTCCCCGACGGCACGCGCTTCATGCCCGCGCACGACGCGCGCGCCGAGCTCGCCCCGCGCGACGTGGTGGCCAGAGCCATCGACTACGAGATGAAAAGGCATGGCCTGGACTGCGTGCAGCTGGACATCTCGCACCAGAGCCCGGCGTTCTTGCACGAGCATTTTCCCAACATCCTGGCGCGCTGCGCCGAGCTGGGCATAGACATCACCACCCAGCCCATTCCCGTCGTGCCCGCCGCGCACTATACCTGCGGCGGCGTGCTGACCGACCTGGCCGGCCGCACCGACGTGCCTGGCCTGTTTGCCATTGGCGAGACCGCCTGCACCGGCCTGCACGGCGCCAACCGGCTGGCCAGCAATTCGCTGCTCGAATGCATGGTGTTTGCGCGCGCGGCGGCCCAGGCCATCGCCGCTGCGCCCGCCAAGCCCGTGCCCGACGTGCCGCGCTGGGACGACAGCCGCGTCACTGACGCTGACGAATGCGTGGTCATCTCGCACAACTGGGACGAGCTGCGCCGCTTCATGTGGGACTACGTGGGCATAGTCCGCACCAACAAGCGGCTGGAGCGCGCCGCCCACCGCATCGCGCTGCTGCAGACCGAGATCGACGAGTTCTACGCCCACTTCCACGTCACGCGCGATCTGCTGGAGCTGCGCAACCTGGTGCAGGTGGCCGAACTCATCGTGCGCTCGGCCCAGCTGCGCCGCGAGAGCCGGGGCCTGCATTTCAGCCGCGACTACCCCGAGCTGGCGGCGCCGGCGGCGCCCACTATTCTGGTGCCGCGCATCGATTGACGATGGCAAGGGCCCAGGCCCTTGCGGTCACACCCGGCAGTGACGCCAGCCTTCCTGCTGCCCGCACCCACCACGCTTTCACCTGCTTCATTACCGGAGAACCCGCATGCCCCATCTGATCGTCGAATACTCCAGCAACCTGGCCGGCTTCCCCAAAGCCCAGGCGCTGCGTGAACTGAATCTGGCCGTGAGCAGCAGCCCCGAAGTGCTGAACGAAGCCGACCTGAAAACCCGTATCGTGGCGCTGGACAGCTATGAGATCGGCAGCTCGCCAGCCGCCCGGGCATTTGTGCATGCCCAGTTGCGTCTGCTGTCAGGCCGAACGCCCGAGGCCAAGAAAGACCTGGGCGCGCGTATCGCCGCCGTGCTGCGCCAATTGACCCCCAGGCCCGAGGGCGTATTGGTGCAACTGAGCGTTGAACTGGTGGACATGGACCGCGGCTCGTATGTCAAGGAACGGCTTTGACGGATGGCCAGGACGGCCCAAGGCGTAAAGTAGCCAGCCGGACGAGGTCAAATGCCTTTGTGCGAATAGTCGCCTGAGCGAAAACAGCCACTTTCGAGCCGGAGTTTTCTCCGACCGTACTGAAAGACCACGGGAAGACCATGCAGCCAGTCAACCGTCACCTGTGGAAGCGATTCTGGGACCTCGCCGCGCCCTACTGGCGCATGGAAGAAAAAGCCAGGGCCTGGGGCTTGCTGGTTTTGCTGGTGCTCCTGCTGCTGGGGCAAACCGGCTTCGCCGTCCTGTTCAATCAGCAGACGGGCGAGTTCACCTCGGCCCTGGCGGCACGCAATGCCGACCGCTTCTGGCATGCCATCAAGTTGTGCCTGGGCCTGCTGGTCGGCGCGGTGCCGCTCTACGCCTGTTACTACTATGTGCGCGACAGGCTGGGCAACCAGTGGCGGCGCTGGCTGACGAGTCGCTTTCTCGGGAGCTATTTCAGGGACCGGCATTTCTACGAGCTCAATGCCAATGCCGCCATTGACAACCCCGACCAGCGCATCGCCGAGGACATCAACACCTTCACGCAGCGTTCGCTTTTTTTCCTGCTGATCCTTATCGGATCGATCCTGCAACTGTTCGCCTTCAGCAGCGTGCTGTGGCTCATTTCCCGGGAACTGGTGTATTTTCTGGCTTTCTACGCACTAGCCGGCACGCTGGTCACGCTGCTTGTTTACGGCAGGCGCCTGGTCGGCCTGAATTTTCGGCAGCTCAGGCGTGAGGCGGATTTCCGTTTCAGCCTGGTCAGGGTCCGCGAGAATGCCGAATCCATTGCCTTTTACCGCGGCGAAGCGCAGGAGCTAC
Source organism: Polaromonas sp. (assembly GCA_046597475.1). Classification (GTDB taxonomy): domain Bacteria; phylum Pseudomonadota; class Gammaproteobacteria; order Burkholderiales; family Burkholderiaceae_C; genus Polaromonas. The sequence goes on along the minus strand of JBKJKI010000134.1, from coordinate 1,674 downwards.
AGCAGGTCAAAACCCGTTTTACAGCGGCTTTTGACAACTTCAACCAGCTCATCAGGAGCCAGTTCTTCCTGAACCTGTTCCAGTACGCCTTCAGCATGCTGACCATCGTCCTGCCCAGCGCGATCATCGCGTCGCGGGTGCTGTCGGGCGAACTGGAGGTGGGCAGCGCGGTGCAGGCAGCGGGCGCTTTCGCGGCGGTGCTCAGCGCCATCTCAGTAATCGTCGACAACTTTGAAAGCCTGAGCCGCTTCGCTGCCGGCATCGACCGTCTGGACGGCTTTTCAAGAGTGCTCAAGGAGGGCCCGGCAGGCCGCGCGCCCGGTAGCGTCATCGAATCGGAGCAAGGCCCCGGGCTCGCGCTGCAGTTCGTCACGCTGCTGACGCCCCATCACGAGCGCATCCTGGTGCGGGATTTGTCCGTGGCCATAGAACCCGGCCAGGGGCTGATGATCGTCGGCTCCAGCGGCAGCGGCAAAAGCTCGCTGCTGCGCGCCATCGCCGGCCTGTGGTACTCGGGCAGCGGCAAGATCATCCGTCCCGCGCCGGAAGACATGCTCTTTTTGCCCCAGCAGCCCTACATGCTGCTGGGCAGCCTGCGCAGCCAGCTGCTGTATCCGAACAAGGACCGGCAGGCCTCTGACACCGAACTGCTGGAATTGCTGGAGCAGGTGAACCTGCCCCATCTGGCCGAAAGATTTGGCGGCCTCGACGTCGAGCTGGACTGGGTCAAGCTGCTGTCGATTGGCGAGCAGCAACGCCTGGCCTTTGCCCGCGTGTTGCTGACCCGCCCACGCTTTGCCATACTGGATGAAGCCACCAGCGCGCTGGATATTGCCAACGAGCAGCGCCTTTACCGGCAGCTGATGGCCACCCGCACGACGCCGGTCAGTGTTGGCCACCGCGCGACCATCCTCAAATTTCACCATCAGGTCCTCGAACTGAGCGGCGAGGGCCACTGGAAAACGCAGCCAGCAAAAGACTATAGTTTCAACGCCTAGCAGGCAGAACCGGAGCGCGTTCGAGGCCGGGATTGCCAGACCGGATTTTTCACTCAAGGGGAGACATGGCCATGAACAGTGACGAACTCAATTCGGTGGCGCGCGCCATCGTCGCGGGGCAAAAAGGCGTGCTGGCTGCGGATGAAAGCGGACCGACGATCAAGAAACGCTTTGACGCCATCAAGGTCGAGTCGACCGAGGAAAATCGCCGGCGCTACCGTGAGCTGCTGTTCACCACCGAAGGCATAGTGTCCACTATCGGCGGAGTCATCCTGTATGACGAAACCCTGCGCCAATCCACGCGTGAGGGCGTGCCCTTTACCGCGCTGCTGTCGGATCGCGGCATCTTTCCCGGCATCAAGGTGGATCAAGGCTCGAAGGCGCTGGCCCTGCATGCCGGCGAGAAGATCACCGAAGGCCTGGACGGCTTGCGTGAACGCCTGACCGAATACAGACAGCTGGGCGCAAAGTTCGCCAAGTGGCGCGCCGTCATTGAAATCGACGAGCACGACATTCCGACCCGCCACGGCATTCAGGCCAACGCCCACGCCCTGGCGCGTTATGCCGCACTCTGCCAGGAGGCGGGCATCGTGCCCATCGTTGAGCCGGAAGTGCTGATGGACGGCGCGCACGACATCGCGCGCTGCGAAGCGGTGAGCTCGCAAGTGCTGCAGGC
>JBKJKI010000051.1:0-16238 GCA_046597475.1 Polaromonas sp. | reverse complement strand
TCCGGCGTGCAGGCCTGCAAGGCGCTGCGCGAAGAGGGCTACAAGGTCATCCTGATCAACAGCAACCCGGCCACGATCATGACCGACCCGGCCACGGCGGACGTGACCTACATCGAGCCCATCACCTGGCAGACGGTCGAGAAGATCATCGCCAGGGAGCGTCCCGACGCCATCCTGCCGACCATGGGCGGCCAGACCGCGCTGAACTGCGCGCTTGATCTGTGGCGCAACGGCGTGCTGGAGAAATACCAGGTCGAGCTGATCGGCGCCAAGCCCGAGGCCATCGACAAGGCCGAGGACCGGCTCAAGTTCAAGGACGCGATGACCAAGATCGGTCTGGGTTCGGCGCGCTCGGGCATCGCCCACACCATGGAAGAAGCCTGGGGCGTACAGAAGACGCTGGGTTTTCCCACCGTGATCCGTCCCAGTTTCACGCTCGGCGGCACCGGCGGCGGCATTGCTTACAACCCCGAAGAATTCGAGGAAATCTGCAAGCGCGGCCTGGAAGCCTCGCCCACCAACGAGCTGCTGATCGAGGAATCTTTGCTGGGCTGGAAAGAGTACGAGATGGAAGTGGTGCGCGACACCGCCGACAACTGCATCATCGTCTGCTCGATCGAGAACCTCGACCCGATGGGCGTGCACACCGGCGACTCGATCACCGTGGCGCCAGCCCAGACCTTGTCCGACAAGGAATACCAGATCCTGCGCAACGCCTCGCTCGCCGTGCTGCGCGAGATTGGCGTCGATACCGGCGGCTCCAACGTGCAGTTCTCGATCAACCCGGCTGATGGTCGCATGGTCGTGATCGAGATGAACCCGCGCGTCTCGCGCTCGTCAGCGCTGGCCTCCAAGGCCACGGGTTTCCCGATTGCCAAGATCGCCGCCAAGCTGGCGGTCGGATTCACGCTGGACGAGTTGCGCAATGAAATCACCGGCGGCGCCACGCCGGCCAGCTTCGAGCCCAGCATCGACTACGTGGTCACCAAGATCCCGCGCTTTGCCTTCGAGAAATTCCCGACCGCCGATTCCCGCCTGACGACGCAGATGAAGTCGGTCGGCGAGGTCATGGCCATGGGGCGCACCTTCCAGGAATCGTTCCAGAAAGCCCTGCGCGGCCTGGAAGTCGGCGTCGACGGCATGAACGAAAAGACGCAGGACCGTGAAGTGCTGGAAAAGGAACTCGGCGCGCCGGGGCCTGACCGCATCTGGTACGTTGGCGATGCGTTTGCCATGGGCCTGTCCGTTGACGAAGTGTTCGAGCTGACCAAGATCGACCGCTGGTTTCTGGTGCAGATCGAGCAGATCGTCAAGATCGAGCTGGAACTGGAAACCACGTCGCTCGACAAGATCGACGCGGTCACATTGCGCGCGCTGAAGCAAAAAGGCTTTTCCGATCGCCGCCTGGCCAAGCAGCTCAAGACCTCCGACACCGCCATCCGCGAAAAGCGCATTGCCCTGGGCGTGCGACCGGTCTACAAGCGCGTGGACACCTGCGCCGCCGAGTTCGAAACCAACACCGCCTACCTGTACTCGACCTACGAGGCTGCGCACGCTTTCAATACCAGCAGCGAGTGTGAAGCCGCGCCTACCGACAAGAAGAAAATCATGGTGCTGGGCGGTGGCCCGAATCGCATCGGCCAGGGCATCGAATTCGACTATTGCTGCGTTCATGCCGCCATGGCGATGCGCGAAGACGGCTACGAGACCATCATGGTCAACTGCAACCCGGAGACGGTTTCGACCGACTACGACACTTCCGACCGCCTGTACTTCGAGCCGCTGACGCTGGAAGACGTGCTGGAAATCGTCGACAAGGAAAAGCCGTTTGGCGTGATCGTTCAGTACGGCGGCCAGACGCCCCTGAAGCTGGCGCTGGACCTGGAAGCCAACGGCGTTCCCATCATAGGCACCTCACCTGACATGATAGACGCGGCCGAAGACCGCGAGCGCTTCCAGAAGCTGCTGCACGCCCTTAGCCTGCGCCAGCCGCCCAACGCGACGGCACGCACCGAGCCCGAAGCGCTGGAAAAGGCCGCAGCGCTGGGCTACCCGCTGGTGGTTCGTCCGAGCTATGTGCTGGGCGGCCGTGCCATGGAAATCGTCCATGAGCAGCGCGACCTGGAGCGCTACATGCGCGAGGCCGTCAAGGTCAGCCACGACTCGCCGGTGCTGCTGGACCGCTTCCTGAACGACGCCATCGAATGCGACGTGGACTGCATACGTGATTCGGAAGGCAAGACCTTCATTGGTGGCGTGATGGAGCACATCGAGCAGGCCGGCGTGCACAGTGGCGACTCGGCCTGTTCGCTGCCGCCTTACTCGCTGAGCACCGAGACGGTCGCCGAGATCAAGCGCCAGAGCGCCGCCATGGCCCAGGCGCTAAACGTGGTCGGCCTGATGAATGTGCAGTTCGCCATCCAGAACATTGATGACAAGGACGTGATCTACGTGCTGGAAGTCAACCCGCGCGCCTCGCGTACCGTGCCTTTTGTGAGCAAGGCCACCGGCATCCAGCTTGCCAAGGTCGCGGCGCGCTGCATGGTCGGCCAGTCGCTGGCGTCACAGGGCGTGATCCATGAAGTCACGCCGCCGTATTTCAGCGTCAAGGAGGCGGTGTTCCCCTTCGTCAAGTTCCCCGGCGTGGACACGATTCTCGGCCCCGAGATGAAGTCCACGGGCGAGGTGATGGGCGTCGGCAAGACCTTTGGCGAGGCCTTCGTGAAGTCGCAGATCGGCGCTGGCACCAAGCTGCCAACGTCCGGCAAAGCCTTCCTGACGGTCAAGAACAATGACAAGGCTCGCGCCGTGGAAGTGGCTCGCGGACTGTCGGCGCTGAAGTTCGAGCTGGTCGCCACCAAGGGCACGGCCGCCGCGATCAACGCCGCCGGCATTGCCTGCGGTGTGGTCAACAAGGTCACCGAAGGCCGGCCGCATGTGGTGGACATGATCAAGAACAACGAGATTGCGCTGGTCATTAACACCGTGGAAGAGCGGCGCAATGCGATTGCCGATTCACGGCAGATTCGCACCTCGGCCCTGCTGGCCCGCGTGACGACCTTCACCACCATTGCCGGTGCCGAAGCGGCGGTCGAGGGCATGAAGTACCTGGACGACTTGAGCGTATATTCCATCCAGGAACTGCACGCCCAGATGGCTTGAAGTTTCATCAAATCGCCCTGGCACGCGTCAGGCGATTTGCATTAAACTAAATCATCAAACCCGATTCAAGACGCCGCCGCCAGGTGACTGGTGGCGGTTTCGCATTTTGCAGGACTGAAAAACATGGCAACTCTACCTATTACCAAGCGCGGTGCAGAAAAGCTGAAGGCTGAATTACACAACCTCAAGACTGTTCAGCGTCCCTGGGTCATCAATGCAATTTCCGAGGCCAGGGCCCAGGGCGACCTGAGCGAAAACGCCGAGTACGAAGTCGCCAAGGATCGTCAAGGCTTCATCGAGGGGCGCATCCAGGAAATCGAAGGCAAGCTGTCTGCTGCCCAGGTCATTGATCCGCTAGCGCTGGAGCCCGGCACGCGGGTGGTGTTTGGCTCGACCGTGAAACTTGAAGACGAGGCGACGGGCCACAGCGTGACCTACCAGATCGTCGGCGAGGACGAGGCCGACATCAAGCTCGGTCTTGTCAACATCGGCTCGCCGATTGCCCGCGCCCTGATCGGCAAGGACGAGGGCGACAGCGCCGAAGTGGTGGCGCCGGGTGGCATCAGGCGCTATGAGATCGTCGCTGTCAGCTATCTCTAGGATCAGCACATGCCAGTGAGAGCAAGGTTCGGCCTGTTTCTGGCTGCGCTCTGGTGGGGCAGCCTTACAGGCTTGGGCTTTGTCGTGGTGCCGATGCTGTTCACGCAGATGGAAAGCCCCGCGGCTGCCGGGGCGCTGGCTGCCCGGCTTTTTACCGCGCAAACCTGGCTCAGCGCAGGCTGCGCCATGCTGCTGCTGATGGTTTTCAACAAGCGGGATGAGGCCGTCCTGGCGAAACATGTGAGCGCTGCCATGAAGTTCGTGGTGGCAGGGCTGTTGCTCACCTTGCTGGTGGAGTTTGGCGTCGCGCCACGCATCGTCAACGCCAGGGCCCTGGGGGGTGACCTCAAGTTCTGGCATGGTCTGGGAAGCGCGATGTACCTGGGGCAGTGGTTGTGCGCCGCCCTTACTTTCTGGCGGCTGACCTCACGCCCTTGAGCCGCCAGGCCGAAGCAGGCCGGGCTCGCCCGCCTGCCTCGGCACCTGAGTTTTCCTAGCCGCGTTCGGCCGCCTCGAGGGTGTTCACCAGCAGCATGGTGATGGTCATGGGGCCGACGCCGCCGGGCACTGGCGTGATGTAGCCGGCCACTTCCTTGACCGCCTCGAAATCGACATCGCCGCACAGCTTTCCTTCTTCATTGCGGTTCATGCCGACGTCGATCACCACCGCACCGGGTTTGACCATATCGGCTGTTAGCACCTTTTCCTTGCCGACTGCCGCGACGATCACGTCGGCCTGCAAGGTCATGGCCTTGAGGTTTTGAGTGGCGCTGTGGCAAATAGTTACAGTGGCATTTTTCTGCAGCAGCATTAGCGCCATGGGTTTGCCGACGATATTGCTGCGGCCAATGACCACGGCATGCTTGCCGCGCAGCTCGTAGCCAATGCTCTCCAGCATCTTCATGCAGCCGTAGGGCGTGCAGGGCCAGAAACCTGGCTGGCCGACCATCAGCGCACCGGCACTGGCCACATGAAAGCCGTCAACGTCCTTGACAGGTGAAATGGCTTCAATGACTTTTTGCGCATCGATGTGCGGCGGCAAGGGAAGCTGCACGAGGATGCCGTGAATCGCCGGGTCGTGGTTCAGGGCGTCCACGCGGGCGAGCAATTCGGCTTCTGTCAGCGTCGGCGGGTAGCGCTCCAGCACAGAATGCAGGCCGTTGTCCTCGCAAGCCTTGACCTTGTTGCGCACGTACACCTGGCTGGCGGGATTTTCACCGACCAATACCACCGCCAGACCCGGAATGATGCCGCGGGCGCGCAAGGCCGCTGCACGCTGGGCAACTTCAGTGCGCAGTTGTCTGGAAAGGGCATTGCCGTCGATGAGTTGAGCCGTCATTTTGAGTTTTCAAGTAAAAATGCCCGCTAGTTCAATAACTACGGGCACGAGCAGCTATCAAAGATATAGCGGCTAAAGAATCAGACTTTCGGGGCGCTGGAGCCCAGCGCAATCTTGAGCAGATCGGCCACGGTGTTGGCGTTGAGTTTTTCCATGATGTTGGCGCGGTGCGCTTCCACCGTCTTGATGCTGATGCCCAGGTCGTCGGCGATCTGCTTGTTCAGGCGGCCTGCGACGATGCGCTCAAGCACCTGCGCTTCACGCGAGGTGAGCTTGGCGAGCAGGGCGTCGCGGCTGGCGGATTGCTGGTGGTCGCTGAACGCGTCCTTGGCCTGCTCCAGCATGCGCTCGACCAGGCTGAGAAGAGCGCCTTCCTGGAAGGGTTTCTGGATGAAATCCATGGCCCCTTTTTTCATGGTGTCCACGGCCATGGGCACGTCGCCGTGACCGGTGATGAAGACAATGGGCAGCGGCGACTTGCGCTCGACCAGGCGGTCCTGCAGCTCAAGTCCGGTCATGCCCCCCATGCGGATGTCGACGATCAGGCAGGCCACTTCGCGCGCGTCGTAGCGGCTCAAAAAGGTTTCGGCGGAGTCGAAGCAGCGCACGCGGTAATCCTTGCCTTCGAGCAACCATTGCAGGGAGTCGCGCACGCCCTCGTCGTCATCAATGACGTAGACCGTACCTTTTTTGGGAATCAAGCTCATGCCGTACTTTCTTCGTAAACTTTTGTCAGTGAACTTTTGAATCGTTTTCAATGAGCGTCCGCATCCTTGGTCGCTACGTTATCCGTAGCAGGTGCAGCCGTTGAAAACAGGGGTGCTACAGGAATCCAGAAGGTAAACCGGCACCCGACAACTTCGTCGCTATTGTAGAGGTTCACCGCCTCCAGTCTTCCCTGGTGCGATTCAACAATGCTGCGGCAAAGTTTCAGGCCAATTCCCATGCCTTCAGCCTTGGTGGAATAGAAGGCTTCGAAGAGGCGGGACATGACCTCGGGGGACAGGCCGCGCCCCGAGTCCGAGACAGAGAATTCCACCACCTGCTGGCCGTCGATGGTTTTGGGCACCACGCGTAATTCAACGCTGCGCTGCGCCGTGAACCGCTGCGCCTGGGCAATTGATTCGGCGGCATTTTTCATCAGGTTGATCAGTACCTGCTCAATGAGGATCGGATCCACCATGATCTTTGGCAGGCGGGCCGCGATGTAATGGCTCAGCCGCACATGGTGGCGCCTGAGCTCGATCTCGGCCAGTTCCATGGCATTGCTGACCATCGTGGCCACATCCGAGTAGGCCCGGTTGGGTTCGCTGCGCTTCACGAAGGACCGGATACGCTGGATGATCTGGCCGGCACGCCAGGCCTGCTTCGCCGTTTTTTCGAGGGCGACCAGCAAGTCTTCGTTGCTGATTTGCTGGCCCTTGATGCGTGAAACCATGCCGTTGCAGTAGTTGTTGATCGCGGTCAGCGGCTGGTTGAGTTCGTGGGCCACGCTTGACGCCATTTCACCCATGGTAATGAGTCGGCTGGCGGTCTGGGCGCGCTCGTTTTGCTGGGCCGCCTGCTCTTCGGCGTGGCGGCGCGGCGTGATGTCGGTGGCAATCACCATCTGCGCGAGACGGCCGTCCACCCAGGTCAGGTAGCGCGAGCGCACCTCCAGCCATTTCGCGAGTTCGGGCACAAAAATCTCGGCGTTGGCGGTCTGGGCGGCGGTCAGTGTGTCGGTGGGAAAGCCGGCAAGACTGTCCACCGCGTCGAGCGCGTCCGCCGTAGGCGCGACAGCGGGTACGCCGGCCTGGGCAATCAGGTTGAGGTGCCCGGAGACCTCTCCGCCAAACCAGGACCGGTACAACTTGTTGGCAAACAACAGCTCTTCAGTGCCCAGCGGCGCCACGGAAACGGCCGCATCCAGACCTTCGAGCACCGTGGTGAAGCGCTCGTAAGAGGCCGACAGCTCTTCGCGAATGCGCTTGGGCTCGGTGATGTCGGTCATGGATGTCATCCAGCCGGTTTGCTGGCCGCGCGGATCGATCAGGGGCGAGACATACATGCGGGCATCAAAGATCTCGCCGTTCTTGCGTTTGACCCGGACTTCGAATCCGCCCGGTGGCGTTCTGCCATGCAACTCGTCATCCAGTCGGGCCATCAGCGTATCGAGCTCCGACTCAGGCCAGTGGGGGAAGGGCGCAGTACTGCCCACCAGCTCGCCCTCGCTCAGTCCCGTCATCTGGCAGAAAGCCGGATTGACATAGCTGATCCGGCCCTGCAGGTCCAGCGCGCGCATGCCGGTAAGCATGGAGTTTTCCATTGCGCGGCGAAAATTGGTTTCTGAAATCAGTGCCTGTTGTGCCTGTACCCGGCGGCGGGTATGGCGCCAGGTGCCCAGCAGCATCCAGACGGTCAGGGCGCTCAGGGCGCTGACCAGCCAGAAAAAGCCGCTGCCCACCACGCCCAGAGAGGCGCGGTAACCCTCGGCGCGTATCAGCAGGCCGTTGCCAACGGGAGAAACCGGAATCTCGTATTTGGCCGCACCTTCAGACCATGGCAAGAGGCGCGCCGCACCTTTGCGCGCAGGGGGCAGGTTGCCGGCCAGCACCAGCTGGTTGTCGTCAATCAGCGCGACGGCGTACTTGGCCGTGACCTCGGTTGGCACGCCAAAACGCAGCAGGCCGTCAATCGAGTATTCACCCATGATGACACCGGAAAATTTGCCCTGGTCATCCAGCGGCACCTGCAACTGCAGGGTAGGGGCGTTGTAGCCATTGCTTTCTTTGCCAATCAGCGGACGGGAGTAAACAGGTTGCCGCAGGTCTCGCGCCAGGCCAAAGGTGCCGTCGGTCTCGCCCACCCTGAGTTGCTCGCCGGCGGCGCGCACCTGGCCGGCATTCGCGCTTGGCGAGACATAAGAGGCCTTGACGCGCCGCTTGCTGTCTACCCAGCTAACGGCCATCAGCTCGGGGAACTGGTTGACGAGTGACTCGGCCTGACTGATGAACTCGTCCGAGTCGATCTCTTTGTTGGAGATGTCACGGCCAATGCGCATCAGTTGCTCCTGGCGCTCCAGCAAGCGCAGCCGCAAGCGTTGCTGGGCGTACTCCACGTCGCGGGTAACCGCTTGCTGTTCCCGGTCTATTTCCTCGATACGAAGGTAGCCGAAAGCAGCAATGACCGCGGCAAGGAAGAGCATCACGGCGAGCAGGGGGCCCAAAGTGATGAAACGGTCTTGCCGGGAGGGCGACTGCCTGCGCCACCAGCGACGCCACAGGGCCAGCGGAAGCGAAGGCGCGGCGGCTTCCAATATGGAGGGAGGGGATTGTTCGGACATAGAGGGGAGGCACAGTTTAAGGGAGATACCGCCTGGTGATCGCCTTTGTGCCTTTGTTCTTCTTTCATGCCGTCAATGCAGTGTCAGCCTGTCCATGGATGGCGTGGCGCCTTGATTGTTTTTTTTGTAATATGAAATCAATAGGCATGATTTGAAATTTCAAGATATTTATGAGAAACTAGAGAATCGAACCTAAATTGCGTTTAAAACACGCAATGAAGACACACTCGCACGGGGCTTACGCGGCTTCGATGCGGGTCAACAAGCGTTACCCAGGAGACAACAGATGGCCGCCAATCCGAATGAGACAAACCCAGCCGCTAGCACCGATTTACGTGCAGCAACCCAGGAGGCACCCGACAAAGACGCACAGGAAACCCGCGAATGGATGGATGCGCTGTCGGCGGTGATTGAAAGCGAAGGCCCGGAGCGCGCCCACTTCCTGCTTGAGCAACTGCTTGAACATGCCCGCCAGAACAGCATCGACATGCCTTTCTCGGCCAACACCGGCTATGTGAACACGATCGAGACCGACCAGGAAGAGCGTTCGCCCGGCAACCTGATCATCGAGCAGCGGCTGCGCGCCTATATGCGCTGGAACGCGATGATCATGGTGGTCAAGGCCAACCGTTTACATCCCGCCGATGGTGGTGATCTCGGCGGCCATATCGGGTCGTTTGCATCGCTTGCCAGCCTGTTTGGCGCAGGCTTCAATCATTTCTGGCATGCCGAAAACGAAAATCACGGCGGCGACTGCCTCTATATCCAGGGCCATGTGTCGCCCGGCGTCTATGCGCGCGCCTACCTGGAAGGCCGCCTGACTGAAGAGCAGTTGCTCAACTTCCGCCAGGAAGTCGATGGCAAGGGGCTGTCGAGCTATCCGCATCCCAAGCTGATGCCCAATTTCTGGCAATTCCCTACCGTTTCGATGGGGCTTGGGCCGCTGATGGCGATTTACCAGGCCCGTTTTCTCAAGTATCTGCATGCGCGCGGCATTGCCAATACCGAAAACCGCAAGGTGTGGGTATTTCTGGGTGACGGTGAAATGGACGAGGTTGAATCGCTGGGCGCCATTGGCCTGGCGTCGCGCGAGAAGCTCGATAACCTGGTGTTCGTTATCAACTGCAACCTGCAGCGGCTCGATGGCCCGGTGCGCGGCAACGGCAAGATCATCCAGGAACTGGAAGGCGAATTCCGGGGCGCTGCCTGGAACGCCATCAAGCTGATCTGGGGCAGTGGCTGGGATCCGCTGCTGGCGCGCGACAAGGACGGCGCCTTGCGCAAGATCATGATGGAGTGCAACGACGGCGACTACCAGTCCTTCAAGGCCAACGACGGCGCCTATGTGCGCAAGCATTTCTTTGGCCGTGGCCCGCGCACGCTGGAGATGGTCGCCAAACTGAGCGACGACGACATCTGGAATCTGACCCGCGGCGGCCATGATTCGCAAAAGGTCTATGCCGCCTTTCATTCGGCGGTCAAGCACACCGGCCAGCCGACCGTGCTGCTGGTCAAGACCGTCAAGGGTTTTGGCATGGGCAAGATTGGCGAGGGCAAGAACAACGTCCACCAGACGAAAAAACTGGGCGACGAGGACATCAAGCTGTTCCGCGACCGCTTCAACATCCCGATTCCAGACAGCCAGCTGGCTGAGCTGCCGTTTTACAAACCTGCCGACGACACGCCTGAAATGCAATACCTGCACGAGCGTCGCAAGGCCCTGGGCGGCTATCTGCCGCACCGCCGCACCAAGGCAGACGAGAACTTCACCGTGCCGGCCATTGAAACTTTCAAGGCGGTGATGGAGCCCACGGCCGAAGGTCGCGAAATCTCGACCACGCAGGCTTATGTGCGTTTCCTTACCCAGTTGCTGCGTGACCAGGCGCTCGGTCCGCGTGTGGTTCCCATTCTGGTCGACGAAGCCCGCACTTTCGGCATGGAAGGCCTGTTCCGCCAGATCGGCATCTATAACCCCGCCGGCCAGCAGTACACCCCTGTCGATAAAGACCAGGTGATGTACTACAAGGAAGATAAAAAGGGCCAGATCCTGCAGGAAGGCATCAACGAAGCCGGCGGCATGAGCAGCTGGATTGCCGCGGCCACGTCCTACAGTACCAACAACCGGATCATGGTCCCGTTTTATGTGTACTACTCGATGTTCGGTTTTCAGCGAGTGGGCGACCTGGCTTGGGCGGCGGGCGACATGCAGGCACGCGGTTTCCTGCTGGGTGGCACCTCCGGCCGCACCACGCTCAACGGCGAAGGGCTGCAGCATGAGGACGGTCACAGTCACATCCTGGCGGGCACGATCCCGAACTGCATCAGCTACGACCCGACCTACGCGCATGAAGTGGGCGTCATCCTGCACCACGGCCTCAAACGCATGGTTGAAAAGCAGGACAACGTGTATTTCTACATCACGCTGCTCAATGAAAACTACGCCATGCCTGGCCTGAAGCCCGGCACCGAAGAGCAGATCATCAAGGGCATGTATCTTTGCAAGGAAGGCCCCAAGCTGGCGCCCACCGTGCAGCTGCTGGGTTCGGGCACCATCTTGCGCGAATCGATTGCCGCGCAGGAACTGCTTGAAAAAGAATGGGGCGTGGCTGCCAATGTGTGGAGCTGCCCGAGCTTCAACGAATTGGCACGTGATGGCCAGAGTGCCGAACGCTGGAACCTGCTGCATCCGACCGAACAACCGCGTGCGTCCTTCGTGAGCGAACAGCTTGAAGCGTACGCCGGGCCGGTGGTGGCGTCGACAGACTATATGAAGGCCTATGCCGAGCAGATCCGCTCCTACATACCCAAAGGGCGGACCTACAAGGTGCTGGGAACCGATGGCTTTGGCAGGAGCGACTTCCGCAGCAAGCTGCGCGAACATTTTGAAATCAACCGCCATTACATTGTGGTTGCTGCCCTGAAGGCTCTCAGCGAAGAGGGCACAGTGCCGGTCGCCAAGGTGGCAGAGGCTATCCAGAAATACGGCATCAATGCTGACAAGATCAATCCGCTTTACGCTTGACGTAAAAATTCAGGTTCAAGACGCAAGCAAAGGGAGACAACAACATGGCATTGGTAGATATTCAAGTTCCTGATATCGGGGATTTTGACGAAGTAACCGTGATTGAATTGCTGGTCAAGCCGGGCGATTCCGTGACCGCCGAGCAGTCTTTGATCACCGTGGAGTCCGACAAGGCGTCAATGGAGATTCCGTCAAGCCACTCGGGGATTGTCAAGGAGATCAAGGTCAAGCTTGACGACAAGGTCAGGCAGGGCTCGGTCGTTTTGACGCTGGACGTGGCGGGGGCTGAAGCCGTCGCTCCAGCGGCTGCACCGGCAGCCGCACCCGCACCCGTTCCTGCAGCCAGCGCAACGGCCGGCGCTGCTGCGCCGGTCCCCGCTGTCGCCGCAGGCCCGGTTGAAGTGCGCGTGCCCGACATTGGCGACTTCAAGGACGTGGTTGTGATCGAGGTGCTGGTCAAGGTCGGCGACGCCATCAAGGTCGAGCAGTCCCTGGTGACCGTGGAGTCTGACAAAGCTTCGATGGAGATTCCATCGTCCGCCGCCGGCGTGCTCAAGGAACTGAAGGTCAAACTGGGCGATACCGTCAACATTGGTGACCTGTTGGCCATCCTCGAGGGCGTGGCGGCCTCTCCCGCAACTGCGCCAGCCGTTCAGGCCGCATCTGCTCCTGCTGCCGCGCGAGCCTCGGTGCCAGCACCCGTGGCGCCAGTCGCTACCGCAACGGCCGCGCCCCTGCCAGCGCATGAACCTGCGGCAGCGCCGCAAGGCGCTTTGCCGCATGCGTCGCCCTCGGTGCGCAAATTTGCCCGCGAACTGGGTGTGCCGCTGGCTGAGCTGAAGGGCTCCGGTCCCAAGGGCCGCATCACGCTGGACGACGTGCAGGGCTTCACCAGGGCCGTCATGGCTGGCGACACCCGAACCCAGGCCCAAGCCGCCAAAGCGCCAGCCGCGTCGGGCGGTGGCGAAGCCCTGGGCCTGCTGCCCTGGCCCAAGGTCGATTTCACCAAGTTCGGTCCGGTCGAGCGTCAGGACCTGTCGCGCATCAAGAAGATCAGCGGCGCCAACCTGCATCGCAACTGGGTGATGATTCCGCACGTTTGCAACCATGACGATGCCGATATCACGGAACTGGAAGCCTTCCGCGTCCAGATGAACAAGGAAAACGAAAAGTCGGGCGTCAAGATCACCATGCTGGCCTTCCTGATCAAGGCTTCGGTGGCCGCGCTGAAGAAGTTTCCGCAGTTCAATGCATCGCTTGACGGAGACCAGCTGGTGCTCAAGCAGTATTACAACGTGGCGTTTGCGGCGGACACGCCCAATGGCCTGGTGGTGCCGGTGATCAAGGATGCCGACAAGAAAGGCATCATCCAGATCTCGCAGGAAATGGGCGAGCTGGCCAAAAAGGCGCGAGACGGCAGGCTGAGCCCGGCCGACATGCAGGGTGCCTGCTTCACCATTTCGTCGCTGGGCGGGATTGGCGGGCGTTACTTCACGCCCATCATCAACGCGCCGGAAGTTGCGATTCTGGGTGTCTGCAAAAGCCGCATGGAACCGGTCTGGGATGGCAAGGCCTTTCAGCCGCGCCTGATGCAGCCGATGTCCCTGAGCTGGGATCACCGCGTGATCGATGGCGCTGCGGCTGCGCGCTTCAACGCCTATCTGGGCCAGGTTCTGGCGGATTTCCGCCGCGTCTTCTTATGACCACTTTGGTGGTGGCAAAAAAAGCCGGGCAGGTCGCCATGGCGGCCGACACGCTGGTGACCTTTGGTGATACGCGTCTGAGTCACCGTTTTGAGGCCAACAGCAAGATATTCAAGGTCGACGCACCCGCAGGCATGAGCTATGTCGGCATGGCGGGCACGGTAGCGCACTTTCCCGTGTTGCGCAAAGCCATGGCCGCGCTGCCAAAGGATCAGCTCCGGTTGGGCTCCCGGGACGAGGTATTTGACACCTTTGTCAAACTGCATCCCATGCTGAAAGAAACGTTTTTCCTTCAGACCAAGGAAGACGACAACGATCCCTATGAGTCCAGCCAGTTCACGGTGGTGGTCGCCAACGCCAGCGGGATCTACGGCCTGTACAGCTACCGCGAAGTGTTTGAGTTCAAGGAGTTTTGGGGCATAGGTTCCGGCCGCAGCTTCGCGCTCGGAGCCATGCATGCCTGCTGGGACAAGGCCAAGACGGTGCGTGAAGTTGTCATGGCCGGGATGAACGCGGGCTGCGAGTTCGACAAGAATTCTGGCGGACCAATTGATGTATTTACCCTCAAATTGAAAGCCTCCCAATGAGCGCAACTACAAGTCTGATTGAGATCAAGGTACCGGACATTGGCGACTTTGATGAAGTGACCGTGATTGAAGTGCTGGTCAAGGCCGGCGATTCCATCAGGGCCGAGCAGAGCCTGATCACGGTTGAAAGCGACAAGGCGTCGATGGAAATCCCGTCGTCGCAGGGCGGCGTGGTCAAGGAGCTCAAGGTCAAGCTGGGCGACAAGGTCAAGCAGGGCTCCGTCGTGCTGATGCTGCAAGCCGAAGGCGCAGCGCCTGTTTCGCCGATTATTCAGTCAAACAAGCCTGTAACCCAGGATGTGCGGGCGCAAGCAGCTATTAATAACGTAGCGACTTCGCCTGCAGTGCCTGCGCCTGCCGCCAGCTTCAGCGGCACGGCCGAGCTTGAGTGCGACCTGCTGGTGCTGGGCGCTGGCCCTGGCGGCTATTCCGCCGCCTTCCGCGCCGCCGACCTGGGTCTGAAGGTTGTCCTGGTCGAGCGCTATGCCGCGCTGGGCGGCGTTTGCCTGAACGTAGGCTGCATTCCATCCAAGGCGCTGCTCCATGTGGCCGCCGTCATGGATGAAGTCAGCCACATGGCGAGCCTGGGCGTGGACTTTGGCGCTCCCAGCGTCAACATTGGCAAGCTGCGCGGCCATAAGGAAAAGGTTGTTGGCAAGCTGACCGGCGGTCTGGCTGCAATGGCCAAAATGCGCAAGGTGACGGTGGTGCGCGGTTATGGCGCTTTTGTCGGCGCCAACCACCTTGAGGTTGAGGAAACCAGTGGAACTTCGCAAGACAAAACCGGCAAGAAACAAACCATCGCTTTTAAAAACTGCATCATTGCCGCCGGTTCGCAAGCTGTTCGCCTGCCCTTCATGCCCGAAGACCCGCGCGTTGTAGACAGCACCGGCGCGCTGGAGCTCAAGGAAGTTCCCAAGCGCATGCTTATTCTGGGCGGCGGAATTATCGGACTGGAAATGGGAACGGTTTACAGCACACTGGGGGCGCGGCTCGACGTGGTGGAAATGCTGGACGGACTGATGCAGGGTGCCGACCGTGACCTGGTCAAGGTATGGCAGAAGATGAACGCACCGCGCTTTGACAACATCATGCTCAAGACCAAGACGGTCGGGGCCAAGGCCACGCCGGACGGCATTGAGGTGACTTTTGCACCTGCCGAAGAGGGTGGCAGCGCGCCCGCGCCGCAGACCTACGACCTGGTGCTGCAGGCCGTGGGCCGCACGCCCAACGGCAAGAAGATCGCTCTAGAGAAGGCTGGCGTGGCCGTGACCGACCGCGGCTTCATCCCGGTCGATATCCAGATGCGCACCAACGTGCCGCACATCTTCGCCATCGGTGACATCGTCGGCCAGCCCATGCTGGCGCACAAGGCAGTGCACGAGGCGCATGTGGCGGCCGAAGTGATTGCGGGAGAACTGCAAGGCAACAAGGAACTGGCCAGCGCCGCCTTCAACGCCCGCGTGATCCCGAGCGTGGCCTACACCGACCCCGAGGTGGCATGGGTGGGCCTGACCGAAGACCAGGCCAAGGCGCAGGGCATCAAGGTCAAGAAGGGCCTGTTCCCCTGGACGGCTTCCGGACGCGCGATTGCCAACGGCCGCGACGAAGGCATCACCAAGCTGCTGTTCGACGACAGCCCGGAGGCACACGGCCACGGCAAGATCCTGGGTGGCGGCATGGTCGGCACCCACGCGGGCGACATGATTGGCGAGATTGCACTAGCGATCGAGATGGGCGCCGACGCAGTGGACATCGGCAAGACCATCCATCCGCACCCGACGCTGGGCGAAAGCATCGGCATGGCGGCAGAAGTGGCCCATGGTTCCTGCACTGATTTGCCACCGGGGCGTAAATAAAAAGAGTTTTGAGAATGAGGGAAAACCCTGAAACAGGCGTGCTATAGTTCGGCCTCTGCTGAAAACAGCGCGCTTCGTGAAGACGGAGCGCAAGGGCCGCGAAAGCAGCAAGACGGCAGAAAAAAGAACTTGAAAAGTTTGACCGGATTGCAAAAAACGGTATAGAATTCAAGGCTCTGCTGAAAACGAAAGTGCTGATTGTTCAACAGTCAGGAGGCAGAAAAAAAGTCAAATTAAAGTTGACCCGGCTTCAAAAGCCGGTATATAATTTGAGGCTCAGCTGATTACAGCTAGCGACCGAAACGAAGCAGTTAAGAGCTGTGAGTGAGGTCAGGATCATTAAAAATTTACAGCCGATAAGTATGGGCGTTTGAAGGCGATTGCCAGGCGAAGTTGACGAAAGTCAACCAGCCAGGTCTTTTGGACCTTAAACGCTCATGGAGATAGAAAAAGTGGACTCATTAATGAGTTCTCTTCAATTCCGTTTTTATGAGTTTTCTTCGCGTGTTTGGTTTAGGCTGGACGCGTGGAGTTGAAAATTATTGCAGTGATTAAACTATAGAGTTTGATCCTGGCTCAGATTGAACGCTGGCGGCATGCCTTACACATGCAAGTCGAACGGCAGCACGGGAGCAATCCTG
>JBKJKI010000277.1:0-5805 GCA_046597475.1 Polaromonas sp. | reverse complement strand
TGTCGACGGCGGTCACGCGCGTCTGGAGCCGCACGTCAATTCCGACTTCGATGAATTTCTTCATCAGCCAGCCGACCAGGTCGGGGTCGAACGGCGCAAGCATGCGATCCATCTGCTCGAGCACCGTCACCTGCGCGCCGGCCTGCGCAGCAATGTTGGCGAACTCGGCGGCGATGAAACCACCACCGAGCAGGACGATCCGCTTCGGCAAGTGATCGAGCTCGAGGAAATCAGTGCTGGTGACGACGTGTTCCTCACCGGCAATGCCCAGGTGCATCGGCACTGAGCCAACCGCGATCAGAACGAAACGACCTTCGAGCACCTCACCGTCAACCTCGACCGAACGCGGCCCGCAGAATTTGGCGCGTCCGTGATAGGCGTCGATGCCATTTTTCGCGAAGCTCTTCTCCTTCATCGCCGGCACGGGCTCGGTGAAGCTGCGTTTGAACCTCATGAGATCGCTCCATGCTAGGGCCGGCTCTCCACCAGAAAGTCCGTGCCCTTGCATGCGGCGGGCATGGTCGATCGCTTCGACTGCGCCGACCAGTACCTTTTTCGGGTCGCAACCACGCAACGCGCAGGTGCCACCAAAGGGCAGATGGTCGATGACTGCGACGCGCCATCCGGCCGCCCCGCAGCGGGAAGCTGCGCCCGTGGCGCCGGTTCCGGTGCCGATGACAACAAGGTCGTATTGCTGGGTCATTTTTGTTTCTCCTGAGTCTGGTTGGGCCTGAATCACAGGCCAGGATAGCGCTTATTCCCTTCCGCCGAAGACCCGCAGCACTCTGGTTACTGACAGGACAAACAGCCCAGTCAGTGCCAGGGCTGCAACGCCCCAGTGGTCGCCGACAAAAGCCCCAACGCTTGCGCCGGCGAGCACGGCAGCGAGTAGTGGCAAATGGCAGGGGCACGTCAGCACCGCCAGAACACCCCATGTGTATTCGCACCAGCTGGGGACAGGTGGCGATACGCCGTTGGTACGAACGCTGACACCGGCCTCACTGGCCAGCTTAGAGATTGTGTAGGCGTTCATCGGTCAAATCCTTCCTTATCCCGCACAGCAGGAAAGCTGCTTCACGTCCTTGGTAAAAGTTTGGGCGCACAACTTCAAGCCTTCGACCATGGTCAGGTAGGGGAATAAGGTATTGGCCAGATCTTGTACGGTCATCTGCGCCCGAATCGCCATCACCGCCGTTTGGATCAACTCGCCCGCTTCCGGTGCCACCGCCTGCACCCCAATGAGTCGCCCACTTGCCACATCCGCTACCAATTTGATAAAGCCACGGGTGTCAAAGTTGGCCAGCGCACGCGGTACGTTGTCGAGGCTGAGCGTGCGGCTATCAGTCTTGATGCCCTTGAGCTGTGCCTCTGCCTCGGATAGGCCCACCGTGGCAACCTGTGGGTCGGTGAAGACCACCGCTGGCATGGCGGTCAGGTCGAGCGCGGCGTCGCCACCGGTCATGTTGACCGCTGCGCGCGTGCCTGCCGCCGCCGCGACATAGACGAATTGCGGCTGGTCGGTACAGTCGCCAGCGGCGTAGATATGCGGGCTATTGGTGCGCATGGCCTTGTCTATGACGACGGCGCCTTGTCCGTTGACCGCGACGCCTGACTCCTCCAGCGCCAAGCCGCGGGTATTGTGCGCTCGACCGGTGGCGACGAGCAGCTTGTCGGCTCGCAGCTCACCTTGGCCGGTAGTGAGTATGAATTCACCGTTCAAGTGGGCGACCTCGCTGGCTTGAGTATGTTCCAGCACCTCGATATGCTCGGCGCGGAACGCAGCTGTGACAGCTTCGCCGATAGCTGGGTCTTCCTGGGAAAAAAGCGTGTTGCGCGCCAGGATAGTCACCTTGCTGCCTAGCCTGGCGAATGCTTGCGCCAGCTCTAAGGCCACTACCGATGAGCCGATCACCGCGAGTCGGGGCGGAATTGTTTCACTCACCAACGCTTCAGTTGAGGTCCAGTATGGTGTCTCCTTTAGACCAGGGATCGAAGGCACAGCTGGACTGGCTCCGGTAGCTATCAGGCAGCGGTCGAACGCTACTGTTTGCTCGCCGCCTTCATTCAGGCTGACGATCAGGGTGTGGTCGTTCTTGAAACGGGCGTCGCCGCGTAGCACGGTAATCGCCGGAGTGCTGTGTAGGATGCCTTCGTACTTGGCGTGCCGCAGCTCATCGACGCGCGCCTGCTGCTGTGCCAGTAGTTTTGCTCGGTCAATCGCTGGATCGGTCGCCGCGATGCCACCATCGAACGGACTTTCGCGGCGCAGGTGGGCTATGTGCGCGGCGCGGATCATGATCTTCGATGGCACGCAGCCAACGTTGACGCAGGTGCCGCCGATAGTGCCGTGCTCGATAAGCGTGACGCGCGCACCTTGCTCAACGGCTTTGAGCGCTGCTGCCATCGCGGCCCCTCCGCTGCCGATGACGGCGATATGCAGTGCATTTTCACTGCCGCCGAATTTGTCTTTGCCGCCCAGCCATCCCAGTGCCTTATCGAGCAGTCCAGCCTGCTTTTCCGCCGGCGGCGTGTCAAAGAGCGTGGCGCGATAGCCGAGTCCGGCCACGGCGGCCGTGAGCGCGTCCAACGGCGTGCCCTGTTCAAAGGCGAGTTGCGCCGTGCCCTGCGAGTAGGACACAACCGCCGAGCGCACGCCCGGCACTTTTTCCAGCGCTTCTTTCACGTGTGTCGCGCATGAATCGCAGGTCATACCGGTAATGCTCAATTGGGTCATAGGACTTTCATTTTTTCGTTGCGTTTGTGATGCGTTGGCGGCCCATGCCGTCAACCCTGTTTGGCGGGTAGGGCGCAGCCGTCTGGCCCGCAGCGGCGATTGGCTGGCGAGAAGAAATCCCAGATTGACACGCTTACCATCATTGCCAGGCCGACGTAGAGGAGTTTTTCCGCCATCGTGAAGGTGGCGATCAGCACAATTGTTGGCCCGATCATGCCTAGTACGCTGCGATGCCACTGGCGATGCCTGAGCCATCCCAACGCGTTGGCCAGCAGAGCCAGTCCAGCGAAAAGCGGTAGAAGTACCGTGATGAACAAGCCTTCGTACTGGCTCAAAAAACCCAGCCCGATGGCGCTTCCGAAGCTCGCGAGCGCAGGAAAACAGGCGCCGCAACCCATAGCAGACACGATGCTGCCGAGGCCGCCCGCTTTGTTGCCGATGGAATCAAGTAATGGCATGGAGTGTCTCCAGGTTGAGATCGAATCGTTTAGCGTTTAGCGTTTGACGCTAGACGGATAGCCGGCGTTCTCCGTCGCTTGGGTCAGCTTCTGGACACTTGTTTTGCCATCATCGAAAGTGATGACGGCTTCGCGCTTCTCGAATGTCACATTGGTCTTGCTCACGCCCTCAACCTTGGAGAGCGCTTTCTTGACAGTGATTGGACAGGCAGCACAGGTCATGCCGGGCACCGACAGCGTGACGGTTTGACTGGCGGCCCAAATTGGGGTGGAAATGGCAGCGAGTGCGAGGATGGCAAACAGTTTTTTCATAGCGAACTCCGGGTTAGTAGAACAAGGGAAGGACATAAGGGAATCCGAGCGCGATCAGAACCAAAACGGACACGACCCAGAAGATGAGTTTGTAGGCGTGGCGGACACGGGGGATAGCGCAGACCTCGCCCGGTTTGCAGACATCGACCGGACGGAAAATACGCCGCCAGGCGAAGAAAAGAGCGACCAGTGCCGCGCCTATGAAAATCGGTCGATATGGCTCCAGCACGGTCAGGTTTCCGATCCAGGCTCCACTAAAGCCGAGTCCAACAAGAACCAGCGGCCCCAGGCAGCAGGTGGAAGCAAGCACGGCGGCCAGTCCGCCGGTGACAAGAGCACCGCGTCCGTTTTGTGGTTCAGTCATACGTTTACCTTTTCAAATCCTTTGGAATATCGTAAGCTTACTTCCGTAGTCATGTACGGAGTCAAGCGATATGGAAAACAAACTTAAAAACTTTACCATCGGCGTCTTTGCTAAAGCAGCTGGGGTCAATTTAGAGACGATACGGTTTTATCAACGAAAGGGCTTGTTGCCGGAGCCGGACAAACCTTACGGCAGCATTCGCCGTTATGGCGAGTCGGATGTGACGAGGGTGCGCTTCGTGAAATCAGCACAGCGGCTGGGGTTCAGTCTGGACGAGATCGCTGAGTTGCTGCGCCTGGAGGATGGCACTCACTGCGAGGAGGCCAGCAGCTTGGCCGAGCACAAGCTCAAGGATGTGCGCGAGAAACAGGCAGATTTAGCACTTATGGAGGCTGCTCTTTCCGGTCTTGTGCTTGCCTGCCATGCAACGAAAGGAAAGGTCTCCTGTCCGTTGATCGAGTCGCTGCAAGGGGGAAAAGCACTTCTCTCAGCCGGTGCGGCGTGATCAATGATGGCTTGAACTTAACTTACTTTAAATGTTGATTTCGATCCATTTTTGGCAATTAATGACTGCTATAGAGATGCCAAACCGAGGGGCAGCTTGCTGCCAGATACAGACATCCGTGCTAATTTCACGTATGACAGCTTCTGGTCAAAAACGGTGGTTCGATTAGCGTGCCCTTACCTGTGGCGTAGCAACACCAGCGAGGATGGTCAGCTATTTCCGGAACACTTAGCAACGCTTCCCGGTGCATATATCAAGTGCGATTTGCTATTTATTTAGTAGCTACTCGCGCAGGTTTTGATTGGGCTTGAGGCCTAAAACACTCTAAAAAATCATCTCGAAACCAGATTTGGAGGCGCTTTTGGATAAAACAGAAGGAGGCAAGCACCTAAAGTTTCACAGCTTTTATGGGTGCGGGCCCAGCGCACAGCAGAGCGCTCAACGCTTTCGAAACCCGTCGAATCCCTTGGCCCGTAACTCACAGGCTGGGCAGGTGCCACAGCCGTAACCCCAGGCATGGCGATGCAGCCTGTCCCCCAGATAGCAGGTATGCGTATGCTCAACAATCAAATCAACCAGCGCCTGACCGCCTAGCGACTTGGCAAGCGCCCAGGTGTCGGCCTTGTCTATCCACATCAGCGGTGTTTCGATCAAAAAGCGTTTGTCCATGCCCAGCGACAGCGCCAGCTGCATGGCCTTGATGGTGTCGTCGCGGCAGTCGGGGTAGCCTGAAAAATCGGTCTCGCAAACGCCCGTGACCAGTACCTGCAGATCACGTCTGTAGGCCAGTGCTGCAGCCAACGTTAAAAACAGCAGATTACGCCCCGGCACAAAAGTGTTGGGCAGGCCCGAGCTTTCCATCTTGAAGGCGACATCGCGGGTAAGTGATGTGTCGCTGATCTGCCCCAGCACGGCCAGGTCAACCATGTGGTCGTCGCCCAACCTGCTGGCCCAGTGCGGAAACTGCGCCTTGATTTCACGCAGCACATTGAGCCGCGCCTGCAGCTCGACGATGTGTCGCTGGCCGTAGTCAAACGCGACGGTTTCGACGCGTTCGTATTTGGATAGCGCCTGCGCCAGGCAGGTGGTGGAGTCTTGGCCGCCTGAAAACAAAACGAGTGCTGTGGTGTGCATGGTGGCGTGGTTCAAAAAGTAACGTTTTTGGGTAACACGGACAATGTGAATTTTGGATGATTTGCCTATGACTCAACCGATGGCCACTCGAAAAAATGTTACCCATTGATTTGAACCACGCCGGATTTTCAATCTTCTCCTAAGGATAGTCTGAATAACTCACCGCAACGTCGAGTACCAAGTGGTCAACTTTCAAATGGTGGAATTTCAAGCGCAATCTCCAGAAATTCCGTCATTTTTAGTGCTCACTGGGGCCTTTTTCGCCCTCCGCAGGGCATTTGCCCTGTTATCGGACGCA
>JBKJKI010000172.1:0-17134 GCA_046597475.1 Polaromonas sp. | reverse complement strand
GGTGGCCTCGGCCTGCGCCAGCGCCGCGCACAGGCCCGCCGTGTCCAGCCCGGCGGGACCGATGAAGTAGCCGCTGCCGGGCAGGCCGAAGGTCTGCAGCGCCAGCGCCAGGTAGTGCGCCAACGACGAGTTCGGCATGACCTCTTCGGTGGGAAACAAAATACCCATGGCGATGCGGTCCTGGCCCTGCATGAAGCGCCGGCCGAAATTGGCGCGCATGGAGGCGTCGTACACCGCCAGCGTCGGGTGATGGTGCTTGCCCTTCACGTCACCCTGCGTGGTGCCGCTGGTCATGAACACGCGGTCGGTGCTGGATGGCGGCTGGCTCGTCAGGCTCAGCGCCTTGAAGGCGCTGATGGGCACGGCCGGAATGTCCCGCCAGGACTTGACCGTGCGCGGCGTCTTGCCGCGTTGCCGGCAAAAGCGCTGAAAGGGTGCATTGTGCGCAAACTGGTGCGCAAACAGCTCCAAGGCCTGCCGGTTGAAGGCCTCATCGCTCGCGCCGTCCTGGGCCATGAAGGCCAGCACGCCGTCAACAATGCGGGCGCTGAGCGCTTGTGGACTTTCGTGGGCGGAGATCGTTGCGGTGTCAGGGGCGTCCATGGTCGTCATTCCTTCAAGAGTCTGCGTTGGCAGGGTGCTCCGAAAGTCGTGATGGCGGGGCTGCAAAGCCCTGTCCTGACAGCTCTTCTTACGTCGGCATGACCCGATTCAAGTTCGCGGGTTTGGTGTAACCATCTCAGCCGTCCCGCCATCACTGGCCGGACTGCACCCCGAAGCGCTGACGATTCTACGCGCAATGACCTGTCGCTTCAGCTGGCGCGATTCTTGCCATTAGCCGTCCACCGCCCACAAATGAATCCCTGCGCATTGCGGGGGGCGCGCCGGCTCAGGGCAGCGTGGTGACGCGCGAAGGCTGTATCTGCTCGAAGTTCAGGTACTTGGACTGCCGCAGGCCCTCGATGCGGACCCGGTGGTTTTGCGCCTGCTGAAAGATGGCGATTTGTTCGGCCGTCGGGGCGGTGATTTTCCAGACCCGCCCCTGGTCGTCGGTGACCGCCCACCACGCGCCCGGCTCCGAGCCCTTCAGCGTCAAATGCCCCGAAATGGCAAGGGCAGCGCCTTCGGGGGACGGGTCACTGGCACCATTGGCACAGCCAGCCAGCGCCAGCAAGGCCAGCAGCAGCGCCCGGCGCAGCCGGCCCATCCCGTGCAATCGCGTCGGCCGCTTCATTGGATCACCAGCGTCAGCGTGGTATTGGCCGGCACGGTCACGCCGCTGCGCATATAAGTGGTTTTTCCGGCGGCAACGGTGTCGCGCAGATAGGTGTGCGAGGTGGCGGCATAGCCGGCCGCCAGCGGCGCGGCCGGCACTTTTGCCAGGGCCGAGAGGTCTCTGGCCTGCAGCGTATAGGCACCGGCAGCCGTCGCGGGGTAGCCGTAAGCCGCGGGCGCCCCGGTGACCGGGAGCTGGCCAAACACGGTGGCGCCAAAACGCGCAAATTCCTCGCTAAAGCCGCCGCCGCCGCCGGCCTTGATCAACCCGTCCAGGCAGGCATAGCTGGTCAATGCGGCATTGGCGGCCACGCCGTCGCTGCAGGAAGTGACCAGTTGCTGGTAGATCGCCAGGCCATGGCGGCGATTCAGGAAGGCGCCAAATGCGCCGCCGATGGCGTAGTTGGGAACCGAACTGGCCAGCGTCGGCCAATTGATGTAGCTGACATTGCCGCCCGTGCCCAGATAGGCCGGCAGGCGGCCGCCCAGCGTCTCGTTATAGCCGCCCAGCACGGCAGGCACCACGATGTCCTCGGTCATCATGGCCGAGGTTTCCTCCAGCCAGGTGTCGTGGATCACGCCCCTGGCCAGCGAGCGCTGATAGAAGTTCACCATGTGGGTGGACTCGTGCAGCAGCGCCGAGCTGGCGAATTTGAGGTCGGCCTTGACCTGGTCGGCATTGATGAAAAAAGCCAGCGCCTCGTTGGAGCTGGCCAATGAGGACTTGAGCAGGTTGTTGCCGCTGAAGAAATACCCGGCCCAGCCGCTGCCGGCGGGAACATTCAGCAGCACCACGTTGACATCCTGCAGGGCGGCCGTGTCCTGGATCACATTGCCGAACCCGGCCGCGGCAGGCCCCCAGACATCGCCCAGCAGGGCCGTGAGCCGGGCCAAGCCCCCGGCATTTCCGCAATAGGCCGTCTGCAGGGTGCCGAGTGCGGCCAACCAGCCGCCGGCCGTGAACTTGCCCGAGGCAACAATGCCCGGGTCCACCCACCACAGCACATTGCGGCCGCTGGGGCTGGCGCACACCGACTGCAGGCTTGTCGGGTAGGCCACGGGCGCCGCCGGAAAATTGTCTGTCCACGAGCGACTCGTGCCGACGGCGGGCGTGAAGGACAGGCGCGGCAGGGCAGACAAACGGCCGCTCGGCGGGCCGGCGGCGCCGGCCACTGCCCCGATGCGGATCAACCCGGCCGAGACCGCCCGGTTTCTTTCCTGCATCTGCAGGTGGCCATCGGCCTGACTGCGAGGGCCGCCCGCCGCACCGGCCATGGCGGAGAGATCCGCCTGCAATGGGCTGGCGCTTATCGGCGCGGCAAAGCTACCCGGCCCCGGCGCGCTCGCGGCGGCTTCGGAGCCGTTGCTGAACACCAGCGTGGCGACCTGCCCCGCCGCGACGCCCGAGATGCTGATATCCACCCTGGCCGGGCCGCCGCTGCCGTTCTGGTAGCGCCAGACGCCGATGCCGCTGCCGGCGTAGGTCGTGGCATCGACGGCCGCACAGGGCGCGCCAGCGCAGTCCGGTGCCAGCGCGGCCAGCAGCGGCTGGACTGCGGCGGGGGCCGGACCGTCCCCGCCGCCGCCACAGGAGGCCAGGGCCCAGGAAAAGAGCGGGGCCAACAGGCATTTCATGGGGTATTTCATGGCTGGGGCCTCATGGTGACTCCGAAAATACCGGCCCTTGAAACCCCACCGGGTTCAGCGCCATTACTGCTCATTACAACGGGATTGGCTTCCCGTGACAAGCTAGTGCAGTGTTGCATGCTTGATGGGACAAATAAAAACGATGGATTTTGGGCCAGGGCAAGGCGCAAACCACAGCGATACCCGCAGGTATCGCGCGGATTTGCAACGCAGCCATGGCGCAAAAGACGCGTTTTTATGTTCCAGATAGCGTGCAACACTGCACTAGGGTCGGTCAAGCCCCCCACGAGAAGCAGGCAAAGACGGCACGAATTTTGCTTTAAATCCATCATGACATCGCCCCACTCCCTGCGCCTGGTTGTGATCTCTCCAGACTTTTCCGGCGCTGACGCGGCGGACGAGGGCACGCTGGCGCTGATGGAGCGCTCGCGCCGCCTGCGCATCGGTCTGCTGCAAGGCGGATTCAACGTGATCGCAACCCTGCCGGCCGACATCTTCCTGATCGACAGGCTGGCCCAGCTGCAGCCCGACATGATCATCATCGACGCCGAGAGCGACGCGCGCGATTCGCTGGAGCATGTGGTCATGGCCACGCGCGATGAGCGCCGCCCCATCGTGCTGTTCACCAACGACGATGACACCCGCCATGTGCGGGACGCGGTGGCCGCAGGCGTCTGCGCCTACGTCGTGGCCGGGCTGGAGCCGGCACGCATACGCCCCATCCTGGACGTGGCGATGGCGCGTTTCGAGCATGAACAAGGCCTGCGGCGGCAACTGGCCGATGCCAGGTCCGAGCTGAGCGAGCGCAAGATCATCGACCGGGCCAAGGGCATGCTCATGCAAAGGCAGGGGCTGTCGGAGCAGGCCGCCTACGAGAAGCTGCGCAAGGCCGCCATGGACAAGGGCCTGCGTCTGGCCGACGTGGCCCAGCGCATGCTCGACGTGGCCGACCTGCTGGGCTGACGCGCGCAAGTTTGGTGCACTGCACAACTTCAATGCATGGCCCGGCCGGCAACTGGCCGGCCACCGTGCCACTATCAATTAAATAGCTACCTATGCCCGCATACAAAGGGCTACAGCCTGGTTTAGTCAGGAATTGACATTTTTCAACGAAAAACCCAGCCTGGCACGGCTCTTGCGAAGCTTCATTGCCGGGCAGTGCACTTCAACGGCGAAGCGCGCTGCCCCAGGGAACAAAGACGTTCACGCCCTGCTTCAGCACCCAAGTGCTGGGCGGGTGGAACGTCTTTTTTTGTTTTTGGTTCTTTTAATTCTGGGGAGTTAGCGACATGACGGACCTGCTGAAATCTTCACTGACCCGCCGCAGCGTGCTGCAAGCCGCCGCCGTCGGCGTTGCCGGCATCAACCCCGCGCTGCGCGCCGCCGTCTATGCCCAGGGCTCGGACGCGCCGGAAAAGAAGGAAGTAAAGATAGGCTTCATTCCGCTGACCGATTGCGCCTCGGTCGTGATGGCCTCGGTGCTGGGCATCGACAAGAAGCACGGCGTGACCATCATTCCGAGCAAGGAAGCCAGCTGGGCCGGCGTGCGCGACAAGCTGGTCAATGGCGAGCTTGACTTCGCCCATGTGCTCTACGGCCTGGTCTACGGCGTGCACCTGGGCACCGCCGGCCCAAAGAAAGACATGGCCGTCTTGATGACGCTGAACAACAACGGCCAGGCCATCACCCTGAGCAAAAAGCTGGCCGACAAGGGCGCGGTGGACGGCGCGGGCCTGGCCAAGCTGATGGCCAGCGAAAAACGCGAATACACCTTTGCCCAGACCTTCCCCACCGGCACGCACGCCATGTGGCTCTACTACTGGCTGGCCGCCAACGGCATCAACCCGATGAAGGACGCCAAGGTCATCACCGTGCCGCCGCCGCAAATGGTGGCCAATATGCGCATCGGCAACATGGACGGCTTTTGCGTCGGCGAGCCCTGGAACCAGCGCGCCATCATGGACGGCATAGGCATCACCGCCGTCACCACGCAGGACATCTGGAAGGACCACCCGGAAAAAGTGCTGGGCACCACCGCCGAGTTCACGCAGAAATACCCCAACACCGCGCGCGCCGTGACCGCCGCCATCCTGGAGGCCGGCCAGTGGATTGACGCCAGCCTGGCCAATAAAAGCAGGATGGCCGAGACCATCGCCGGCAAGGCCTATGTCAACACCAGCGTGGACGCCATCAACCAGCGCATCCTGGGCCGCTACCAGAACGGGCTGGGCAAGACCTGGGACGATGCCAACCACATGAAGTTCTTCAACGACGGCGCGGTGAACTTTCCCTACCTGTCGGACGGCATGTGGTTCTTGACGCAGCACAAGCGCTGGGGCCTTATGAAGGAGCATCCGGACTACCTGGCCGTGGCCAAACAGATCAACCGGATCGACATTTACAAGCAGGCCGCCGCAGCTGTCAAGGTCAATGTGCCCAAGGACGTGATGCGCTCAGCCAAGCTCATTGACGGCACGGTCTGGGACGGCAAGGACCCCAAGAAATACGCCGACGGCTTCAAGCTTCACGCCTGAGTCACCCTGAATTTATTTGCACCCCACTTCAAGAGGTCACGCCATGGTCAGTGCCGTATTTCACAGCCCGCTCGACGCCGCCGCACCATCCGCCCGCCACGACAAGGAGGCACGGCCTGCTATTGTTTCAATAGCTAAAGATGACCACAATACAAGGGCTGCAGCCAAAAACAGCCTCAAAACAGTGGATTTGGCGACGCCACCCGGCAAACGGCCAGTGCGCGACCTCTCGTTTCTCTGGCAGCGCATTCTGCCGCCCGTGCTCGGCCTGGGCCTGTTGGCGCTGGTGTGGGAGCTGGTGTCCATGGGCACGGGCGCCAGCATCCCCTCGCCCAAGGACACCTTCTGGCAGGCGGTGCAGATCTTCAGCGACCCCTTCTACAGCAAGGGGCCGAACGACCAGGGCGTGGGCTGGAACATTCTCTCCTCGCTCAAGCGTGTGGCGCTGGGTTTTGGCCTGGCGGCGCTGGTCGGCATTCCGGCCGGCTTCCTGATCGGCCGCTTCACCTTTCTGAGCCGCATGTTCAACCCGCTGATCAGCCTGCTGCGCCCGGTGTCGCCGCTGGCCTGGCTGCCGATAGGCCTGCTGGTCTTCAAGGGCGCGAACCCGGCCGCGATCTGGACCATCTTCATCTGCTCGATCTGGCCCATGATCATCAACACCGCCGTCGGCGTGCAGCGCGTGCCGCAGGACTACATGAACGTGGCGCGCGTGCTCCAGCTGTCGGAGTGGAAGATCGTCACCCGCATCCTCTTTCCCGCCGTGCTGCCCTACATGCTGACCGGCGTGCGCCTGGCCGTGGGCACGGCCTGGCTGGTGATCGTGGCGGCCGAGATGCTGACCGGCGGCGTCGGCATCGGCTTCTGGGTCTGGGACGAGTGGAACAACCTCAACGTCAAGAACATCATCATCGCAATTTTCGTCATCGGCATCGTCGGCCTGGTGCTGGAATACGCGCTGATCAAGCTGGCCACGGCCTTTACTTTCGAAGAGGTGAAATCATGAATGCGTCACTGAGCAACAAGTACATCGACATCCAGGGCGTGGCCCAGACCTTCAAGACCGCCAAAGGCCCGTTTTGCGCGCTGCAGAACGTCAATCTCACGGTGGCGCAGGGCGAATTCGTCGCCCTTATCGGCCACTCCGGCTGCGGCAAATCGACGCTGCTCAACCTGATGGCCGGCCTGAGCCTGCCCAGCCAGGGCGTGCTGCTCTGCGCCAACCGCGAAATCGCCGGGCCCGGTCCAAAGCGCGCCGTGGTGTTCCAGAACCACTCGCTGCTGCCCTGGCTGACCTGTTTTGAAAACGTCTACCTGGCCGTCGAACGCGTGTTCTCGGCCACCGAAAGCAAGGCGCAACTCAGGGCGCGCACCGATGCGGTGCTGGCGATGGTCGGCCTGACACCAGCCGCGCAAAAGCGGCCGGGTGAAATCTCGGGCGGCATGAAGCAGCGCGTGGGCATTGCCCGGGCGCTCTCCATGGAGCCCAGGGTGCTGCTGCTCGACGAGCCCTTCGGCGCGCTCGACGCGCTGACCCGCGCCAGGCTGCAGGACGAGCTGCTGCAGATCGTCGCCAGCACCCGGAGCACGGTGGTGATGGTGACGCACGACGTCGACGAGGCCGTGCTGCTCAGCGACAGGATCGTGATGATGACCAACGGGCCTTCAGCCACGATTGGCGAGGTGCTGGCTGTCGATTTGCCACGCCCGCGCAACCGTGTCGCGCTGGCCGAAAGCGCGCAATACCTGCACTACCGCAAGGCCGTCATTGACTTTCTGTACACCCGCCAGGCGCATGTGGAAAAGGCGGCCTGAGCGGGCAACCCATCCTAACTTTGCAGGTGATCTGTCGTGAATTTTTTCAAGCAATTCCTCAAATCGGGGCACTCCCCGACCCTGTTTGCAGCGTTTCTGTATTTTTCGTTTTCATGCTGCATCTGGGTGCTGAACGGCGCCATGGCGCCCTTCATTTCCGAGACCTTCAACCTGAGTCCGGCGCAAAAAGGCCTGATGCTGTCCATCCCCATCATGGCCGGGGCGCTGATGCGCTTCCCGCTGGGCATCCTGTCGCAGTACATAGGCCGCAAGAACGCCACGCTGGTGGAGATGGGCCTGATCGCCATGGCCATGCTGTTCGGCTTCTTTTTCGTCAAGAGCTTCAACGACCTGCTGGCCATGGGCGTGTTGCTGGGCATCGCGGGCGCCAGTTTTGGCGTGGCGCTGTCGCTCGGTTCGGGCTCTTTTCCGCCCAAAAACAAGGGGCTGGCCATGGGCCTGGTGGGCGCCGGCAATGTGGGCACCGCCGTGTCGGTGCTGGTC
This sequence comes from Polaromonas sp., assembly GCA_046597475.1. Taxonomy (GTDB): domain Bacteria; phylum Pseudomonadota; class Gammaproteobacteria; order Burkholderiales; family Burkholderiaceae_C; genus Polaromonas. Next base: position 9,359 of record JBKJKI010000172.1, on the reverse strand, counting down.
GCGCCGCCGCTGGCGCAGGCCTTTGGCTGGGTCGCGGTGTATGGCATTGCAGCGGCCGCCATCAGCATTCCCATGATCGTGATGATCGTGTTCGCCCGGGAGCCCGACGACCTCGACAAGCACGCCAGCTTCAAGCAGCACATTGCCTGCCTGCATGAGAAGGACGGCTGGGCCTTCAGCCTGATCTATGCCGTCACCTTCGGCGGCTTCATTGGCCTGGCGACCTTTTTGCCGACCTATTACTACGACCAGTTCTCGGTCAGCAAGGTGCAGGCCGGCCAGCTCACCATGCTCGCCGCCTTCATGGGCGCGGTGCTGCGCGTTTTTGGCGGCTGGATTTCAGACCACTGGGGCGGCATCAACACGCTGACGATCGTGCTGGTCACGGTGGCGGCGACGCTCATCCTCTGCGGCCTGGCCGGCGGCTCGCTGGTGGCCACCACGCTGCTGGTGATGCTGTGCTTTGCCGCGCTGGGGGCCGGCAATGGCGCGCTCTTCCAACTGGTGCCATTGCGCTGGCCGCTGGCCACGGCCGTGGCGGGGTCGATGATCGGGGAAATCGGCGCCCTCGGCGGCGGCCTGGTGCCCAGCGCCATGGGCCTGTCCAAACAATACGCCGGCAGCTACGCCTGGGGTTTCATCTTGTTCGCCGCGCTGGCGCTGCTCATGCTGCTCATGCTGCGCGTGATGCAGATGCGCTGGACGCGCACCTGGGCGGAGAAAGGTGGGCGGGCTCGTACCGCCTGACGCCTTTTCAGTGCAGGCTAACTTTTCGCAGAAAAGTTAAGCGCAGCGCGCCGCAACTAAATAGGTAGCAGGGCACGAAGCGCTTGAGAATCCAGCTTTTGACAGGCATTCAGCTACTCTCAAATCAATAGCTACCAATACCCGTGGTTACTGGACAAGAGCCCTGTTTCATCACTATTTCCGCAAAATCAGTCGCCGGCACACCCTCAGCAGCTTACCGAGCGCTTCGTATCCGGGGCCGCACTTCATTCCGTTTCTAAATCATTCGTGAACGCGAAGGTGAAGCGCAGACAGTACAGGCGTACGACAAGCGAAGCCGACAAAGTGCACGGATGATTTGGAAATGGAATCAGACGTGAACCGGGTAGCCAAGCTCGACATCGCACAGCGGCAAGCCGCCGCGAACGCCGAAGTTGTCCGGCATGAGCTCATGAAGTCGTATGAGAACACACTCTTTGGGAATGCCCAGGCGTTCAAGGTGTTCGACCAGAAGCCGGTACAGCAGGCGTTTCGCCGAGATTGAGCGTCCAGGAAGCGCAAAAATGCTGACATTCGTGAGGCGCTCCGGGTCAGGACAGTCGGTACGTCCAAGAAACCTGTGCGCTGGATGAACGATCAGAGTCAGGTTTCGATGAACCGGTGAGACCTTGAAGGCTTCCACGATGGCTGCATGAACCCCCTCCATGAGATTGATCTCATCCTCCCGAGAGTATGTCCTTCGTATTTCGATCGTGGCGCTTGGCATGGGCTCGATGGGTAGTGTGCGAGGTGTTGATTGTCGGCCAGGCCGCAGCAGTGCATCGTCTGCGCGGCCTCGACAAAGGCCTGGCCCTTGGTCAGCATGAAATATATCAGTCGGGCACGAAGCGCCTGAGCACCCAGCTTTTGGCGGCATTCGGCCACCATCAAACTCATAGTTATTCATGCCCGTGGTTACTGGACAAACGCCCTGCTTCATCACTATTTCGGCAAAAACAGCCGCCGGCACAGGCGCAGCGGCTTGAACAACGGGCCAATGCCCGGCGCCATGACCTCGCTAGGCACTGCGCGGATACTTGCTTCATGGCGTTCGCGGTATCAATGCTTATGCCCGGTATAGACCCACATGGCTTCGGTCTGCCCGGCGCGCTCAAAACCCAGGCTGCGATAGAACTCCACGGCTCGGCCATCGGCCATCGGCCACCAGCATCAGTTAATGGAAGTCCTGGTAGCGGGCGAGCAGAGCTTGCATCATTTGACGACCGATGCCCTGACGCTGATACGCCGGATGAACCAGCAGGTGGGGAAAGTACACGACCAGATGACCGTCCGAGATCGCATTGCCGATACCCGCAAGATTTCCCGCCACACGGGCGGTGACCAGACAGTGGGCGTTGCGCAGTGCAGCCAGCAATGGGCCGGGCTTCCCGGCCGACGACCACCTGCAGGCCTTCGAGCATGCCCATCACCAGCGAGCCGCCGCTATGCGGGCAGCTTGTGCTGCGGAATGTGCAGCAGCTCGCTCATGCCCGCAGCGCAAGCGGCGCTTCCAGGGCCTGGCGCATGCTGCGGAGCAACAACCCGGGCGGCTGCGCGCCCGACAGGGCGGCCCGGCGGTTGAATACAAAAAAGGGTACGCCGGGCACTTCCAAGAGCATCGGCTTTCCCATGCCGGACTCCAGCCAGTGGCTTAACTCCGCCATGGGCAGATCAAACTCCTGGGCGATGAGCAGCAAGGCGGCACGCGCACCCAAATCTTCGCCCCGGCTGAAATGAGCTGCCAGCAAACGCTCCAGCAATTGCGCATGCTCATGGGGCGTCTGACGCGTACGGGCAAACGCCAGCAGCTGATGCGCCCGCAGCGTATTGGGCATGTACGCCATACGCGAGAAATCCACCACGGCCCCGGCACCCTCGGCAGCCTGTCTAACCTGCTCCTGGCGTTGCCGCACCGCCTGCGCACTACCCAGGCGTTGTATGTAAAACGCGGTGTAGTCCATGCCTTGCACCGGCAGATCCGGGAGCAGTTGCACCGAATGCCAGCGCACCTCCACCGCCATCTCAGGATCGGTCCGGTCCAGCTCGGCTAGCGCCCGGTCCAGATGACGCTTGCCGATCAGGCACCAGGGACAGATCAGGTCGAAATACACATCAATGACGAGTTCCTGGGCCACGTTTCACTCTCGCTACAGTTCAGGTAAAAGATCAGGCCGCTTGGGCTGGAAGAGCATTCACATGGATTCGCTCGACCTGGCGCACGTCATGGTCGTAGCAGCGCGAGGCGATCATGAAAAACACGGCCGCCAGCACGCTGAAGGCGGGTATCACAGCCATGGCCTGCTGCAGGCCCCAAATATCGGACAGTAAACCAACCAGAAACGGGCCCACGGCCAGGCCAAACAGATTCTGGAATAGCGACAGCACGGCTGAGCCAGTGGAGCGCACGCCGGGATGAATCACATCAATCACGATGCCAGACACCACGCCCACGGTGCAGGTCATGAAGAAGCCACCGAGCAACACCAGCTTGATTTGCACAGGGCCCGACTGTGAGGCGGAGAACGCCACCAGAAATACCAACAGGGTGACCACACACAATATCGCCAGTGACGTGGGCTTGTTGCTCGCACGGTTCATTGCAATGCGGTCCACCACATAGCCCCAGAACACGCTACCCAGAGCACCCACCAGCACCACTACCGCAGCCTGCTTGGCGGCCACATCGGGCGCCATGCCATGGAAGCGGTTCAGGTAACTGGGCAACCAGGACCACACTGCGGACACCACGATCAGTTGCATGGCACCGCCCACGCACACCCACAGCAAGGTGCGGGTCCGCGCCAGGGTGCCGAAGATGTACTTGAGGGTGCCACGAGTCGACTGCGTGACCTGATTGAGCTTGGGCGTCAGAGCAACGGTCTTGTAGTCGCGCACCAGCAGGTACATCAAGGCCAGCACCAGGCCGGGTATTCCCACCACGCCAAAGGCAGCTCTCCAGCCCCATTTGGCGGCAATCACGCCACCCAGCACCACGCCCAGCACCGAGCCCAGCGAAGCCGCGGCAAAGAAGGCACCCAGCAGGGCACCGCGCAGGCGCTTGGGGAACAGGCTGGAGATGAGCGCCGCGCCCACCGAGCCATATCCGGTCTCGCCCGCGCCCACCACAGCTCGCGCCACAAACAGCTGGCCATAGCTGCCCGCAAACATACAGGAGATGGTGGCCAGGCTCCAGGTGGTGGCCATGACCGCCACGCTCTTGACACGGCTCAGACGGTCCGCCAGCAGCGCCACCGGAATACCACCAATCGCCACCACAATGGAGATGATGGAAACCAGGCCGCCCAGCTCCTTGTCGCTCAGACTCCATTCCGCCTTGATGTGCGGAAACAGCGACACAATGATCTGCCGATCTATGTAGTCGAACAGCATGAGCGCAAAGGTCATGGAAAAAGCAAACCACGCCTGCTTCTTGCTGACCAGGTAGTCGTCGTTGCCGGCCTCGGGGCCGTCGGGTATCACGTTCATGCTTGTCTCCTAATATTTATGAAATACCGGCCACGGTCCTGAAACATATCGCCTGCGGCCAAGGCACGGGAACTTACTCGGTGGCCAACTGTTGCATCAAGACCTCGGCCATGGGCCACGCGCCAAAACCGGGTGCGGGGTTGAGGTGCCCGACGTTGCCGAGATCGACCGTCTCGCTGCCCCAGGCCCGGGCCGTCACCAGGCTGCGAAACGGCAGGCGCTCGCGCGGCACAGGCAGCCAGCCGCCAGCCTGCAAGGCATCCAGGCTCGGGTAGCCGGCAGGCATGGGGCGGTCGAAATCGGGCGGCGTGGCCAACAGGACGCCACGCACCGCATCCGCATGGCGCATGGTCCTGGCCCAGTGCGCCGCCATCACGCAGCCTCCGCTGTGCGCAACGATCACGATGGACCCCTTGATGGCAGCGATCTCGCGCTCGATGGCCTTGATGCGGTCGGCGCACTTGATATCCTCTGGGCCCATGGTCGGAACCGTACGCACTTGGGGCAAGCGCGCAGCCAGCAGGGTTTGCCAATGCTCGCTCACATGATCACGCAGACCGGGGACGATCAGGACGGTGGGTGCATCGGCGGACTTCATCCGGCCGTTTTCGTGGGCGTTCGACACGGCCTGCTGTCTCGCGTTGTTCAGGCCGCCTTGCGCAGATAGCCCTGCTGGCCGCCGTTGCGGTTGGGCGCAAAGCCGTTGGCCAGAAGGGTCTCTTCCACCGTGTCGTAGAACACGCCGATCTTGCTGATCTCGCGCGCTTGGCTGGCGGTGGCGATCGGGCGGCCAAGCTCGTGCGAGATGCGCACCAGCTGCTCGATCTGCTTGGCTGTGCCGATCTTGGCCGTGCGCGACTGGTTCCAGAGGTTGTCTTCGGTGCCAGTGCGCACGTGCAGGCCCATCGCAATACCCATCGTGTTCACCGGCAGCACGTTGAGCACCGAAGCTTCCACCGTCAGCACCGCGCCATCGGGCACGGCGCGCACCATGTTGGCCAGGTTGTAGATGTTGGCCGCGTCCATGCCACCGCCGATGGCCACCCAGTTCATCACCAGCGGACCCTTGTAGATGCCGCGGCGCATCAGCCGCTCCACCGACTCGAAGCTGTTGATGTTGTAGCACTGGAAGGCGCTCTGAATGCCGGCCTTGGTGAGGCGCCGGATGTGCTCTTCCGCCCAGCCGGGCTGCGCCGGCACCGTCATTTCCTTGTAGGCGTTGAAGACCGCCGGGTCTTCCATCGAGGTGCCCTTGATGTCCCGGATGTCGAACTGCTCCAGAATGTTCATCTGCGAGGTGTTGATCGTCACCGTCACCTGGTCGGGCTTGGGGTCGAGCTCGGCCAGCATGTGGCGAGTGTCGTCGGAGAGCCACTTGGCCGCAGCGCCATCGGTCTCCGGCGCGAAGCTGATGGAGCCGCCCACCTGAATGATCATCTCCGGTACGCGGGCACGCACGCCGGCGATCAGCTCATTGAACTTGGACAGGCGCTTGCTGCCCTTGCCGTCCAGCTCGCGCACGTGCAGGTGCAGCACGGTGGCACCGGCGTTGTAGCAGTCCACCGCCATCTGGATCTGCTGCTCCATGGTGACCGCGATCTCCTCGGGAAAGTCTGAGGGCACCCACGACGGCGCATAGGGTGCGGCCGTGATGATCAGGGGTTGCTGGTTTTCGGGGAAAAGGTGGCCGTCGAGAAAGTTCATGTCATGTCTCCAAAGGAAGGTTTGGGGTAAGGAAAGAAATCGGGGGGTGGGGTTGGCGAGCCCGGCGCTCAATAGGGCTTGTCGCCGACAATTCCGGCGCGCTCCATCTTTCGGTGGCAGGGCGGGTAATCCATCACCGCATAGTGCTGGGTGCTGCGGTTGTCCCAGATGGCCATGCTGTTGGGTTTCCAGCGCCAGCGCACCTGGTACTCGGGGATGGCAGCCTGGGCAATCAGGTACTGCAGCAGGTCGCCACCGGCCTGGTTGTAGTCCTGGCCGTAGCGCACATGGGTCTTGTTGTGGAAGTTCACAAAGTGAGTGGCGAAGGCATTCACAAACAGCGTCTTTTCGCCGGTTTCGGGGTGCGTGCGCACCACCGGGTGTTCCGCGTCCGGATACTGCGCCTTCAGGGCCAGGCGCTTGTCTTGCGGGAACTGCGCGGCAAACGAGCTGTTGAAGCTATGGCTGGCCCAGAGGCCGTCGATCTGCTGCTTCACATGTTCGGGCAGCTTTTCATAGGCCAGCACCATGTTGGCCCACATGGTGTCGCCACCCACGGGCGGGCACTCCACGCAGCGCAGCACGCAACCCAGGGCGGGGATGTCGCGCCAGGTGCCGTCGGAATGCCAGGCGTTCTCGTAGCGGTCCACCGGGCTGTCCGGGGTCTTGTAAATCTGCACCAGGCCCGGCGCGTCCGGGTGGCTGGGGAGCATGGGGTGGGTTTCCAGCGTGCCAAGGCGCGCGGCAAAGGCCACATGGTCCTGGCGCGAAATGTCCTGGTCGCGCAGGAACAGCACGCGGTGCTTGAGCAGAGCGGCATACACCTCCTGGAACAAGCCGTCGTCATGGGCCGCATCGGCCAGGTTCATATCCAGCAGCTCGGCCCCGATGGCGCAGCTCAGTTGTTCGATTTTCATGTGCTTGTCTCCTATCTCTTTTATTCGGGAATGAAGATGGAAGAACCAGTGGTCTGGCCCGCTTCCAGATCGCGGTGCGCCTGGGCCGCGTCTTCCAGTGCATAGCGCCGGTTGATCCCGATCCTGATGCGGCCCGCCGCCACATGGCCAAACAGCTCACCAACCAGTTCGGCGCGCTCTGCGGGGTCGGCAATGTAGTCGGCCAGTGCCGGGCGTGTCAGATAGAGCGAGCCCTTGCGCGCCAGGATCTGCGGATCGAACGGCGGAATGGTGCCACTGGCCGTGCCCACGCAGATCATCAGGCCGCGGCGCTTGAGTGAATCGAGCGACGCCATGAAGGTGCTCTTGCCCACGCTGTCGAGCACCACGTTCACGCCCACACCATCGGTGATTTCGCGTACGCGCCCGGCAATGTCTTCGCGCTTGTAAACGATGACATGGTCACAACCGTGGGCTTTGGCGACCTCGGCCTTTTCGTCGGTGGAAACCGAGCCGATCACAGTCAGGCCCAGCAGCTTGGCCCATTGGCTCACGATCAGGCCGACTCCACCGGCCGCTGCGTGCAACAGAATGGTGTCGCCCGCCTTGAGCGGCCAGATACGGCGCATCAGGTAGGCAGAGGTCAGGCCGCGCATTGTCATGGCCGCTGCGGTTTCGCAGGAAATGGCATCGGGCAGCTTGATCAGCGGTGCGGCAGCAATCAGGCGCTCGGTGCTATAGGCACCCAGGGTGTTGTGGGCGCCGGTGTAGGTTACGCGGTCGCCCACCTGCACAGTGGTCACACCCTCGCCCACTGCCTGCACCACGCCTGCGGCTTCGGTGCCTACGCCGGAGGGCAGGGGCGCCGGATACAGACCGGAGCGGAAGTAGATATCTGCAAAATTGAGGCCAATGGCTTCGTGGCGCAAGCGCACCTCGCCGGGGCCGGGTTGACCCACATCCAGTTCTTCGCGCTGCAGAACTTCGGGGCCGCCAGTTGTGTGAAAGCGTATGACTTTCGCCATGTGTGTCTCCTGTTGAAGCATGGACAGGTTTCCGTCCGGTAGGTGTGTGAACTGTAGGAGCCTGCGTCGATTTTTATTTATCTTTATGCGACTACTGGTATACATTTCATGACCAAACACGCTGGAGGCCCTGGCTCTCAGGGTAAACCTTATATCGCTCAAAAAAAAGGCAGTCGGTGAGACCAAGGTCCGCTCTGCAGTGCTGGCGCATTACCTGGAGGTGGCAGAGCGGCTGGGCCTGAACCCGCAGAGCCTGCTGGGCAAGGTGGGACTGTCGCACGCCATCCTGAAGACCCCGGATCAGCTAATCCCCTTGAGCGCCGCGGTGGACTTGCTGGAGCTGTCGGCGCAGGCCACGCAATGCGAGGCCTTTGGCCTGCTGATGGCCGAAGCCAGACAGTTCTCGGACCTCGGGCCGGTGAGTTTGTTGCTGACCCACCAGCGCACCGTGCGCGATGCCGTGAACACCACCATCCAGTACCGCCACCTGCTCAACGAGGGACTGGCCATGTTGGTGCAAGATGCCGGCAAGCTCACCCTGGTGCGTGAAGAGGTCATCAGCGCCGGCTCGCGCTCCTCGCGCCAGGCCAATGAGCTGGCCGTGGCCGTGCTGTGCAATATGTTCCGCGCGCTCATAGGACCGCTGTGGCATCCACAAAGCGTGAGTTTTGTGCATGCGGCACCCGCCAGCCAGGAGGTGCACAAGCGGGTCTTTCGCTGCAAGCTGGAGTTCGATATGGACTTTCATGGCATGGTCTGCAATACCAGTGATCTGGACCAGCCCATCCCCGTGGCCGACCCGGTGATGGCCCGCTATGCACAAAGTTTTATTGAAGCCATACCCGGCGGCAACACCAGTTCGGTGTTGCTGGATGTACGCAAGTCCATCTATCTGCTCCTGCCCATGGGGCGCGCCAGCGTGGAGCAGATAGCACGCACGCTGGGCATGAATGTGCGCACCCTTCAGCGCAGGCTGGACGAGGACGGCGAAACCTTCTCCGCCCTGATCAACGCGGTGCGCATGGAGCTCGCGCAACGCTATATCGCCAACCCCAAGTACCCGCTGGGCCGCATTGCCGAACTGCTGGGTTACTCCAACCACAGCGCCTTCACGCGCTGGTTTATCGCGCAATTCAGGCAGACGCCGCAGGAGATGCGTTCGCAAAACGCCAGCCTGCCGTTGCCCTAAACGGGAAGGACTATTCGATCAGGGTTTACCTTGAGGGGCTGCGCATTTGTCATCAAAAGGAAATGCACTGTCACGAACTGAGAAGATGATTTTTGGCTGTACGGGAAAAACTCACTCCTATAACCACAAGCAACCATCTTGAAAAATGAGTAATTTAAGCCGATTGAGGAAGCTCGTTACGCCAAGGCGAGCTGGTGCGGGCGATCGCATTCAAGATGATCAGCAGCTTGTGCATGCAGGCTACAAGCGCGACCTTCTTGGGCTTGCCGGCGGCCAGCAGCTTGGCATAGAAGG
>JBKJKI010000300.1:0-9107 GCA_046597475.1 Polaromonas sp. | reverse complement strand
AGGTGGTGCAGCCGTAACCCGCCAGCGCAAAGCCGAGTTTTTCCAGGTAAGGCAACAAGCCGGTCTTGGTCAGGTACTCGGTCACGATGCGCGAGCCCGGCGCCAGCGAGGTCTTGATATGCGGCTGCACGCGCAGCCCCGCCTCCACCGCTTTTTTGGCCAGCAGGCCGGCCGCCAGCAGCACGCTGGGGTTGGAGGTGTTGGTGCAGCTGGTGATGGCGGCAATCAGCACATCGCCGTTGCCCACGGTCAGGCTTTTCCCGCCTGCCGGGCTTGCTGCGGGCGGCTGATGCGAGGCGTGCGCCGCATCGCTTGCCCTAGCGTGGGCCAGGGTCGGGCGGTTGCCCTCCATTTCAACCACGGAGCGGTCAGCGCCCGCCGGGGTGGGCGGCGCGGCCGGCAGGGTGTCAAGCCGGCCCTCGTCGGTGCGGCGCACCTGGTGGCGCGTGCCCAGCATGGCGGCGGGCTGGTTGAAGCCGCTCTCGCCAATCGGCTTGCTGAACAGCGAGGCAAACTGGCTGGCCACATGGCCCAGCTCGATGCGGTCTTGCGGCCGCTTCGGGCCGGCCAGACTGGGCGTCACGTCGCCCAGGGCTAGCGTGACGACCTGCGAATAGTCAATGTCGCCGGCCTGGGTCACGCCGAACAGGCCTTGCGCGCGGAAATAGGCCTCGAAGGCCTCGATCTCTGCCTTGGTGCGGCCGGTCCCCTTGAAATAGTCAATGGTTTTTTCGTCCACCGGGAAAAAGCCCATGGTGGCGCCATATTCGGGTGCCATGTTGCCGATGGTGGCGCGGTCGGGCAGGCCCAGGCTGCGCGTGCCCTCGCCGAAGAATTCGACAAATTTTCCGACCACTTTCTCGCGGCGCAGGGTTTCGGTGACGCGCAGCACCAGATCGGTGGCGGTCACGCCCTCGCGCAGGCGGCCGGTCAGCTGCATGCCGACCACGCCGGGCGTCAGCAGGTAGACCGGCTGGCCCAGCATGGCGGCCTCGGCTTCAATGCCGCCCACACCCCAGCCGACCACGCCAATGCCGTTGATCATGGTGGTGTGGCTGTCGGTGCCGACCAGCGTATCGGGGTAGGACACGCCGTCTTTTGTCTTGTGCACGCCGCGCGCCAGGTATTCGAGGTTGACCTGGTGCACGATGCCGAAACCGGGGGGCACGACACCAAAGGTGTCAAAGGCCTGCATGCCCCATTTCATGAACTCATAGCGCTCGCGGTTGCGCTGGAATTCGAGCCTCATGTTCAGGTCCAGAGAATTCTTCTTTCCGTAGTAGTCGACCATGATGGAGTGGTCAACCACCAGGTCAACCGGCACCAACGGTTCTATGGATTTCGGATTCTTGCCCAGTTTCAGCGCCACGCTACGCATCGCGGCCAGGTCGGCCAGCAGGGGCACGCCGGTAAAGTCCTGCAGCACGACGCGCGAGACGACAAAGGGGATCTCTTCGCTGCGCTCAGCGTGGGGCCGCCAGTTGGCGAGCTGCTCGACGTGCTCCGCCGTCACCTTCTTGCCATCACAGTTGCGCAGCACCGATTCGAGCACGATGCGGATAGACACCGGCAGACGCGCCACTTTCGGGAACTGCTTGGCCAGCGCCGGCAGGGAGTAGAACTTGCCGGTCTTGCCGGAAGCTGTCTTGAAGTTCTTGACGGTGGAGGCAAAAGCGTGACGGGCTGGGCGGGCGAGAGGGGGTGACTTGGCCATGGCAGACTCCTTTTTGTTTAACCGACAGCCCCCATTCTGGCAGGCACGGGACGGACCGGTTGGATGCGCCGCAGCATACCCTGCCGCAAGACCCCATCTTTGCCCCACCCGGGCCGGCCCATGCGACGCGAGGCGCTGTCGCCTGCGTGATGGCGCGGCCGCGCCGATGCGCGCAATATCAAACGCTGCCCGACACAAGGACACCTGCATGACCGAATCCACCCATCACCGAATCTGCCCCCTGTGCGAAGCCTGCTGCGGCCTGGAGATCAAGGTCAGGGAGGGCAAGGTCATCAGCATCCGCGGGCACGACAGCGACGTCCTCAGCGCGGGCTATATCTGCCCCAAGGGCGTGGCGCTGAAAGAGTTGCACGCGGACCCTGACCGCCTGCGCACGCCGCTGATCAAGCGCGGCGGCGAGTTCGTTGAAGCCAGCTGGGATGAGGCATTTGCCGAGATCGCGCTGCGCCTGCCGCCGCTCCTCGCGCAACATGGCCGCGATGCCACCGCCCTTAGCGTGGGCAACCCGGCGGCCCACAAGATCGGCCTGCTGCTGTATTTCCCGCAGCTGGCCAAGGCGCTGGGCACGCGCGCAATGTTTTTTCGGCCTCCACGCTGGACCAGATGCCCAAGCAGCTGTCCAGCGGCCTGATGTTCGGCCACTGGCTCAGCATTGCCGTGCCCGACATTGCGCGCTGCGACTTCCTGCTGGTGCTGGGCGCCAATCCGCTGGCGAGCAACGGCAGCCTGTGGACCGTGCCCGACTTCAAGGGCAAGGCCAAAGCCATGCAGGCGCGCGGCGGCCAGTTGGTGGTGATAGACCCGCGCCGCAGCGAAACGGCCGCCATGGCCAATGCCCACCATTTCATCCGCCCCGGTGCCGACGTTTTCCTGCTGCTGGGCCTGGTGCATACGCTGTTTGAAGAAAAGCTCATCAAGCTGGGTCGCATCGCTGAGTTCGTCAGTGGTGTTGCAGCACTTGAGACGGCGGTGCAGGCTTTCAGCGCCGAAACCGTGGCTGCGCGCTGCGGCATTGATGCCAGCGTCATTCGCGCCCTGGCGCGCCAGCTGGCGGGCACCGAACGCGCCGCGGTCTATGGCCGCATCGGCACCTGCACCCAGGAGTTCGGCACGCTGGCGAGCTGGCTGGTCGACGTGCTGAACGTGCTGACCGGCCATCTCGACGAGGCCGGCGGCGCGATGTTCCCCAAGGCGGCCGCCTTTGCCAGCAACACGGCGGGCAAACCCGGCAGCGGGCGCGGCATCGTGACCGGCCGCCACCACAGCCGCGTCAGCGGCGCACCCGAGGTCTTTGGCGAGCTGCCCATGAGCTGCCTGGCCGAGGAAATAGAAACACCGGGCACCGGGCAGGTGCGCGCGCTGATCACCGTGGCGAGCAACCCGGTGCTGTCCTCGCCCAATGGCGCGCGGCTGGCCCGCGCGCTCGACAGCCTGGATTTCATGGTGAGCATGGACATCTACGTCAACGAAACCTCGCGCCATGCCGACGTGATCCTGCCGGGGCTGTCGCCGCTCGAAGAGATGCACTATGACGTGGCTTTCCCCCAGTTTTCATGGCGCAACCACGCGCGCTACAGCGCGCCGGTGTTCGCGGCGCCGGCAGACCAGCCCACCGAATGGGAAACCCTGCTCAGGCTGTCGGCCATCGTCAGCGGCAAGGGTGCGGCTAACTGCGCCCGGCAGATCGATGACGACAACTTTGCGGAGGACGCGAAAAAGCTGTTCGGCGACCAGGCACAGGCCGTCATCGACGCTACCTGCGAACTGAGCGGCCCGGACCGCCTGCTGGAACTGGCGCTGCGCAGCGGCCCCTACGGCGACCATTTTGGCCGCAAACCGGGCGGCCTGACGCTGGCCAGGGTGCAGGCCGCGCCCGAGGGCATCGATCTGGGCGAATTGAAGCCGCGCATTCCCGAGCTGCTGCGCACGCCCTCGGGTCAGATCGAGCTGGCGCCACCCGCCCTACTGCAGGACCTGCAGCGCGCCGCCAGCGCCATCGCGCAGCCGGTGCCCGACATGGTGATCATTGGCCGGCGCGATGTGCGCTCCAACAACAGCTGGATGCACAACCTGCCGCTGCTGGCCAAGGGCCCGATGCGCTGCACCGCGCTGGTCAATCCTGCCGATGCGCTTCGCCTGGGCCTGGCCGACGGTGCGCTGGCCCGCATCAGCCGTCAGGGCCGCAGCATAGCGGCGCAGGTGCAGATCAGCGAGGACATGATGCCCGGCGTGGTGAGCCTGCCGCACGGCTGGGGCCACGGCCTGCCGGGTAGCCGCATGCGGCTGGCGGCCGAGCGCCCAGGCGCCAATCTCAACGCGCTGCTCGACGAAGACTGGCGCGAGCCGCTGTCGGGCAATGCCGTGCTCAGCGGCGTGCCGGTGGCGCTGTCGGCGCTGTAGCTTGATACTATTTATTTAATAGCAAACTATTACCGTGCCTACTGGGCTAGCTGCACTTTTCACCGATATTTTTGCGCAAAAACCCCGGGCAGCCTGCCCTTAGCCGCCAAAGACATGGGCGGCGCCTGATACCGTGATGCGCACCATGGCGCCCATGGCTGGCGCGTGCAGGCCGGGGCTGTGCACCTGCAGGGGCGCGTTCCAAGCCTCGGCTTCCTGGCCGGTTAAATGCGCCGCGCTACTGCCGCGCAGCAGGCGCACCGACAGCACGGAAACGGCGCCGCCAAAATCCGTGTCCGTCACCGCGCCGTAGCAGACTTCAGGGTCGTGCCCATGGGCCGCCACATCCGGGGGAACCTCGACGACCTGCAATTGCTCGGGGCGCAGCATGATTTGTGCGCTGCCCGTGCGCACGCTGTCATTCACGGCAATGCGACCCAGCGCGCAGTCGGCCCAGCCGCCGGCCAGCTGCGCCGGCAGCACAATGCTTTCGCCCAGAAAACCCGCAATGGCCTCGTCCCTGGGACGCAGGTAGAGCTCCAGCGGGTCCCCGCACTGGACCAGCAGGCCGTCGCGCATGACGGCCACCTGGTCGGCAAATGACAGGGCTTCGGACTGGTCATGCGTCACCAGAATGGTCGTGATGCCCGCCTTGCCGAGCAGTTGCGCCACCGCCTTGCGGGTGCTGGCGCGCAGGCCGGTGTCAAGCGCCGAGAAAGGCTCGTCGAGCAGCATCAGCCGGGGCCGCTGGGCCAGCGCCCGCGCCAGCGCGACGCGCTGCTGCTGGCCGCCAGACAGCTCGTGCGGCCAGCGCGCCAGCATGGCGCTGTCGAGCGCGACCATGTCCATCAGCTCTTTGATGCGCTCGGCACGCCGCGGCGCATGGCGCGCCAGCCCGAAGCCGACGTTATCGGCCACCGTGAGATGGGGAAACAGCGCGCCATCCTGGGGCACAAAGCCGACGCCGCGCCGGTGCGCCGGCACCATGTCCGGACCGTCGGCCAGCAGCGTCTCGCCGAAACTGACGCGGCCCGAGTCAGGCGCCTCAAAGCCGGCAATGATGCGCAGCAGCGTGGTTTTTCCCGAGCCCGAAGGGCCGACGATGGCGGTGCGGCTGCCGGCTGCAACGCTGAGGTCAATGCCGCCCAGCACGGTGGCCGGCCCGTAGGATTTGCGGATCGCGAGAAGGTCAAGAGTCGTCATCGGCCGGCACTCCGTTTCGATTGGGTGTAGAGCAGCCAGGTCATGGGCAGCGAAAGCAGGATCATGATCAGGGCATAGGGCGCTGCCGCGGCGTAGTCGATCTCGCTGCTATAGGCCCAGAACGAGGTGGCCAGGGTGCGGGTGCCGTTGGGCGCGAGCAGCAAGGTAGCCGTCAGTTCATTGGTAATGCCCAGCGCGACCAGCGCCACACCGGCCGCCGCGCCGGGGGCCGCCAGGCGCATGGTGACGGCCCACAGGGCTCTGGCCGGCGTGCGACCCAGACTGCGGGCGACCTGCTCCAGCTCGACGGGGGCCTGGGCGATGCCGGCGCGAAGGCTGATCAGCGCGCGCGGCAAAAACATCAGGCCATAGGCCAGCAGCACCGTCACCACGGTCTGGTAAATCGGCAGCGCCACCCTGACCGTGATGGTGACCAGGGCCAGCGCCACCACCACGCCCGGCAGTGAGCCCACCAGGTAATTGCAGGCCTCTAACAGGCGCTGCAATCGGCCCGGCGAGCGGATCGACAACCAGGCCATGGGTACGGCAGCCAGCGTCGTCAGCAGCGCGCCCGCGGTGGCGAGCGCCAGGGTCTGGCTGATGGCCGGCCAGATCTCGCCGAAGCGCCAAACCGCGGCACCGCCCGCCACCAGCCAGCGCACCAGGGTCACCAGCGGCACGCCCAGCGCCAGGGCGCTCGTCAACACCGGCAGCAACAGGCAGAGCAGCGTGAAGCGCCCTAGCCGCTGCGGCTGCTGCAGGCGCGCCGAGCCACTGCCGAGCCTGGCATAACGCTGGCTGCCGCGCGCCAGGGAATCCAGCCCCAGCAGCGCAAAACAGCACAGCACCAGTACGCCCGACAGCATGTTGGCGGCGGGCCCGTTGTAGGAGGACTGGAACTGGTCAACGATGGCCGTGGTGAAGGTGTCAAAACGGATCATCACGTACAAGCCATATTCGGCCAGCAGGTGCAGTCCGATCAGCAGCGCGCCACCGCAAATGGCCAGCCGCAGCTGCGGCAGCACGACCCGGAAAAACACCGCCCAGGGGCCCAGGCCCAGCGAGGCTGCCGTGTCTTCCATGCCCGGGTCCAGCCGGCGCAAGGCGGCAGACACCGGCAAATACAAAAAAGGAAAATAGGCAATCACCGACACCAGCACGCCGCCCGGCAGGCCGTGCAGGCCAGGCACCAGGGTGATCCATGCGTAGCTGTGCACAAAAGCCGGTACCGCCAGCGGGGCCACCGCCATCCAGGCCCAGGTACGCGCCCCGGGCAAGTCGCTGCGCTCGGTCAGCCAGGCCAGTGCCACCGAGAGCACCGCGCAGATCGGCACGGTGAACACCGTCAAAAGGGCCGTGTTGACCAGCAGTTCGCCAACGCGCGGCCGAAAAATCAGCGCCGAGGCAGTCGCCCATCCGGTCTGGAAAGCAACCCAGACCACAAAACCCAGTGGCACCAGCGACAGCAGCGAAACCACCAGCGCCATGCTGGCCACCCACGAGAGCGGCCAGTGAAAGCGCCGCGACCGCCTGGTTGGCGCTAGCGCTTCACTCACAGCCCGGCCCTGCACGCGCACGCCAGGTCCAGCTGCATGGGCGGGGATGGAAAGAGCGCTCACGGGTGGCACAAAAAGGACTTCGGCAGTTAAGAAACGAAAATGCGGCTGTACAGCAGGCCCGGCGACCGCGCCATGTCCACTCAGGCGGCACGGCGCGGGCTCAGCTTGTCAGGGCTTCAGAGCAGGCCAGCCTGGATCATCAATTCGGTGACTTTTTTGCTGTCAAGTTTGGAAGGATCGACCTTGGGTGCCTGCAGCTCGGCCAAAGGCACAAGCCGTGGACTGGATGCCGCGCCAACGCCCACCGCATATTCATAGGAGTCTCCGGTTTTCAGGATTTCCTGGCCGCCTTTTCCGCTGATCCAGCGTACAAACGCCTGGGCTTCGGGCTGGTGCTTGCTGGAAGCCAGCACGCCGGCGCCGGACAGGCTGACGAAGGCGCCCGGATCCTGATTCCGGAAATAGTGCACCTCGGTGTTGTTGCTGTTTTCGCCGGTTTTGGCCTGGTCGCCGACACGGTAGTAGTGGTAGATCACCCCGCCGTCGATCTGGCCGGCGTTGACGGCCTTGAGGACGACGCCATTGCCCTTGTAGGGCACGGCGTTTTCCTTCATGCCCTTGAGCCAGGCGACGGTTGCGGCCTCACCCTTCAACTCCAGCAAGGCTCCCACGATGGCCTGGAAATCAGCGCCTGCCGGGGAGGCGGCCCAGCGGCCCTTCCAGCTCGGGTTGGCCAGATCCATCAGCGATACGGGCAGTTGGGCCTTGGGGAGCCTGGCCTTGTTGTAGACAAATACGGTGCTGCGCGCGGCAATGCCCGTCCAGCGGCCATGCGAGGGACGGTAGCTGGCAGGCACCTCGTTCAGCGTAGCGGGGTTCAGCGGCGCAAACAGGCCGGCCGCATCGACAAGCGCTATTGCGGGTGAATTTTCGGTCAGGAACACGTCGGCGCGGCTGGCAGCACCTTCCTGAACGATCTGGTTGCCCAGTTCGGTGTCGCCGCCGTTGCGCAGTGTCACCTTGATGCCGGTTTCCTTGGTGAAGGCTTCGGCCCAGGCCTTGGTCAGGCTGGCATGCTGTGCGTTATAGACAACGATGCCCTCGGCCGTCGGAGTGACTGCCGGTGCTGGCTGAGCCATGCCGGAAACAGGGACAGCGGCCAGCGTCGCGCTTACGATCAGCAGGCTTGCCAGAGACGGAAAAGATATCTTCATGAAAATCCTTCTTGGAAGAAAAATGCCGTCAGGACGGCGGCATCAAAAAATCGCCTTGGCATTTCAGACCCGAGGCAGCCCTCCAATCGAGAATGCTAATGCGAATTACTTGCATCCAATTCTACCCCGATTCATATTGCTCCCTGCTTTCTGGCGGTCAAAAAGATGCGAAAGCCGTCCTCACGGGATAGCCAGCCCATGACGCGAATGAGCACCGGGAACTGCGCCTTTCCCGAAGGCTGCCGGGAGCCGCAGAGGCAGTACTACCATCCAAAAAAGCCCTGCTGTTTTCAGCAGGGCTTTTTTGGGGGCGTGCGCCACGCTACAGGCACGCCCGGTGATGAAGTCAGCCGGCCAATCAGGCTGGCAGGCTGTCCTTCACCGTGTCGGCCAGGTCGGTGTAGTCGCTCACCTGATCAAAGTTCAGGTATTGGTAAACCTGTTCGCTGGCGGCCGTCAGAACCTGCATGTCGGCCATGTACTCGGCCTTGGTCGGAATGCGGCCCAGCTTGGAGCAGATGGCGGCCAGTTCGGCCGAACCCAGATAGACGTTGGAGTTCTTGCCGAGACGGTTCGGGAAGTTGCGGGTGCTGGTGGAGAACACGGTTGCGCCCTCCTTGACCTGCGCCTGGTTGCCCATGCACAGGCTGCAGCCCGGCATTTCCATGCGTGCGCCAGCCGACCCCAGAACGCCGTAATGGCCTTCTTCGCTCAGTTGCTTGGCGTCCATCTTGGTCGGCGGCGCCATCCACAGCTTGACGGGAATGTCGCGCTTGCCTTCGAGCAGCTTGGAAGCGGCGCGGAAGTGCCCGATGTTGGTCATGCACGAACCGATGAACACCTCGTCGATCTTTGCACCGGCCACGTCGGAGAGCGTCTTCACGTCGTCCGGATCGTTCGGGCACGCAACGATCGGCTCCTGGATTTCCGACAGGTCGATCTCGATCACGGCCGCGTATTCGGCGTCCACATCGGCCTTCATGAGCGCCGGGTTGG
>JBKJKI010000292.1:0-17585 GCA_046597475.1 Polaromonas sp. | reverse complement strand
CTACAGTTGAGCCAGCCGCTCCAGCGCCAGATGCAGCGTCTCATGCTTTTTAGCAAAGCAAAAGCGCACCACGCGCTGGTCGAAGCCGTCGCCATAAAACGCCGACAGCGGAATCGCCGCCACGCCAATTTCACTGGCCAGCCATTTGCAGAAATCGGCCTCGCCCAGGTCGCTGACTTCTGAAATGTCGACACACTGGAAATAACTGCCTTCGCTGGGCAGCAGCCTGAAGCGGGTGCTGGCGAGGCCGCTGCGGAACAGGTCTCGCTTCGCGCCATAGAAAGCCGGTAGGTCGAGGTAAGGCCGGTCATCGGCCATGTAAGCGGCCAGCCCGTATTGCACCGGCGTGTTGACGGTGAACACATTGAACTGGTGAACCTTGCGGAATTCGGCCGTCAACGCGGCGGGTGCGGCGACGTAGCCGACCTTCCAGCCCGTCACATGATAAGTCTTGCCAAAACTGCTGACGATATAGGCACGCGCCGCCAGCCCGGGGAAGCGCGCGGCGCTGTGATGGGCCTGGCCCTTGGCCGCATCAAACACCATGTGCTCGTAAACCTCATCGCTGATCAGCAGCACGTCAGTAGGCGCCAGCAGGGCCTGCAGCTTGAGCATTTCGGCTTCGCTCCAGACGGTGGCGCTCGGGTTATGCGGCGAGTTAACGATGATGGCGCGGGTTTTGGGGCCGATGGCCGTGGCAATCTTCCCGAAGTCGGGACGGAAGGTGCCCGGGCTCAAGGGCACCCGAACCACCTTGCCCCCCGCCAGCTCTATATTGGGTACGTAGCTGTCGTAGCAGGGTTCCAGCACGATGACTTCATCGCCAGGATGCACGACGGCCAGGATGATGGTGATGATGGCCTGGGTCGCGCCTGCCGTGATGGTGATTTCACTGCCGGCGTCGTAGGGGTGGCCATAGAGTCTGGCCAGCTTGCCGGCAACCGCCTCTCGCAAAACGGGTACGCCGGCCATGGGCGGGTACTGGTTCAGGCCACGCTGCATGGCGTCGGTGACGGCGTTGACCAGTTTTGGGTCACAGTCGAAATCGGGAAAGCCCTGACCCAGGTTGACGGCGGCATGTTCCGCAGCCAGGGCGGACATGACGGTGAAAATCGTGGTGCCGACTGCCGGCAGCCGGCTCGTCAGTACCGGCGTGCGGGCGTCAGTTGCGCGAAGCGTGTCGTGGCTCCCCATGGTCATGCCTGATAATCGTCGATGCGGCCTGTCATGGCCTTGGTAATCAGATCCCGGCTCAGCTTGTCGCTCAGCAGTTCGGCAAACTTGTATACAAAATTGCGCAGGTAGGCGCTGCGTTTGAAGGCGACCCTGGCGACGTTGACGCCAAAGAGCGCGCCCGCCGGAATGGCGACGAGATCGCTGTTGGTGCCGTCATCTTTCAGCGCCATCTCTGCCACGATGCCCACCCCAAGGCCCAGCCGCACGTAAGTCTTGATCACATCGGAGTCAATCGCTTCCAGGGCAATGCGCGGATGCAGGTGCCTGGCGGCAAAAGCCTGGTCCACCTTGGTGCGTCCGGTAAACGAGGGGTGGTAGGTGATCAGTGGCTCAAGTGCCAGATCTTCCAGCGTGATGTGCTCGTTTTTGCTCAGGGGATGATCCACCGGCATGACCAGCATGTGCTGCCACTCGTAGCAGGGCAGGGTGACGAGGTCGTCATAGTGGCTCAGCGACTCGGTGGCAATGCCGATTTCGGCCACTTCGTCGAGCAGCATGCGAGCCACCTGGTCAGGGGAGCCCTGATGAAGGCTGACGTTGACCTTGGGAAAGGCTTCGCGCAGTCTGGCGACCGGTTGCGGAAGCACATAGCGCGCCTGCGTATGGGTGGTGGCAATGGAAAGGGTGCCACTGTCCTGGGCTGAATACTGCTCGCCGATGCGCCGCAGATTGCCGACTTCGCGCATGATGAGCTCGATGCTCTTGAGCACATGCTCACCGGGCTCGGTCACGCGTTTGAGCCGTTTGCCATGCCGCGCAAAAATTTCAACACCCAGTTCCTCTTCCAGTTCAATGATGGCCTTGGAGACGCCGGGTTGCGAGGTGTGCAGGGCGCGGGCGGTCTCGGTCAGGTTCAGGTTGCGCCTGACGGCCTCCTGGACAAAGCGGAATTGATGAAGGTTCATATCTTATTTTGGCTGATTATTGATTTTATTATGCCATTAACAGGATAAAGAATCGTGTGCCCTCGCCAGATGTTTGGCCTTCAAGGGACTTTACTGCAGGGCAATTTCCGCCATCAATGCGGTCAGGCGCTCATCCTCACCGGCAGTGGGCAGGAGTTCAAGCACCACCTCCGGGTACTGGGCCTGTATGGACGCCAGCAACACCGGCAGATCTTCGCGCGCATGTTTGCCCACCCCCAGAAAAAGGGGAAATACCCTGACCTCCCGGGCGCCTCCTGCAATGAGCGAGGCCGCAGCTTCTGGCAATGAAGGACCGCACATCTCAAGATAGGCGCAGCATACCGCTGCGTCGGGCTGGCGTGCCCTGATCCGGTCGGCCACCGCCTCAATCGGCAATCGCCACTGCGGGTCACGTGAACCGTGGGCCAGCAGCACGATGGCCCGGGGACGCGGGGCGGTGCGGTTCATGGGTGAAGACATGGGTATCCGGGAAGGGTTTGAACACTAGCGTTTGAACACGAGCCAGCCAAACGCGCCCAGCGAAACCGCCATGTACAGCAGGCCGGGCGTGGCGGCTGCCAGCCAGGGCTGCCAGTTGCGCAAGTTCCCGATATAGCCAAACACGTTGTTGAGCAGGAAGAAGCTGATACCGATCATGACGCCAGCAAAAACATAGGCTGCGATGCCGCCGGAGCGAAAGTGGAGATAGGCAAAGGGCAGGGCCAGCATGACCATGACCAGGCAACTCAGCGGATAAAACACCTTTTTCCAGAACTCGATCTCATAGCGCTGGGCGGTCTGCCCATTGGCATCAAGGTGGCGGATATAACTGAACAGGTCGATGGTTGCCATCCGCTCGGGTTTGAGCAATGCAACCGACACCATCTCTGCGCTGATTTCGGTAGGCCAGCGATAGTCTGGCAGAACGGCGCGGCTGACTTTGGCCACTTCCTGCGCCGGGTTGGTGCTGGTCAGGCCGGCGCGTACGTCGAACTCGGCGCGGGTGGCCTGTTGGAGTTGCCAGGCATCGTCCGCCGCGAATTTTGCAAGCGGCGCCTGCGTGGTCGAGACAATAAGGCCCTTGCTGTCGAACTCAAAAATCTGCACGCCGCGCATTTCGTTGTTCGGAGTCAGCTCCTTCACATTCACCACGAAGCTGTTGTAGGCCTGCTTTTCCTTCAGCCACGCCCCTGTCTGTCCGATCGTGATCTTGTTCTGGTAGCGTGCCTTGAGTAATTGGGCAGCGCGCTCGCTGGCCGGCGCCAGATAGTCACCGACGGCAAAACTGAGAAGGACAAAAAATGCCCCCAGCCACAGCAGCAGCTTGAGCGCGCGCCACGGGCCCAGCCCACTGGTGCGCAGGATGGTGAATTCCGAGCTTTGAGCCAGGCGCGCCATCACCACGATGGTGCCAATCAGCACCGAGATGGGCAGCAACTCATAAAGGTGGTTGGGAATGAGCAAAGCGACATACAGCAAGGCGTGCCTGATCTGGTAGATACTTTCGGCTCCGTTGAGGCCATTGCCTTTACCCAGGTACTGCAGTTCATCGACCAGATCAAAAAAGAAGAACAGGGCCAGAAAGCCCGCCGCGACCAAAGCAATCGCGGAGAGCACTTCGCCGAAAATCAGCCTGCGTATGGTCCTCATGGCTGAGCACTTCCAGCTGTACGCGGGGGCAACGCTGAATTTCTCCGCTTCGGCGCCAGTCTCAATACCCAGTTCGTGTGCCGCTTGGCCAGCCAGGCCAGACCCAGCAATAGCAC
Organism: Polaromonas sp.; assembly: GCA_046597475.1. Lineage (GTDB taxonomy): Bacteria > Pseudomonadota > Gammaproteobacteria > Burkholderiales > Burkholderiaceae_C > Polaromonas. Next base: position 13,678 of record JBKJKI010000292.1, on the reverse strand, counting down.
GCCGCCGTGCAGCAGCACCAGAAAGTTGGCGAAGCTGATGAGACCCACCAGAATCCAGCTTTGCCCGAGATTGACCAGGTTGTTGTAGACCACAAAGGTCAGCAACACCAGAATCATGTTTCCGCTGCGCCCGCCGCGCGGGTTCACGCTGGCGAGCGCGAGCGCCAAAACCACACAGTTGATGGCCGCAAGCGCCAGCCCAAGCCGCCAGGCGAGTTCGCTGAGGTTGCCGGGTGTGGGGGCTTTCGCGAGGTCGCGGGTCGACGTGAGCTTGGCTTCTGGTGCGCTCTCGGTGAAAAAGCCGGTGTTACCGGTTTTTGCGCCATATTCTTCAAAATCACTGATTTTCAGGGCCGACTCGCCGATCACGTTTTCAAGCCGCTGTCCATTTGACAGCATCAGGAACTGGGCATCGCCGATAAGCTCGACGCGGCCGGAACGGGCCGTTGTCACCGAGTTCTTTCCTTTTTCAGTGGCGGCAATGAAAACGTTGTTGCTGGCTTTGTCGCCGGCCAGGTCACGGTCAATAAAAAACACGCGGTTGCCGCTGGACGATTCCTGAAACTGACCGGGTGCAATGCGGTCCAGATCGCCTCGCTGCTCATACCGGCTCTGCATGTCCTTGGTCTGCTGGTTGGTCCAGGGCCAGACAAAAACCGCCATGAGGGTGATGACCAGCAAAATCGGCCAGGCAAAGTGGAACAGCGGCCGCAGAAAGCCGGCAAGACCCTGGCCGCTGGTAAACCAGACCACCATTTCACTGTCGCGGTACATGCGCGAGAGGGTGGCGACCATGGCAATGAAGAGTGAGAGGGTCAGAATGGTCGGCAAGCGGCCCAGGGCCGAATACGCCATGAAAAGCATCACATCCTGCGGACTGATGAAACCGCGGGAAGCCTGGCCCAAGGTGCGGATCAGCACGATGGTCATCACGATGGTGATGAGCACCACCAGGGTCGCCCCGAAACTGCGTGCCAACTCTTTGCGAATTGAAGATTGGAATAACATTGACTGAATAAACGCTTTTACTAGGCTTTATTTTGTTGTAAGTAGGCTTTTCCACCAAACCCTGAATTATGGACTTTGAACTCAAAACTCTGACCCGCACCCGTATTTGCCTTGAAAAAACCGATGCGCTGATTGTGCTGGTCCCGGAGGGCGTGGTCATGGGTGATGACCCGCTGTCGATGCTGGCCGCACTGGCCATCAAATCGGGGGACTTCGAGGCGAAATCCGGAAAGCTTTTGAATGCATACCGAACCGGGGGCATTGCAGCGACCCGGCTCATATTGGTGGGCGCAGGCGATGGGAGCGCCAAAAATATCCGTACCGCGGTCAATGCGGCCATGGACACCTTAAAGGCCGGCAATGCACAACGCGCCGTGCTGTATTTTGGGGCCTTGTCCAAGCCGGCGCCGGAGGCCGTGCGGGCAGCCGTGGTGGCCTGTAGTGAGAAGGCTTACGTTTATGTCACGACAAAATCCAAGCCCAGTCCGGCCAGGCTGCAGCGCGTCACAGTCGCTGTCGATGATCTCGCGAGCGCCAGGGCTGGCTTTGACAAAGGCGTGGCATTGGTCAAAGGAATTGAATTTGCCAAGGAGTGGGGCAACCGTCCCGCCAATCACGCAACACCAACGTTGCTGGCCGGTGCCGCCAGAGAACTCGCAAAACTGCCTGGCATCAGGGTGGAGGTGCTGGGGCCCAGGGAGGTCGCCAAGCTGGGCATGGGCTCGTTCATGGCCGTTGCCCAGGGCACCGCGGAGCCGCTGCGGTTTATCGTGTTGCGCTATGAGGGGGCCGTCAAGACGCAGGCCCCAGTCGTGCTGATTGGCAAGGGAATTACCTTTGACACAGGCGGCATCTCGATCAAACCGGCAGCAGAGATGGATGAGATGAAATTTGACATGTGCGGTGCAGCCAGTGTGCTGGGCACCTTCAGGGGACTTGCTGAACTGCAACCCGCCCTGAATGTCATCGGTCTGATTCCGGCGTGTGAAAACATGCCCGGTGAGCGGGCCATCAAGCCCGGCGATGTGGTGACCAGCATGAGCGGGCAAACCATTGAGATTCTCAATACCGATGCGGAAGGGCGTCTGGTATTGTGTGATGCACTGACTTATGCGGGGCGTTTCAAGCCCAGGGCAGTGATTGACATCGCGACGCTGACGGGCGCCTGCGTGATCGCGCTCGGAGGCGTTCGAAGCGGACTTTTTTCAAATGACGAGGCGCTAGCCCGGTCATTGGCAGACGCGGGCGACTCCGCGATGGACCCTTGCTGGCGAATGCCGCTGGACGACGAGTATGCAGAAGGTCTTAAGACGAATTTCGCCGATGTGGCCAACGTGGCCGGAAGGGCAGGTGGCTCGGTGACTGCCGCCAAGTTCCTCCAGCGTTTCGCGGCCGACTTTTCGTGGGCACACCTCGATATTGCAGGAACGGCGTGGAAGGGCGGGGCAGCCAAAGGCGCGACCGGTCGTCCCGTGCCCTTGCTGCTTGATTATTTGCTGGGGCAGGTAGAAACGGCTGGTACTGGCCCGGTGGTGGCGAAAAAGCGTGCTGCGAGGAAGAGCACGCCTGTGGTTAAAACCCGGGCATGACCGAAATTGCCTTTCATGTGAATGTGCCCGACAAGCTGGCCTACAGCTGCCGCCTGTTGCGCAAGGCCTACCTCAGCGGCGCCCTGATCGCGGTGACGGCAGAGCCCGAGGTGTTGATCGAACTGGACCGGTTGCTCTGGAGCTTTTCGCCGACTGAATTCGTGCCTCACTCTCTTGTAACCGGTGCGCCCGAACAGGATCTGGCGCTTAGTCCGGTGTTGCTGACCGAAACTCTGGCGGCGTGTGGCCATCGGGACGTTCTGGTCAATCTGGGGCAGGAGGTGCCGGCGCAATTCGAAGGCTTTGAGCGCTTTATCGAGGTGGTTGCCGACGACCGTGAAGCGGTGCTCGCCGGGCGCCAACGCTGGAGGCACTACGCCACCAGGGGCTATGCGCTAAAAAAGCATGATCGCGCGGGTTCCGGAGCTGCATCATGACCCGCGCTGTACCGCCGCGCTTCGTTCCTACACTGACCGAAGTCGTTCATCCGCAACTTCCCTTGCCCACACCGCTCGTCGCCGATGCAGCCACGTCCGTGACGCATTTCCCCGAGGCGATGGTCCAGCGCATCCTGCAACGCGTTGATCTAGTGCTGGAAACGCGTTTGAGGGATGCTGTCAGGCAGATTGTCCTCAAGCAGACGCAAGCGCTGACCCCGCTACTCAGAGAGGACATTGAGCGGGTTGTGCGCGAGTCAGTAAGCCAGGCATTCGAGCAGGAGTCTGGCTCCTTGCAAATTCCACCTGAAGATCGTGCCGGCAAGTGACCGGGCTGGGTTGACCTGCAGCATGGAGCGGGGGGATCACCGGAAACGCTTGCAGACATAAGTCCCGTTGCTCCCCGGGTAAACCCCCTTATCCACAATAACCTAGGGACGTTGCTATGGTGCGGGCCCGAAAATTGCGTTAAGTTCGGCCCCGTTGAGCAAAAAATTCTTCTCAACCCTTAACGGTAATATCCCAATCGGAGTGTTTTTTATGCAAATGAAATTAAAACTGACAGTAGTGGCAACTCTCGCGATGGTGGCGGGTCTTGCTTCCGCGCAGGATGCAGTTGTCAAAATCGGGCACGTCGCACCGATGTCTGGATCGCAGGCGCACTACGGTAAGGACAATGAAAACGGTGCGCGCATGGCTGTTGAAGAACTGAACACCCAAAACATCGTTATTGGCGGCAAAAAAATCAAGTTCGAACTGGTTGCAGAAGACGATGCGGCCGATCCAAAACAGGGCACGGCCGCCGCGCAAAAGCTGTGCGACTCCAAAGTCGCCGGTGTGGTTGGTCACCTGAATTCCGGCACGACCATTCCAGCGTCCAAGGTCTATAACGACTGCGGCATTCCCATGGTGACGGGCGCTGCGACAAACCCGAACCTGACCAAGCCTGGCTACAAAACCACCTACCGCATCATCGCCAACGACAATGCCTTGGGTGCCGGTCTGGCTTTCTACGCCGCTGATACGCTCAAACTGAAAAGGGTTGCCATCATTGACGACCGTACTGCTTACGGCCAGGGCGTTGCCGAAGTATTCAAGAAGACGGCCGCGGCTAAGGGCATGACCGTGGTTGACGAGCAGTTCACGACCGACAAGGCGACTGACTTCATGGCGATTTTGACGGCGGTCAAATCGAAGAACCCCGACGCCATCTTCTTCGGCGGAATGGATCCTCAGGGCGGCCCCATGTTGCGCCAGATGGAGCAACTTGGCATGAGCAACGTCAAGTACTTCGGCGGTGACGGCATTTGCACGGCTGAGCTGGCCAAGCTGGCCGCTGGCGCCAAAACCATTGGTAATGTCGTGTGCGCTGAAGGCGGTGCTTCACTGGCCAAAATGCCAGGCGGCGAAGCCTGGAAGAAGCGTTACGACGCCAAATACCCTGGCCAGTTCCAGGTTTACAGCCCGTACACCTATGACGCTACTTACCTGCTGGTAGATGCCATGAAACGCGCCAACTCTACTGATCCAAAGGTCTACAACCCTGAACTGATCAAAGCCAACTTTAAAGGTGTGACCACTACCATCTCCTTCGAGCCCAACGGCGAATTGAAAAATCCGGCCATCACCTTGTACGTCTACAAAGATGGCAAGAAATCTGCCTTGAACTAAAGCCAGAGGCCAGAACGTAAAAAAGCCACCGAAAGGTGGCTTTTTTACGGGCTACCCAGCTTGAAAAACCAGGTGGACCTGTCAGATTTTGGAAATCACCTGACTAATTTTGGCGGAAGAGGCGGGATTCGAACCCGCGGTGGGTTTAACCCCACGCACGCTTTCCAGGCGTGTGACTTAAACCGCTCATCCACCCTTCCGCGAAGCTTTTTATTATAGCAGTGAGCGGGCTATTGCGCCGTCAGACGGTCCATAAAATAGCTCTCTTACTGAACTGCACCCTGGAATCGGTGCGCCTGCAGTTGCGCGAGTGTGACAAAGCCCAGTGCACCAATGTGAGTGCACTCCAGTATGACGGGTGGCGCAAAACCCGCTTCCAGTGCTTCCCGCCAGCGACGTGCGCACAGGCACCAACGGTCGCCTGGTTTGAGCCCCGCGAAGCGATGCTGGGGCAGGGGCGTTACAAGATCATTGCCGCGAGAGCTGGAGAACGCGAGAAATTTTTCGGTCACGCGCACACAGATCAAATGTGACCCCAGGTCAGACTCATCGGTGTTGCAGCAGCCGTCGCGAAAATACCCGGTCAACGGATCGTAAGAGCACGGCAGCAGCTCCGTACCGAGGACATTTTTTGCATTCATCACTTTACTCGCATCTTGCTTGGTAGAGGCGCGATCAGGCCTTGTTGGACTGCACCATCTTCATGGCGGACGCAATCAAGGCTGACACCTCGGTCATGTTGCTCGGAATAATCAGGGTTGTCGTGGCGTCGCTCGCTACGCGTGAATACGCTTCAACCGCCTTTTCGGCGACTTTGAGCTGCACGGCCTGCTCTCCGCCTGGCTGACGAATCGCGGCGGCGACCAGTTCGATGGCTTTGGCGTTGGCATCGGCGACCGTCATGATGGCGGCCGCTTCACCCTGCGCGTTATTGATGGCTGCGAGTTTCTCGCCCTCTGATCGTGCGATGAATGCTTCGCGCTCGCCCGTGGCAATATTGATCTGCTCCTGGCGGCGCCCCTCGGAGGCTGCAATCAAGGCGCGTTTTTCGCGCTCGGCGGTTATTTGTGACTGCATGGCATGCAGGATCTCTTTCGGTGGGGTCAGATCCTTGATTTCGTAGCGCAGGACTTTCACACCCCAGTTCAATGCGGCCTCGTCAATTGCCGCCACAACCTGGGCGTTGATGATGTTGCGCTCCTCGAAGGTTTTGTCCAGTTCCAGTTTGCCAATCACCGAGCGCAATGAGGTTTGCGCAAGCTGCGTGACCGCAACGATGTAGTTTGAAGAGCCGTAGCTGGCCCGCATGGGGTCAGTCACCTGAAAGTACAGGATGCCGTCAACCTGCAGTTGTGTGTTGTCGCGGGTGATGCAGACCTGACTGGGTACGTCCAGCGGGATTTCCTTAAGGCTGTGCTTGTAGGCCACCCGGTCGACAAAAGGCACCAGAAAATTCAGCCCTGGCGTGAGGCTGCCATGGTATTTCCCGAGACGCTCGATCACCCAGGCGTTTTGCTGCGGCACCACCTTGATGCTGCGCACGATAAAAATTCCTGCGAGAACAAGAATGACGAGTGCTATTTCCATGAAATCTCCGTTGATTGAACTTGGGTGCCTGGGGTGAAGCGTCAGGGATGTCCGGACCTTCAAGGCGAGTTGTCGAGCCTACAGTCTTTCGAGGACCAGCCGGTTTCCCAGCATTTCCTTGATTCTAAAATTTCCGGGGCTGGCTGGCTCATCGGGATTGACAGCAATCGCGGTCCAGTGCGCTCCCCGGAATTTCACCGTTGCCGTGCCATCGATATTCCACTTCTCGACGTGGATCGGCTCGCCAATATCAAGGTGGACATCCCGGTTGGCGTTGGCCGGCAGGGGAGCAGGGCTTTTGCCGCGGTACCAGTGCCAGGCTGCGACTGAGCCGCCGCCGACGACCGCAGCGATCACCATCTGCCCTATGGGTGCCAGTCCAAGATGCGCTGCCAGTGCACCGGCCATGAGGCCCACGGCCAGCATCAACAGGTAAAAAGTGCCGGTCATCAGCTCAACCGCAACAGCGGCGCCTGCCAGCAACCACCAGATCGTCGATTCGCCCATGATTCCTCCTTTTGTCGGTGATGCGCTACATTCTGGGGCAAATAGCCCCCCTTGCATGCGGGTAGACACAATACATATTTACACTTCGCAGTCTAAAGGAGACCTGCACAATTCCCTGTTGAGGCGCAAGCCGCTCTGGTCAATGTGGAAGTTTTACCCATTCCTGCCGTTCGGGCTCAACCTGTCTATGCCCGACGCACTTTTTTTCTTGCCCTCCGACAGGTCCGGGGCACTCACGAACATCTGCATACGCCATGAAATTCCGCTTTCCGATCATCATCATTGATGAAGACTTCCGCTCCGAAAACACCTCTGGATTGGGTATTCGTGCGCTGGCGCAAGCCATAGAAAGCGAGGGCTTCGAGGTGCTGGGTGTGACCAGTTACGGTGATCTCTCCCAGTTTGCGCAACAGCAAAGCCGCGCCAGCGCCTTTATTTTGTCGATTGATGATGAAGAGTTCACCCCTGGCCCTGATCTGGATCCGGCGGTGCTGGACTTGCGCAACTTCATTGCCGAGGTGCGCCGGAAAAACCTGGACGTGCCCATCTATGTGTATGGCGAAACCAAAACCTCGCGCCACATTCCGAACGACATCCTGCGCGAGCTGCATGGCTTCATTCACATGTTCGAGGACACGCCCGAATTTGTGGCGCGCCACATCATCCGCGAGGCCAAAAGCTACCTGGAAGGCGTGCAGCCGCCGTTTTTCAAGGCCTTGCTTGACTACGCCGAGGATGGCTCCTACTCATGGCACTGCCCGGGTCACTCGGGCGGCGTGGCCTTCCTGAAGAGCCCGGTGGGCCAGATGTACCACCAGTTCTATGGCGAGAACATGCTCCGCTCCGACGTCTGCAACGCGGTGGAAGAGCTGGGCCAGCTGCTGGACCACACCGGCCCGGTGGCGGCCTCGGAGCGCAATGCCGCCCGCATCTTCAATGCCGATCACTGCTTCTTCGTCACCAACGGCACTTCAACCAGCAACAAAATGGTGTGGCATCACACGGTGGCCCCCGGCGATGTGGTGGTGGTTGACCGCAATTGCCACAAGTCCATACTGCACGCCATCATCATGACCGGCTCGATCCCGGTGTTTCTGAAACCCACGCGAAATCATTTCGGCATCATTGGCCCGATTCCGCAAAGCGAGTTCGAGCCGGACACCATACGCGCCAAAATTGCGGCCAACCCGCTGCTCAAGGGCGTGGACGCCGCCACCGTGAAGCCACGCGTTCTGACGCTCACACAGTCGACTTACGACGGTGTCATGTACAACACCGAAACCATCAAGGGCATGCTCGACGGCTACATCGACAACCTGCATTTCGATGAAGCCTGGCTGCCGCACGCGGCCTTCCACCCCTTCTACAGCACTTACCACTCGATGGGAAAGAGCCGCATTCGCCCCAAGCATGCGGTGGTGTACGCCACGCAGTCGATTCACAAGCTGCTGGCCGGTATCAGCCAGGCCAGCCAGGTGCTGGTGCAGGACTCGCAAAAAACCAAGCTCGACAGGCACCTTTTCAACGAAGCCTACCTGATGCACACCTCGACCTCGCCGCAATACAGCATCATTGCCAGTTGCGATGTGGCCGCTGCCATGATGGAGCCGCCCGGCGGCACGGCACTGGTCGAGGAAAGCATTGCCGAAGCCCTGGATTTTCGCCGCGCCATGCGCAAGATCGCCGAGGAGTACGAGACGGACTGGTGGTTCAAGGTCTGGGGACCTGACAAACTGGTGGAAGAGGGCATTGGCCAGGGCAAGGACTGGATCATCAAGGGCGAGTCGCGCAGCGCCAAGACGGCCAAGAACGGCGCTGCCAACTGGCACGGCTTTGGCCAGATGGCGACCGGCTTCAACATGCTAGACCCCATCAAGTCAACCATCGTCACGCCGGGGCTGGACCTGAACGGAAAGTTTTCCAAGACCGGCATTCCGGCCAGCATTGTGACCAAGTTCCTGGCCGAGCATGGCGTGATCGTTGAGAAAACCGGCCTCTACAGCTTTTTCATCCTGTTCACCATCGGCATCACCAAGGGCCGCTGGAACACGCTGCTGACGGCCTTGCAGCAGTTCAAGGACGATTACGACAAAAACCAGCCGATGTGGCGCATCCTGCCCGAGTTTTGCCAGAAGTTTCCGAAATACGAGCACATGGGTCTGGCTGACCTTTGCCAGCATGTTCATGCGCTTTACGCCAAATACGATATTGCGCGGCTGACGACCGATGTCTACCTGAGCGACCTCACGCCGGCCATGAAGCCCAGCGATGCCTTCGCCCATATTGCCCACCGCACCACGGAGCGGGTTGAAATCGACCACCTCGAAGGCCGCATTACCGTCGGGCTGGTCACGCCTTACCCACCCGGCATTCCGCTGCTGATTCCCGGCGAGGTCTTCAACCGGAAAATTGTCGACTACCTGAAGTTTTCCCGGGAATTCAATGCGCAGTGTCCGGGTTTCGAGACTGACATCCACGGCCTGGTCGAAGAGGCCGACGCGAAGGGGAAAATCCGTTACTACGCAGACTGCGTCAGGAAATAACAGACGGGCCGGCCTTTCCCTTTCTCGGGGGCCGGCCCAACGCGCAGGCTAGTCCACGCGCAGCCGCATGAAGCTGGCAAAGCGGGGAATCCCGCTGTCATTCAAGCCCCTGAACCGAAATGTCACCGTGCTGCCGACTGGCGGCGGCTTCTCTCTCTGGGCATCTGTAAAGCCGGTGCCCAGCTTGAAACGACGGGCTGGCCCGCCTTCAAATCCCGGTATTTCAACCAGCAAGGCACCCAGTTTTCCCGCGTGTTTGCCCTTGCCCGGAACATGGGACACGACCTGGGCTTCGGCGTCTTCATGGGTCTTGAGCTTGAGAAGATCGTCACTGCGCTGCCCTTTGTAAAGCGAAGCGCCCCGGTGCAGCATCAGCCCTTCCGCGCCATTTCTCACCATTTTGTGCAGCATGGCCTGCAAAGCCTGATGATTCGCCACCTTGAGTTGCGCCACAGCCTGCACCCAGGGCTGGTCAATCTGGCTGACCAGTCCATTGAGGGCCGGAATCCGCTCGGTGAAGGTGCCACCCTGGGCGGGCAAGTCAAACACCATGAACCGCATGGTGCGCCAGGCGCTGTCGTCGGGCGTTTGCTGGCGCACCGTCGAAACAGCCCTGGCGAACTGGCCGCGACCGGCCCATAGCTCGCCATCCATGGGCTGCCTGGGCCAGGTCGCCGTGAACCAGGCGGGGGCCGCAACGCGCTCGCCGCCGCGCGTCCAGAGCGCCTCGCCATCCCAGTAGCCGCGCACGCCATCGAATTTTTCACTGACCCAATAATCGGCGACAAGAACACCCGGGCGGTAGACATTGGCCAGCATCAGCGAGGGCGGCGTGCGCGCAGGCGCGGCCGCCTCGCCGGCAACCACCAAAGGCGGTGAAGCTGCCAGAGCCAGGCCCACCAGCGCCAGAAACGAACGTCGAAGCATGTTTAACCAGTTTACAAGGTGCTATTAAAATAGCAGCAAACTATGACCGTAATACTTGGGCATAGAGCATAATTCATCAAAAATCAGGCGACTGACTCGCTGTCGCGGCTCGCGCCGGCCGTGCTGTTGAAACCGCAATCCACATAGGTGATTTCAGCCGTCACACCGGAAGCCAGATCGCTCAGCAGGAATGCGGCCACATTGCCCACGTCTTCAATCGTCACATTGCGGCGCATGGGCGAGGCCGCAGCCACCATGCCAAGCAGCTTGCCGAAATCCTTGATGCCGCTGGCCGCCAGCGTCTTGATCGGCCCGGCGCTCAGGCCGTTGACGCGCATGCCTCTGGGGCCGAGCGACTCCGCCAGGTAGCGCACCGACGACTCTAGGCTGGCCTTGGCCAGGCCCATGGTGTTGTAGTGCGGAATGATGCGCTCGGCCCCCAGGTAGGTCAGCGTCAGCACGGCCGATTTGGGGTTGAGGTAGGGCAGGGCGGCCTTGGTCATGGCCGGAAAGCTGTAGGCGCTGATCTCGTGGGCAATCCTGAAATTCTCGCGCGACAAGCCATCGAGAAAGTCACCGGCGATGGCTTCGCGCGGCGCGTAGCCGATGCTGTGCACAAAACCGTCGAAGGTCGGCCAGGTTTTTGCCAGGTCGGCGAACAGCCTGTCAATCTGCTCGTCAGAGCCCACATCGCAATCAAAAATCAGGCTGGAGCCAAAATCTGCTGCAAATTCGGTGATGCGGTCCCTGAAACGCTCACCCACATAGCTGAAGGCCAGTTCGGCGCCCTGCGCGTGGCAGGCCTCGGCAATGCCATAGGCAATCGACCTTTTCGACAAGACACCCGTGATCAGCAATTTTTTGCCAGCGAGAAAACCCATTTTGATGCTCCAGTATGTGCGTTTGATCCGGCAAACGGTTTTGCTGCGGCTTGCGGTGCTCGCTGCGCAGGCACGAAATTTTGCCGATTTAAGTAGTGCAGAATTGTCTCATGCGGGATTTGCCTTTTTTTCGAGCTGTGCTGATGGTCTGTTTGCTGTGTTTGGCGCCGGCCAGCCGGGCCGCCCACGCGTATGCACAGTTTGGCGATATCAAGTATCCGGCCGGTTTCACGCATTTTGATTACGTGAACCCGGTAGCGCCCAAAGGCGGCGAGATTCGCATGGTGCCGCCGACCCGCCCCACCAACTTTGACAAGTTCAACCCGTTCACGCTGCGCGGCACGGCTCCCTACGGCCTGGGCATCCTGGTGCTCGAAAGCCTGCTGACCGGAAACTCCGAGGAGCCCACCACCGCCTATGGCCTGCTCGCCGACGATGTCATGGTGGCCGCCGACAGGCTTTCCGCGACTTTCCGCCTCAACGATAAGGCGCGGTTTCACAATGGCGCGCCGGTGCTGGCGGCCGATGTGTTGCATTCCTGGCGCCAGCTCACCAGCAAACTCGCCGCGCCGCAATACCGCACCATCTACGCCGAGGTCAAGGGCGCGACCGTGGTCTCCGATCGCGTCGTGCGATTTGACTTCCTGACGCCCAACCCCGAATTGCCGCTGGTAGTGGGTGGCATGCCGGTGTTCAGCCGCGACTGGGGAAAGATCAACGGCCAGGCAACGCCGTTTGACAAGATCGTGTCCGAGGTGCCCATTGGCTCGGGGCCTTACAAGGTGGCCAGCCCGGCCATGGGGCGCGACATCACGTATGTGCGCGACCCTGCCTATTGGGCAGCTGACTTGCCCAGCCGCAAGGGCCAGTTCAATTTCGACCGCATCAGCTTCAAGATCTATCTGGATGAAACCTCGCGCTTCGAGGGACTCAAGGCCGGCGAATACGACTTCCTGCGCGAGTTCATCTCGCGCAACTGGGCGCGGCAGTACACCGGCAAGCAGTTCGCCTCGGGCGAGCTGGTCAAGCGCGCCTTTAAAAGCAGCAATCCCGGCGATTTTCAGGGCTATGTGTTCAATCTGCGCAAGCCGAAATTCCAGGATGTGCGGGTGCGTCAGGCGATTGGCCTGGCGCTTGACTTTGAATGGATGAACCGCCAGCTGTTTTACGGCCTTTACAAACGCGTCAATGGCTACTTTCCGAATAGCGAGTTCCACGCCGAAGGACTGCCCAAGCCCGATGAGCTGGCCCTGCTGGAGCCCCTGCGCGGCAAGCTCAAACCAGAAGTGTTCGGCCCCGTGCCGCTGTCGCCGAGCACGACCCCGCCGGGCAGCCTGCGCGCCAATCTGCGCCAGGCCCAGGCCTTGCTGCGCGAGGCGGGCTGGACCTACCGCGACGGCGCGCTGCGCAATGCCCAGGGCGAAGCCTTCACCATGGAGTTCCTGAACGACCAGCCCTCGCTGGTGCGCATCGTCGGCCCCTTCCAGAAGGCCCTGGAGAAGCTGGGCATCACCATGACTTACCGCATTGTCGATTTCTCTCTGGCCAAGCAAAAGATGGATGCCTTTGATTTCGAGGTCACCACGCTACGCCTGCCCGGAACCACGGCGCCCGGCGGGGAACTGCTTGAACTGTTTGGCTCCAAAGCCGCCGCCACGCCGGGCTCTTCGAATGTCTGGGGCATTGCCGACCCGGCGGTGGATGCCCTGTTGCAAAAAGTGGTCACCGCCAATACCCGGCCTGAACTCGGCGCCGCCATGCGCGCACTCGACCGCGTGCTGACGAACGCTTACTACTCGGTGCCCCAATACTATGGCGACGAGTTTTTTGTCGGTTATCGGCCCGGCCGCTTCGTGCTGCCGGCCGTCATTCCGCCTTATTATCAGCCTGACACCTGGGCCATGAGCACCTGGTGGGCGAGATGAATCCCACGCTTGTCACTTCGTGTACTGCGCTGCCCCCCGAGGGGGCCGCAGTCGTCTTGGGGCGGCCCGGCGCCGACTGATATGGACCGCTTTGCATCCGCCTTCCGCCGCCCGTTCTGGATCGGGCCCATGCTCATATTCGCCGTGTGGTGGTTGGCCGCCGCCGGCCAGTGGATCAGCCCCAAGCTGCTGCCCGACCCACTGTCGACGCTGGCCGTGCTGGCCAACTCGATCGCCGACGGCTCAATCGCGGGCGACTTCTTCGGCACGCTGCAACGCACGCTGGTGTCATTCGCGATCGCCGCGGCACTCGGAGTGCCGGTGGGCATCGTGCTGGGTTCGGACCCGCGCATCTATGCCTCGCTGGAGTTCGCCGTGGACTTTTTCCGCTCCACGCCGGCCACTGCGATGTTTCCGCTATTCCTGCTGATCTTCGGCATTGGCGAGGAGTCCAAGATCGGCGTGGCCGCCTTCTCGGCCTGGCTCGTGATCGTGTTCAACGTCGCCTACGGCGTGATGAACGCCCGGCCGACACGGGTGCTGGCCGCCCGGGTGATGGGCGCCTCGCGCGCCCGCATCTTCCGCGACGTGATGTTCTTCGAA
>JBKJKI010000256.1:0-20889 GCA_046597475.1 Polaromonas sp. | reverse complement strand
GAGCATCACGCCCAGCACCGACAAAATCAGCACGCCGGCCGACGCCAGCGCCACCCGCCATGAAAACGCAAATGCCATCGGCACCAACAAGGCTGGGGCGAGCGCCCAGCCGAGGCTGCCGGTGATGCCGTGTGCGCTGTAGGCATGGCCCAGGCGGGGCGCGCTGATCTTGCGGTTCAGCAAGGTGTAGTCAACCGGGTGAAACACGCCGTTGCCCACGCCGGCCAGCGCGGCAAAGCCCACCAGCATCCAGTAACTGGTGCTGATGGAGTAGCCGAAGGCCGCAGTGGCCAGCAAGGCCAGGCCGCCAAACAGAATCGGGCGCGGGCCCAGGCGGTCGACCGCAAAGCCCGACAGCGCCTGCACCGCGCACGAGACGACAAAGAAAATCGTCATCAAAAAGCCCAGCTCCGCGTAGCTGACATTGAACGCCTCCTTGAGCCACGGGAACAGCGGCGCCAGCAGCAGCTGGCTGTAGTGGCTGATCAGATGCGCCAGGCCGATCAGGCCGATGACGCCGGCATCGCGCCGCAGGGGGACCGCGCCGGCGGGTCCGTTCAAAGTGCTTGAGGAATTCATGGCGCTATCGTAGTATTTGCAGCTTCTGCTGAAATGCGACAAATAGCCATGTTTCAGCGAATTTCAGACAATTACGTCCAAGACCCGGTCTCACCCATGCTGCCCAGCGCACGCCCGCCCCTCACGCCCATAGGCAACATCGACAGCTTCACGCCCAGCCCGCAACGCCCGGTGCGCGTGCGCGCCCGCACCATGCCGGCCGACACCCACTTCGAGCCGCACGCCCACGCCTGGTCACAACTGGCCTGCTGCGCCAGCGGCATCCTGCAGGTCACGGCGGCGCAAGGCGACCAGGCCGGCGGCGAGATCACCTACATCGTGCCGCCTTCCCGCGCCGTGTGGGTGGCGCCGGGCGCGCGCCACCACATCACGGTGCTCGAAACGGCGGAATTCCGCACCCTCTATATAGACGCCAGCGCCACGCCCGAAGGCTGGCAGGGCTGCCGCGTCATGGTGGTGTCGCCGCTGCTGCGCGAGGCCATTCATTCACTGGATTCAACGCCACTGAGCACTGCGCGCGAGCAGCTGCTCAGCTCGCTGGTGCTTGACGAAATCACCCACGCCGACACCCAGGCGCTGGGCGTTCCGCTGCCGCACCCGCAAACCGGCGACAAGCGGCTGCGCGCGTTGTGCGAAGCCGTGCTGCGCGCCCCATCCAGCCGCGCCACGCTGGCCGAGTGGGCGGCCGACACCGGCGCCAGCGAACGCACCATGGCCCGGCTGTTTCGCGATGAACTGGACCTGAGCTACCAGCAGTGGCGCCAGCAAGCCATCCTGGCCCATGCCCTGCCCCTGCTGGCGCGCGGCCAGCCGGTGAGCCAGGTAGCGGCAGCCAGCGGCTATGCCAGCGACAGCGCGTTTTCGGCGATGTTCAAGGCCGCCATGGGCCAGCCGCCCAGCCATTTTCAGAACAAAAACTGGCTGTAGCCCAAGTATTACAGTACTAGGAAGCTATCATTTTTGTAGCTTATGTCAATGAGCTGACCTGTTGGAAGTCCGCAGCAAACCAATTTTCCCTACTAATACAAATAAGATTTGTCGTGACGACGTCCGGACGTTATCATTAAAGTCTTAAAAAAGGAGATTCCCATGCCAGTCGCTGCTCAGTCCAAATCCGAGCGCATTGATGTGCGCGCCAGCGCGCCCGTGAAGCTGCTGCTTCAGGAGGCCGCTCGCGCTGCTCACAAGAACGTCAGTGAGTTTTTGCTGGACGCCGGGATTATTGCCGCCAACCAGACGCTCGCCGACCGGCTGCGCTTTGAGCTGAGCCCAGATCAGTGGGACGCTTTTCAGGCTGCGCTGGACCGCCCCGTCAAGCCGAAGCCCAAGCTCAAGAAGTTGCTCAGTGAGCCGGGGCTGCTGGGGTGAGTTCGAAGTCTTACGATTCGGTCCGCAAGCTTGCCGCCAGCGACAAGGTCGAAGTTTTTGACTCCGGACAACCGGCGCTCAACGAGTTCTTGCGGCGCTTTGCCCTAGCCAGCCAGATGGCCAACAGCGCGCAGACCTATGTGAGTTGTCAGAAGGGGGTTGTTGCTGGTTTTTACAGCCTGGCTGTCGGCAGCGTTGAGCCAGAAAACGCTGCGCCCAGAGTTCTCAAGGGCATGGCGCGCCACCCAGTGCCCGTCATGATCCTGGCCAGACTAGCGGTTGACCTGAAGCATCAGGGGGTGGGGCTGGGACGTGCATTGCTCAAGGACGCCCTATTGCGTACTGCCCAGGCGGCAGACATCGCAGGCATCCGTGCACTGCTTGTCCATGCCAAGGATGACGCAGCACGCCAGTGGTATCTGAACTGGGAATTTGAGCCCAGCGAGACAGACCCATTCCACCTGTTCTTGTTGCTCAAGGACTTGAAAGCCATCCTGGGTATCAACGGCTGAGCTCCCGCAACCCATGCCCCCGTCTTTTCAGTCCAGCGCCTGCAGTGGCGCCAGCAGGCCATCTTGGCGCACAGCCAGCCGGTCAGTCATTTTAAGAACAAAACCTGTTATAGCCAGCGTATCGCTGTGTTGGTAAGCTATTATTTTTGTAGCAATCATGAATGAGCTGACTTCCTGGAAGCCCGCGGAAAACAATCCTCCCTTTTCCACAGTGACAGCTGTAGACTGATTTTTCCTCACCTCAAAGAAATCATCATGAAACAACTTGTCATCGCCCTGGGTTCATTGCTGGTTGCGCTGTCTGCCTCTGGGGCGGGCCTTGACGGCAAAGCGCTGTACCAGCAAAACTGCGCGTCCTGCCACGGCGACAAGGGCAAGGGCGGAACCGGTGCGGTCAAGGGCCCGGCGCTGGCGGGCGACTCCAGCCAATGGAGCCAGAAAGTCTTCCAGCGCGCCGTGCTGACTGGCGTGGATGACAAGGGCCGGGCACTCAAATCGGCCATGCCGCACTGGAACAATGCCAGCTTCCAGTCGGACAAGGGAAAAGCGCCGTCCAAAGATGAAGTTGCCGCCATTCAGCGTTACCTGAAAATTGTTAAATAGCGCTGCTTCGCAGCCGGGTTTCATCATGGTTGACGGCTGGCGTTGACGCCAACGACAGCGCGTTTTCAGCCGTGTTCAAGGCAGCGACGCGCCAGCATTTCGCGGATTTGACAGAGGAAGTCCGAGCGGCCGGCCGAAAATCGCAAGCGTTGGGCCGCGCACGGTTATTCACGGCATGGTCTATCGGCTAATTCAGCGCATAGCCATCCGGGTTGCCGCTCTGCCAGCGCCAGGCGTCAAGGCACATGTCTGCCAGCGTGTGCGTGGCGCGCCAGTCCAGCAGCTGCGCCGCCAGCGACGCGTCGGCATAGCACTGCGCCACGTCGCCGGCGCGGCGCGGGGCAAAGCGGTAGGGCACGGGCCGGCCGCTGGCCTGCTCGAACGCTCGCACCACGTCCAGCACGCTATGGCCCTGGCCGGTTCCCAGGTTCACGGTAAAGCTTGCGCCCTTGCCCTGCAGCGCCTGCAGCGCCGCCACATGGCCGGCGGCCAGGTCCTGCACATGGATGTAGTCGCGCACACCGGTGCCGTCTGGCGTGGCGTAATCGTTGCCGTACACATTCAAATACGGCCGCTTGCCCACCGCCACCTGCGCCACATAGGGCATCAGGTTGTTGGGCGGGCCGCTCGGGTCTTCGCCGATCTGGCCGCCGGGGTGCGCGCCCACCGGGTTGAAGTAGCGCAGCACGCCGATGCGCCACGACGGGTCCGCCACGCCCAGCGCCGCCAGCATGTCTTCAATCACCAGCTTGGTGTGGCCGTAAGGGTTGGTGTGCTGGCGCGCAAAGCCTTCGGTGATCGGCACCGAAGCCGGGTCGCCATAGACCGTGGCGCTGCTTGAAAACACCAGCGTGCGGCAGCCCGCCGCCTGCATCGCCCCCAGCAGGCTGACCGCGCCACCAATGTTGTTGCGGTAGTACTTCAGCGGCTGCGCCACGCTTTCGCCCACCGCCTTGTCGCCCGCAAAGTGCAAAACGCCGGCAATGCCGTGGCGGCGCAGCACCGCTTCGACCCATGGCGTATCGAGCACATCGCCGCGCTCGCAGGCCACCGCCTGGCCGGTGATGGCCTGCAGGCGCTGCAGCACCGCCGGATGGCTGTTGGAAAAGTTGTCGGCGATCACCGGCGTGAAACCCGCCTGAACCAGCGCCACGAAGGTGTGGCTGCCGATGTAGCCGGCGCCGCCGGTGAGGAGAATGTTCATGGGAAATACCTTGATGGGGATGATGTTGGAACAGCATTAAAACAAATGTCGCGCTCAACCAGCCCCAGCCACTCATGCAACACCAGTTGCCGAGCGCAGCGTGGCGATCCATCGTCGATGAAGCGCGGTCATGGATTGCCGCACTTCGTTCGCAATGACTCGGTCCCGGTTCGTCATCGCGAGCGCAGCCGTGCACTGCTTGTCCATGCCAGGCATGACGCCGCCCACCAGAGGCAAAAACGCACACCTGCTCGCAACTTCATATCAGCAACACCATGCCAGCCGATCGCACGGCGCTCTTGTCAAAACTCACCGTATGGGAACAGCCCTGAGTCTTTGCAATTTCTACGATCAACCGGTCAGTGAGTCCAACCTTGGCGCCCTTGAGAGAAGTCGTGTGCCGAATCGCAGCTTGCACCGCTTCGCGCTGCTCCACATGAAATTGTGCCGCGCCCAAAAGGTCCCCCACGGTTGCAACAAGCTCACTCTCATTCGCAGCGTAAAGACGCTTGAGCACCCAGCACAACTCCACCAAAACCACCAGGCTCATAAAACCGGGTTGAGCGGCACTTAGGTCCTGCTCGATCAAACGGGTTGCAATGGCGGCCTGTTTGGCATCGTCTTGCGCCAAATAGCGAACCAACACGTTGGTGTCGAGCCCAATCACGGCCGGGGCTTTGTGAGAACGCCATGGCGCGATGCCGCCTCCGACGCGATGGCCTCGTCCATGGCGGCGATGCTGACCGGACGGGACACCCTTCCCGCAAACCGTCCTTTCAGGGTGGCCGAGGCACTGCGCAGCGGAACCACCTTGAAGCCATCCTCATCCAGCACGAAATCCATCTTGATCCCCGCGTGCAGCCCCAAGGCTGTGCGCACTGAGAGCGGGATGGTGATCTGGCCCTTACTTGTGAGCGTTGCAGTTGACATGGTAGCTCCTTACGCTTGGTAAGGAACTATAAAGCACGCAAGTCTGTTTGACAAGCGCCAGGCTTCTATTGACAGTGCCAGGCTTCTATAGACGAATCAATACACCGCATCGTGGTCGCCAACATTCACCGGAATGATTTGCGCGTCTTGAATCAACAGCTCCAGCGTGATGCGGTAAGAAAGGTTGATCGAAATCGAGTGCAAGCCCTTTAGCCCGCCACTGAGCGCATGCAAGCGCAATGACGGATGAAACGGGTTGGCTTGCAGCAGCTGCAGGGTCTTCAGGTATTGCTGGCGCGCATCAGGGTGCCGTTTCAGCCAGCGTGCCGCGCGGCGGTTGTACGACTCCGTAAAAACCAATGCATAGCTCATGCCAGTTTGTCGAGCCGCACCAGGTGCGCCTCGGGCGACTCCAGCACAAAGCGGCCGGCGGCCAGGTCAGCCCGGCTTTGAGCCAATGCGGCTTCCAGCTCGCATTCACGCAGATGGTGATAGTGCGCCATATCCATCACCACAAAACGATCCTTGCCACGCACCGAAACTATCGCCTCGGCATGCTCGGCCAGCACGGCTTCTATGGCCGCCACCCCTTTGGTTTTCAGATCATTGGCACTGATATGAGACATCACGACTCCTTGTAAAACAGAGCCTATCGTACACTTAGTCGTACGATTTACAGTGCGCAAGCAAAGGTATCCGGCCGGGTGCGGTAATCATGCAGGCCGTGGCGATTCCTGGACCCCGGTTCGTCATCGCGAACGAAGAGCGGCGATCCATGCTACTCATTCCAAAGCTACTCTCGCCCAACCAAGCTGTTGATCGACAATACCAAAGTCATTGGCTGCATCGCTGATGCCTTGAAACCGTGATGCTCATAAAACGCCTTGGCTTCATCTGAAATGGCGTGAGCCAGCAAGCCCCGGACCCCCAAAATATCAGCCGCTTGCAGGGTGCGCAGAACGGCATCCTGCAGCAACGCCGCCCCCAGATGCTTGCCATGCCAGGCGCCGTCAACAGCCAGCCTCCCGAGCACGGCCATCGGAATCGGGTCTGGCATATTGCGCCGGATGGCCCCCGGTGCATCGATGACCGCAAGTGCCCCGCTGGCCAGGCAATAGTAGCCAACCACCCTGTTGCCATCGCTGGCGTCCGTAACCACGTAAGTACGAGAGGCCCCGCTGGCCTGATTGGCCATGGCGCGTCGTTTGAGCCATTCATCCAGACTGGGTGTACCGCACGCAAACCGATGCAAATCAGCCGCCGCCGTCAACCGGCAAGGCGCCGAAAGGCTCATGCTTGCCAAGGCTTGCTGGCACGCATGAGGCGCTCGAAACCAAGGCCCGAAGGGGGCTGGTCAAGCACTTCCAAAAAATGCGCGTAAGTTTCCTGGTCCACACGTACCAGCGTTTGGTCGAGAAGCGCCTCTTCAGCCGCGCGGCGACCGGCATCAATCATGAAATCGGAACGGGACTTGCCCTGCGACTTTGCGGCCCGGTCGATGAGCGCACGAACATCATCGCGAACGCGTAAATTCACGGCACAAGTCGGATGAACTGCGTTGCTTGCAAGGGTGGCCATAAAAAAAGACCTTTCTACGTCGGGATAAATTACTAAGATACACATTGTGTATTTTTACAGGAGAAAGTCAAGCTAACAAACAGCTGCCAAACAAACGCCTACCCGCGTCATCACAAAGCCTCAGCCCCATGATCACCAGACGGCCCCCCACTCCCAGCCCGTCCTCGCATGGCCGCAGGCCGTGGCGATCCATGACCCCGATTCGTCAGTTTGCAATAGCCCCTCCCGAAATTCCATAAAAAAGGGGACGTGATGAACACGTCCCCTTTTTAACCCTGACCCGGCTGCCAGGTTCCTCAACAGACTGGCATTACGCCAAGGGCGGGCCCTTTAGCCGGCTTGACGCCAGCTTAGCTGCCGGCACCCGTGGCGCCCGTGGGTGAGACCACGGCAGGATCGTTGAATGCGTCAAGGGCCAGCTGTTTCAGAATCGCGGCTGCCAGGGCAGGATTGGCGGCCAGGACAGTCTTCAGCTTTTCAAGGTCAGCATCAGCGGTGGAACTGGCAGGGTTGGCAATAAATGCCGTGGACAGGAAACTCTCGGAGGAAATGCTCAGGCCAGGCACCAGCGCCTTCAGGGCGGGAAGGAAGTCGCGGACGATGCGCTCGTTCAGAACCGTCGTGTTGGCCAGCAGCGCACCGACGCTTGGCAATGCAAACCAGGCTTCAGGACTTGCGGCGGTGTTCATGCCGGGCACGCTGCGCAGATAGCTCACCAGGTAGCTGGTGATGGGGGTGATATTGGCGGTTTGCGTCGCGCCGGAGCCGCTGGAAATTGAATACATCACGGCAGTACCGTCGGTGGGCGTGATCTTCAGCAGGCACGGACCCACGCCGCCATTGATGTTGATCGTGTACGAACCGTCCGCGTTTGACGCAGCCGTGCCAACACCGGTCTTGCAGGTGGCTGCCACGCTGCCAATGACAGGCTTGCCGACAGCCGCCGTGCCATTCAAGGTCAGCTTGGAGCCGCCGGAGCCGCTGTCACCGCCGCCGCCACAGGCCGACAGCAACAGGCCGCCACCCAGAACCAGGCTCGCCAGAGCAATTTTTTTAATCTTCATTTTTACTTTCTTGATAAATAAATAACAAACACAAAAACACACCTTAAAAATGTATCAGACTGATACGACGATGTTAACGCCCACAGCCCCCGCGCAGAGCAGTGCGACAACCCGCATGGCTGCTCCCATTCACTTGATCTGATCACGCGCATACAGGTAAAACGACTCCCGCATGCGCTGCACCTGGCCCATGATGTCGGCGGGCGCGATGCGGCCCGAGTTGAGCATCTCCACTTCGGGCTTGTAGTTCAGATTGACCGGCCGCACCGCCGCGTCGTCCACATAGTTGAACGCGTTGCTGCTGTTGGTGAGCCGGGTGCGAATCGACTGCGCATAACGCGGCGTGCCAGCCAGCTGCACCGGCCCGGCCCCCATGCCCTGGCGCGGCGTCAGTGGCAGGTTGAGCTCCAGACCCACAAAAGTGTTGTTGCCACCCTTGCGCGCAAACACCTGCACCGCCACATCGCCAAACCAGCGTGTGAAGGTGATGGCCGGCCCCGTCGAGCGGTCGGTGTACTGCTGGTAGCCCGCCTCCACCCAGGTTGCGGTGTTAAACCGCCAGCGGTACGAGGCCGCATAGGCCTCTGCCAGGCGCGGCAATACGTCGGCCTGGTGGCGCATATAGCTGCCCTTCAGGTGCAGCGTGTCGGCGTTCCAGGGCAAAAACAAAATGGACTCGCCTTCGGCGCCATGGTCGTCATGGTTGTACCGGCCCGCCCCCACGCTGGTAAACCAGCGCGGCCCCAGCCAAAACGACTGCTGCAGCGCCACGGTTTTCAGGCCATTGCGGTGCAGCGAGCTGGCAAACAAGCGCCCCGGCTCCATGTTGTCGCTGTGGGCCACACGCTGCACCACATCGGCATAGACCTCCGCGCCCTTCCACAGGCCCACCGTGCTGCGCACATTGGCCGCCAGCGAATAGTCAAACGCCCCGTATTCGGTGCCCAGCGTGTAATTAAGCAGGGGTTTCAGCTCCACCCGCAGCCAGGTCTGGCGCCGGCCCGCGCCGGCCTCGCCCGTGGCCCACTGCACGGCAGCGTCGTCGTAGCCTGCCAGCCGGCCAAAGCCCAGCGTGTTCTTGACGCGCGCCGCATCGCCATCACGCAAAAACTCCCGGTAGGCCGCCACCTCGACCGAGGTTTCAAACACCTCCTGCCCCGCCTTGCGTGTAATGGCGTGCACGCGCACGGTGCCGGCAGGCGCGGCTTCTGCCGCCAGCCCCAGCACCACGCCCAAAGCATCGGCCTCGTTGTGCAGGTAGCGGTAGTTTTCATACTCAAGCACCAGTTGGTCGCCCAGCATGCCCACGCGCACCCGGTCCAGGCCGGTGGCGCGCAAGGCGCGGGCCAGGCCATCCAGCCGGTCTTGTGCCGTCGCCACCATGCCGCCCGCCGCAGCAGCCACGCCCGGTTGCGCCAGCGGAGGCAGGGGCTTGGCCGCGGCATCGGCCCGGGCCTGGCGGGTCTTGTCAGCCGTGCCCATCGGTACCATCAGCGACACATTGACGCTGGTGGCGTCGGCCGCCCGCCCCGCCAGCGTGGTGGCGCCAAACGAGCGCTGCAGCGTGCCCACCAGTTGGCTGTCGCCCAGCCAGGGCAATGCCTCGGAGTAATAGCGCAAACCCGCATGGCGCTGTGTGCCATCGGTTTCGGCCAGCAGAGTGGCCCGGCTGCTGCCCAGCTTGAGCTCTGCCCCGCCAAACGCACCGTCGAGCACTTTGGCGCCGCCCGCCCGAGCCAAAGCCGGCTTGCCCCGGGCATAGCCCAATGACCAGCGCAGCGGGCCGTATTCATCGCTGGCCACCGCGTATTTGGAGCTGAAATACACTGCACCACCGCTGATGTCAGTCGCGCCCACGGCCAGCTTGGGCAAGCCCTGCAACTCAATCGGCAACTGCCATTTGACGTTGGCCGATATGTCGCGTGCACCAAAGGCATTAAACGCACCGGGAAGGGTGGCGCGCTGGTTCGTGTACTCGGCAAACCGCCCAAAGACCTCCACCCCCGGTATCAGCCCAATGCCCAGCGTGTAATTCTGTTTGCGGCTGAAGGTTCCCAGCTTCGGATCCAGGTAATTGCCCAGGCTCAGCGCCAGGTCGCCCGACTCCAGCACATAGGCCGACGGAATGGTCAGCCCGCCGGTAGCGCCCAGACTGGCTACGCCCAGGCCCTGTGCGAGCGCCGCGCCGGGCAATACCAACAGCCCCAGCGCCGGGAGCCACTCTTTGAACGCCGGCAGCACGCCGCGCGCCGTTAATTTTTGATGCATACAGGTTTTTTTTTCATTTCGTCATCCCGTTGGAGAAGGGATGCCACGGTAGTGAGTCAAGAGCCGGAATTTACAAAGTTTCTTTTAGCGACACTTTTTACTTCGGCTTTTTATTATCGGTCAGGTGTTCATTGCAAAAGGGCATGGCCCCGGCCCGTCATCGCGAGCGCAGCGTGGTGATCCATCGTCGATGAGCACAAGTCATGCCTTGATTCGCCACCGCATCTCAGCACCCGGCGCCCAGCACCCAGCCCGCATACGGCCGCACATGCGCATGCACCAGCGGGTTGCGGGCCGTATCCGCCAGCGGCCACCATTGCCAGGCGCTGTGCTGCTCGCCCGTGGGCAGCCCGAGCAGCGCCACCTCGGCCCAGCTCAGCGCCAGCCAGTGCGGCAGATTGACGTAATGCGTGCTTGCGTCGGGGCTGAACACGCTGTCGGAATAAAAATGGTCCCAGGCGCCCATCAGCTGTGCGCGGCCCGCCCAGGCGCCAGCCACCTCCGGCGCCAGCCCCAGCTCGCCGCACGCCACGCGCTGCAGCGCCTGCGCCATCGCTTCGTTCTTGCGGATGCGCCCGCCCGGCGTAAACCAGCAGCCACGCGCCGGCGCATTGATACGCTGGCCCAGCAGCAGTTCGCCGCCGGGATTGGTCAGCACCCAGTCCAGCGACACCAGCGGCAGCGCGGCCACCGCAGCGGCAAACGCGGGCGCCGGCAGAAAGGCTGCGTCGGCAACGCGCTCCATCGTCCGGCCCCTTACGCGGCCACCGCCCGCTGCGCCGCGCGCCGCTGCAGGAAGGCGCTGAACTCCGCGTCGACCTCCGGGTGGCGCAGGGCAAAGTCCACGGTTGCCTTCAGGTAGCCCAGCTTGCTGCCGCAGTCATAGCGCACGCCCTCATACTGGTAGGCCATCACGGCCTGCTCGATCAGCAGCTCCTGGATACCGTCGGTCAGCTGGATCTCGCCGCCCGAGCCCGGCTGCAGGGTTCGCAGCTTGTCAAAGATGCGGCCGTCGAGCACGTAGCGACCCACCACGCCCAGGTCAGACGGCGCTTCCGCAGGCGCCGGCTTCTCAACGATGTCGCTGATGGCAAAGGCCTGACCCGGGCCACAATGGCGCGCCGCCTCCCCTGCCACCACGCCATAGGAGCGGGTCTGCGCGGGCTGAATGCGCTCCACCGCCACCACGCTGGCCTGGTACTGCTCATACACCTCCATCATCTGGCGCAGCACTGGTGTCTTCGCATCCAGCAAGTCGTCGGCCAGCAGCACGGCAAAAGGCGCATTACCCACCACGCTTTGAGCGCACAGCACCGCATGACCCAGGCCCAGCGCCTCGGGCTGGCGCACATAGATGCAGTTAACGTGCGCCGGCTTGATCTTCTGAACCAGCTCCAGCAGCTCGTCCTTCTGGCGCCTGGCCAGCAGGTTCTCCAGTTCCCAGGAACGGTCAAAGTGGTCTTCAATCGCCCGCTTGCTTTGGCTGGTGACAAAAATCATCTCGGTAATGCCTGCGGCAGCGGCCTCTTCCACCGCGTACTGGATCAGCGGCTTGTCGACGATAGGCAGCATTTCCTTGGGGCTGGCCTTGGTGGCCGGCAGGAAACGCGTGCCCAGGCCCGCGACGGGGAAGACGGCTTTGGTGACTTTTGAAGTGCTCAAGGTTGTGGCTCTTGGTTTTGAGTGAAGTTGAAATGCGTTGGAATTGTTGGCGTGATCGGCGTGCTTTTTGGGCGTGCATTCACCCCCTTGGACTGACTCAGGACAGACCCTTCGACCCTTCGACCCTTCGACAAGCTCAGGGCAGGCGAAGCTCAGGGCAGGCCCTTCGATACGGCCTTCGGCCTACTCAGGGCGAACGGAATAAAAAAACCCCGTTCGTGGTGAGTAGCGCGAAGCGCGTATCGAACCATGAAATCCCGCGCATCGTTCAGGGCACCCCCTTCGACTAGCTCAGGACAGGCCCTTCGACTAGCTCAGGACAGGCCCTTCGACCCTTCGATACGGCCTGCTGGCCTACTCAGGGCGAACGGTGCGGGTGGTGAGTAGTGCGCGGCGCCCAAAAACCCCTCACCCTGAAAAATCCTTCTTCGCGAGTTTTGAAACCGCGGCCCAGTCGCCGCGCATCATGGCTTCTTTTTTCCTGCGGCTCCAGCCCTTGACCTGCCGCTCGGCGGACAAGGCCTCTTCGCGAGTGAAGCACTCCTGCGTCCAGGCCAACTCAACAGGCTGCCGCGTCGAGGTGTAACCACCACACATTCCCGACTGATGCTCGCCCATGCGCTTTTCAAGATTGTCTGTATGCCCGGTGTAATAACTCGCATCGGCGCAACGCAGGATGTAAACCCAAAACATATTTCTCCTTCAGGGGGAAGTCCCCCCTTCGACTGGCTCCGGACACCCTTCGATACGGCCTTTGGCCTACTCAGGGCGAACGGAAGTGAAAAAGTCCCGTTCATGGTGAGCAGGCCGAAGCGCCCAAGGTTCCGTTCGTGGTGAGTAGGCCTTCAGGCCGTATCGAACCATGAAACCCTGCTGCCAGCCAAGTACCCCCTTCGATACGGCCTGCAGCCTACTCAGGGCGAACGGAAGTGAAAAAGTCCCGTTCGTGGTGAGTAGGCCGAAGCGCCCAAGGTTCCGTTCGTGGTGAGTAGGCCTTCAGGCCGTATCGAATCATGAAGCCCCGCTGCCAAGCACAAGCACGCCCCTAATACGCATTCTTGTGCACAAACCCCTTGAACACCGTCGCCACGATGATCTTCAGGTCCAGCCACAGCGATACGTTCTCGATGTAGTGCAGGTCGTATTCCACGCGCTTTTCCATCTTGTCCAGCGTGTCGGTCTCGCCCCTGAAGCCGTTGACTTGTGCCCAGCCGGTAATGCCGGGCTTGACCTTGTGGCGCAGCATGTAGCCGGGCACCAGTTCCTTGTAGTGCTCGTTGTGCGCCACCGCGTGCGGCCTGGGCCCCACGATGGACATGCGGCCCTGCAGCACGTTGATGAACTGCGGCAGCTCGTCCAGGCTGGTGCGCCGCAAGAACGCGCCCAGCGGCGTGATGCGCGCATCGCTCTTTTGCGCCTGCGTGACCTGGCCGTGCTGCTCGGCGTGCACCACCATGCTGCGGAACTTGTAGACCCAGATCTCTTCGCCGTTCCAGCCATGGCGGCGCTGCTGGTACAGCACCGACCCCGGCGACGTGAGCTTGATGGCCAGCGCAATGGCCAGCATGAGCGGGCTGATCAGCAGCAGGATCAGCGCGCCCAGCACCCTGTCCTGCACCGCCTTTATCAGCCGCACGTCGCCCGTGATGGGCGAGGCCGACAAATCAAGCATGGGAATACCCACCACCTCGCTGATGCCGTGGTTGATCAGCTTGAGCGCAAACATGTCGGGCACCAGGCGGATATTGGCCGTGCTATGGCGCAGCGTCTCCAGCGTGGCAAAGATGCCCGCCTTGTCGCCCACCGGCAGGCACAGCCACACCTCATCAACCTGCCGCCGGCCCTGCTGCCGCGCCATGAATGGCGCAAGCGCTTCGGGTGTCAGCGTGGCCAGCACGCGCAGCCCGCTCCAGGCCGACTGAGCCAGCGCCTGCCGCACATGCTCGCTGGTCGGGCCCACGCCCACCAGCACCACCGTCTTGAAGTTGTAACCCTTGCGGCGCAGCCAGTGCAGCCCGCCATACACCGCCAGCCGCTGCAGGCACAGCAGCGCCAGCGTGCCCACCACCCAGCCCACAAACCACACGCGCGACAGGTCTGACGACGACTTGGACAAAAACAGCCAGACCAGCACCAGCCCCACCGCCCCCAGCCAGCCCGACACCACCGAGCGCAGCATGGCCCCCAGCTCATTCACCCGCCACGAGCGGTAGATGCGGCGCGAGAACACCAACATCATGAGCACCGCGGCCAACACCACCAGGTCGTACATCGGCGGCATGTCTGCCCCTGATCCCAGATACCAGGTGTAAGCCGCCATCCCGCAGCCCCAGATAATGAGCGCATCCAGCGCCATCGCCACATAGCGAACAGCGGGCGAAGACAGCCTTAACGGCGAGCGAAGCATAGAACCCCCAGTTTGATCAAGCCCACACCCGCCAGCGCACCGGCCATGTCGATGCCCACATCCAGCCAGCGCGGGTGCCGGTCGAGGGCGAAAAACTGCAAGCCCTCACTCAGCAGCGCCAGTGCCAGCGCCGCCAGCACAATGCGCGCCACCGGCCAGGCCATCGGGCGCGCCGAAAGCACCATCGCCATGCCGGCAAACAGCACAAAATGCCCAAGTGAAGACACCCATGAAGGCGCATGCATGGCCTGCACAGCACCGTTGCGCCATGCGTTCGGCATCTGCGTGCCCACCAGCAGCGCCAGCAGCTGCAGGCCGAGCAGCACCCGCGAAACCTGTTGTTTCATATGAAAACCCTCGTGTGGATCAGTTAATTTTTAAAGGGGACCAAAGCCATCAGGGCAGCTTCAAACTGACGAAGCACTGCATCCCGGTCCAGGTGGGCCAGCGCATAGTCACGCCCTGCAGTCCCAAGCTGGTGGCGCAGTGCCGCATCCGCAGCCAGCGCCAGCATGGCCTCGGCCATGGCCAGCGGGTTTTCGGGCGGCACCACCACACCGCAGCCCCGCACCACCGACGCCAGCTCGGTACCGGGCTGCGCCGTCGCCAGCACAGGCCTGCCACTGGCCAGCATGCCCGTGAGCTTGCTCGGCATGACCAGGTCAGCCGCATCGGCCCGCTGCGGCAGCAGATGCACATCGGCCATGGCCAGCAGTTCATTCAACCGCGCCATGGGCTGCAGTTCCAGAAAATGCACATTCGGCAAGCCGGTGCAGCGCTGCACCAGATCGGCACGGCCGGCGCCATTGCCGCAGAACACAAAAACGATAGCAGGCTGCGCACGCCCAGACTGGGCCAGGCACAGTTTTGCCACATCAGCCAGCAACTCCAGCCCCTGCTTGCCGCCCATGTTGCCCGAATAGAGCGCCACCACCGCATCGGACGCAATGCCCAACTCGGCCCGAAATCCGTCGTCGCAATTACAGCTCCTGCTCCCGCTCCCACTCCCGTCATTGCGAGCGCAGCGCGGCAATCCATCCCCTCCCGGCGTAATCGCCGACACATCCACCCAGTTAGGCGCCAGCACCGCGCTGCCCGGCGCCACCCCCTTGTCCAGCAGCCGCTGGTGCATGCGCTGCGAAATGGTGCTGACCACATCAAAGCGGCGCATCAGCCAGCGTTCGGCCCCGGCCACCAGGCCGCGCAAGAACTTGCCGCGCAGCAGGCCCAGGTCAAAAGCCGCATCCACCTCAAAGTCCTGCACATGCAGCCAGGCCCGCGCCCCGCCCAGGCGTGCCACGCCCAGCGCGGCGGGCGCGCAAAACAGCGCCGGCTCCACCACCCACACCACATCGGGCCGCCAGACAATCTGCCGCAGCATCACCGGCAGGCTGCCCAGCGCAAAGCTCGCCAGGTGCAGCAGCCGCCTGGCCCCGCCCGGCTGTGCCGGCACCCACAGCGGGCAGCGCCACACCTCCACGCCCTGCCAGCGCTCGCGCCGCCAGCTTGTGCCCGAATAGCCCACACCTACTTTCCAGTCCGGGTAATAAGGCGGCGCCGTGACCACCCGCACGGTGTGCCCGCGCGCCGCCAGCCAGGCCGCCATCTCGCCCGTGTACTTGCCGATGCCCGTGAGTTCGGGCGCGAAATTAATGCCGTGGAGAAGGATTTTCAAAAAACCAACCGAAGTGGAAAACTACAAAAACAATAGCAATGTGTGACCGATCGACGAGGGCTACCCCCTTCGACTGGCGCAGGGCAGGCCCTTCGATACGGCCTGCGGCCTACTCAGGGCGAACGGAATAAAAGTCCCGTTCGTGGTGAGTAGCGCGAAGCGCCCAAAACCCCCGTTCGTGGTGAGTAGCGCGAAGCGCGTATCGAACCATGAAGCCCCGCAGCCCCGGTACAGCAGACGCAAACCACAAACCGACCTGGCACGGTTCAATGGGAATCCACCCCCCAATTCATCTCTCAAATCACGGGGTCTGCCCAGTTTTCAAGCCGCAAGCCAGGCACCCGGGTGAATTCGCGGGTGTTGTTGGTGACCAGAATGGTGTTGGACGCCAGCGCATGGGCCGCGATCATGGTGTCAAGTGCGCCTATCGGCTGGCCGCGCCGCTCCAGCCCGGCACGCAAGTCACCGTAGTGCCACATCACAGAGGCATCAAAAGGCAAAACCTCCAGCGGTGCCAGAAACATCTCCAGCGCCTCGCGGTTACGTACGGAACCACTTTTGGCCACACCGAAGGCCAACTCCGCGGCCGTTACGCTGGAAACACCGATCTGCCCCAGGCGCGCCAGTCTGAAGCGCGCCAGCACCGTGGGGGGCCGGGCATTGATGACATAGATGCAAATATTCGTGTCAAGCATGTAGCTGATCAAGACCCCATCTCCTCGCGTACCTGCGTGGCGGGCTGGTCACGGCTGATCTGAAAACCCGGCTCGAAAGCGTCGAGCGCTGCCTCCAGCATGGCCCAGGGTTCCTCGACGGGCAGCAACAAGACGCCATTGCCGAAATGCCTCACAACGACCTCAACACCCTCAAAACGGAACTCTTTCGGCAAACGAACCGCTTGACTGCGACCTGACTGAAAAAGACGCGCTGTGTCCATGACTGTTCTCCTGATGAGTGGTATCTACCAATGATATACACCAAAATAAGGAAAGGCAAATGGAAAGCGCCGGCGCCCCCGCCGCAAGCAAGGTAGCACCCCGGCGATCCATTCCCGACCATACTTGGAAGCACCCAAAACCACCGTTCGTGGTGAGTAGGCCGCAGCGCCCAAAAAAGCCGTTCGTGGTGAGTAGGCCGAAGGCCGTATCGAACCAGGCCCCCTCCCCCTGCGGCAACACAAAAAAACTCGACGCCTCGCCAGCACCTCACCCAAAATCCCCGCCAACACCAGCAGGGCCGCCACGACCAGCAGCAGCCAGTGAGGTGGCCTGCAAAGCAATTTTGTGATTTTCATAGTCAGATTGGCTTGCAGCCCGCGTGCACCCTGCGCAACGCGCTACATAGTTGATAGCGGATCAAATCCGTCATCGCCAGGCCGCAGGCCAAGGCCGCAAGCCATACTCCGAAAGTCAGGCCATGACCACGGATGTGCGAATTTCCACCTTGAGTGCGCGCTTGATGGCGGCAAAGATTGCCGAGATGTTGCTCATCGTCGGATTGCCTGACTTCGACAGCATCCGGTGAAGGCTCTTGGCCGGCTTATGAATGTCTTGCGCCAAAGACTCGAAGCCTACCGTGGCATTCACCAAATCGCGCAGGATCAATTTGGCCGTATCGGGCTCGCCGTTAAAAAATAGCGTCACCGCCTCATCCAGTAGTGCCTGCGCAAAAGCCGGATCGTTTTGCACACGAGCAACAACGGTATCCTTGAAATCCCGGGTCAGTGCCATATCACATTCCTTTCAGTATTTGCGACTTGCGCCGCTTGTAGTCTTCCCACAAGGCAAGCGCTTGATCGATGTCTTTTTGCTGCCGCTTCTTGCTCCCACCACCCAGCAATACAACGATCTTCAGACCGTCTTTCGCCAGATAGATGCGATAGCCTGGACCCCAGTCGATTTTGTATTCGCCAATGCCGCGGAACCACTCCACATTCGAAAAGTTACCCTGCTCCATTCACGCCGCAGCCACGCTGACCTTGGCCGCAACCATCGCATCCAGCGTGCAAAACCAGTCGGCGTAGGGGCTTTTACCATCAGGCAGCAGCAGCTCTTTGACTTGGTAAATCATGGGCACCATAGTAACACATATGTTTCTATCGACCGAATTTAATGCTCAGGGCGTTCCACCGCTCGCATACCGAGTCTGCATCCACTCTCGCCCCCACGCCATAGGCACCCTTCGACAAGCTCAGGACAGGCCCTTCGACAAGCTCAGGACAGGCTTCGATACGGCCTTACGGCCTACTCAGGGCGAACGGAATACCCCCCCGTTCGTGGTGAGTAGGCCGAAGCACCCAAACCCCCGTTCGTGGTGAGTAGGCCGCAGGCCGTATCGAACCATGAAATCCTGTTGCCAGCCAAGGGCGCCCTTCGACTGGCTCAGGAGATCACCCAAAATCCCCGCCAGCACCAGCAGGGCTGCCACGACCAGCAGCAGCCAGTGACGTGGCCTGTAAAGCAATTTTGTGATTTTCATAGTCAGATTGGCTTGCAGCCACCGTGCACCCTGCGCAAGGCGCTACAAAGTTAATAGCGGATTTAATCCGTCATCGCGAAGCCGCAGGCCGTGGCGATCCATCCCCGCCGCCATCACCAGGCCGCAACCCCTGGCCCCCCCCACTCCCCGCCCTTCATCGCGAGGCGCGACAGTGCCGAGGCAATCCGTCTGTTCGGGCTTGCGTGCCATGCTATTGATCACCCTGCGCCCACTGCAAGACAGACTCGTAATCTTGCCCACCGTAATACACGCCAATGACAGAGACCACTTCTGCTTCCACCGCAAAAGCAATCACGGCCCGCTTTTTGTAGTTGGTAATGCGCAGACCAGGGCGAATATCGTCGCGGCGCATGCCTTTCAGGGGAAACGTCTGCAAACCTTCGCAGTAGGTGACGATTGCGTTTGTGTAGCGACTGGCAATATCCGGCCCCGTAGCCTGAGCAACGTAGCGGTACAAAGCCTCCAGTTGCGCCATGGCTTCTGGCGTAAACACAACGCGGTAGAGCATCACGGCTGCTGTGTTGCAAGCTTGTGCTGGGCTGCCAGGCGCTCGCGCACCTGATCTATGGGAATGGCCCGGCCTGGGTCGGCCTTGAGCGCGTCATACGCCGGCACCACATCTTGTGCAAGCCAGCTTTCAACCGCGCGATCACGCGCCATCAGCACCCGCAACCCATCGCGGATAACCTCACTCTCGCTGGCATATTCGCCACCGGCGACCTTGGTTTTAACCAGGTTGGCCATTTCAAGGGGTAATGTCACGCTGAACTGTTGAGTGGTACGCATGTTGGGCTCCAGGCTGATAAATAGGATTTAATCCTACCGCAAAACGTTGTGGCTCTTCTCAGTGGTTGGGTAATCCCACCGGATTGGTCATTGCATGACGCGGCAGCGCCATGGCATTCCATGCATCGCAAAATCCGTCATCGCGAGGCCGCAGGCCGTGGCAACCCAATCCCCCGCCCGCTGTCGGACTTAGGAATCGTCGGCTGCAAATCGACCGCAGCGGTCTATTTTTCGCCGTTTTCTTGCCCAATATCCAGATATTGGGCTGCGAAATCGTCAAAAACTATCCTCGCTGGGGCCGATTTTCGCTTTCGACGACCTAAGCCCGACAGGCTGCTAGTCACGATTGACCAATGTCGTCCATTGAACTACCATTACCCATGAAATTTGAATGGGACGAAACAAAAAGCGAGGCTTGTTTTTTGTAACGTGGGTTTGATTTTGCTTATGCATTGCGAGCTTTCATTGACCCGAATCGCTTGATTCGCCAAGACCATCGTTGGGACTATGGGGAGGCTCGCTTCCAGTTGACAGGCATGATCGATCACCGAGTCTTTTTTCTGGTTTACACGGTTCGGCTCGCAACCATTCGAATTATTTCGGCCCGCAAAGCCAACTTAAGAGAGGTCAAAGAATATGAAAACAATTCGCGTCAAGGTTGATTTGACCAAGCTCACCACCCTGCCACAAGGGCGGGTCAATTTGCATAGGCTCAACACCACTACGGAAGATGACTTGGCGCTCCAGCAGAAGGAGGATGATGCACAGGCGACTCAAGACGCTGCAAAATTTGCGCTTCGCGTCCGTAAACGTCTGGGACTAACCCAGCTCGAGTTCTCACAACGCATCGAAGTACCCATCGACACCATTCGCAACTGGGAACAAGGCAAGCGCTGCCCAACCGGTGCAGCCAAGGCATTGCTCAAAGTACTAGACAAAGCGCCAGAGTCGGCCTTGCTGGCCTTAAGCTGACCCGAGCTCAGTCACTACTGAATTGATAGCTTCTTGCGCCCGTTCTATATGGGCTAGAGGCACTTTTTACCTGTGGGTCGGGTTACACCCCTTCGGCCTCGCGATGACGAAAGAGTTCTCCGTCATCACGCCCCCTCCCCTCCGTCATCGCGAGGCCGAAGGCCGTGGCGATCCATGACCCCGATTCGTCATCGCGCGCGCAGCGCGGCGATCCATCGTCGATAAGGCGCAGTCCTGGATTGCCGCGCTTTAGCCTGTCCTGAGCCCGTCGAAGGGCTCGCAATGACGACCCCTCTTCATCTTCGCGAGGCCAATAGCCCCGACGGATAACAGCTCAAACCGCGCCACCAAGCCGCGATTAGCGACGGGAGATATCTGGATCTGCCTGCCCCGCTTGCGCCACCACATAAACCGAACCGCACTGCATGCATCTGCGTGCGCCATCGCCATACAGGTCTTCAGCCCACGCCAACGTCCCCAGGCAATCTGCGCAGAACGGCAGCTTTGACAGCACGGTGCGTGCCTCGTCCTCTATGAGTGTCTTCAGGTCATGTTCGTCCCCGGCATCCACCATTTGCCCGGCAACGCAGTAGCGCACCTGGCCATCGTGTGAGCAAAAAGGCAGCCGGGAAAAATACAGGTTTTTATTCATGGGGCAAGCGCCTTGTTGATTGACGATCTGATGGTTTGCTGGGGGCGGCAGGCCGTGGCAGAAAATTACACAAAAGTTATCAATTTTGATAGCAGCCTGTGCAATACCGACAAGGACTAATGGCCAAACT
>JBKJKI010000222.1:0-3767 GCA_046597475.1 Polaromonas sp. | reverse complement strand
CTTTCGTCAGGCGCGCCAGAGCGGCAAGCTGGACGTGATGGAAATCGACGAAGGCATGATGCTGCTCGGCTTGCGGGCTGCGGCCATGCGCGTGCCTTTTATTCCTTCGCGCATTGGTCTGGGCACCGACGTGCTGACACGCAATCCCGGCATCAAGCTGGTCGATTCGCCCTACGACGACCGCCAGTGGGTGGCGATGCCGGCGCTGCCGCTTGATGTGGCGCTGGTGCATGTGGACCGGGCCGACACGCGCGGCGTGTGCCAGGTCAACGGCCCTGACGTTTACATGGACGATTTGTTCGTGCGCGCCGCCAAGCAAAGCTTCGTTAGCTGCGACGAGCTGGTGGACAGCAGCTACTTTGAAGGCGCTGAAGCCTCGCGCCAGGTGTTCTGGGAGCGCGCCCACACCACCGGCGTGGTGCACATCCCCGCTGGCGCCCACCCCAGTTCGTGCGCGCCGTCGTATGGCTTCGATGTCAAGCACTTCAAGGAATACGCGGCCAGCGCCAAGGAAGAGGGCGGTTGGCAGAAATATGCCGAGCGCTATGTGAATTGCACCGAAGCCGAGTACTTGGAGCGGGTCGGTGGTATCGATGCGGTGCGCAAGCTGCCGCTGCCAGTGTTTTGACAGGAGCTTGTCATGAGTGAATTTTCTTTGGTGGACCGAATCATCTGCGCGGCTTCAAACGCGTGGCAAGACGATGGCGAAGTGCTGGCCACCGGCATCGGCATCGTGCCGCGCCTGGCGGCTTCCATGAGCATGCTGTCAAGCAACCCTGACCTGATGATGACCGACTCGGAGGCCTGGCTGGTCAGTGAGCCGGTGCCGATTGGCCCGCGCAACGGCTACCAGCCCAAGCGCGAAGGCTGGATGGGCTTTACCCGCATCTTTGACAATGTCTGGAGCGGCAAGCGCCACGCGATGGTCGGGCCGACGCAGGTGGACCGCTTTGGTCAGGCCAACATCTCGATGATTGGCACTGATTACCAAAAACCCAAGTCGATGATGCTGGGCGTGCGCGGTTTTCCGGGCAACTCCATCAGCCATGCGAACTCGTTCTTCGTTCCCAACCACAGCACCAAGGTGTTTGTGGCCGGCGAGGTCGACATGGTGGCGTCGGTGGGCTACAACCCAGCGCGGCTGGCGCGCGGCTGGAGCCTGGACGACATCGACGTTCGGCAGATTTTCACCAACCTGGCGGTGTTTGACTTTGGCGGCCCCAATCGCCAGGCGCGGCTGCGCTCATTGCACCCCGGCGTCACGGCTGCCCAGGTGCAGGAAGCCACCGGCTTTGAACTGTATGTTCCAGCCGATGTGCCAGAAACTGCAGCGCCGACCAGCGAGCAGCTCGCCTTGCTGGCGCGACTTGACCCCCACAACCTGCGCGCTTCGGTGCTTGCTTAACTGAGTCCTTGCCATGAGCCATACAGACCCGGGTGACAACTTCGTGCAGCGCGACGATGCGTCGGTCTACGAGACCGACGAGCCGGTGCTGTACCAGGCCGTGGACGGCATCGCCACCTTGACGATGAACCGCCCCGACTTCAACAACGCGCAGAACTCGCAGATGACCTATGCGCTGGATGCGTGCTTTCGCCGCGCCGTTGACGACGACAGCGTCAAGGTGATTGTGCTGCGCGGCGCTGGCAAGCATTTCAGTGCCGGTCACGATATTGGCACGCCGGGGCGCGACATCAACAAGCCTTTCGAGCGCGAAACGCTGTGGTGGGACCACACCAACAAGCCCGGCGCCGAGCAGCTGTTTGTGCGTGAGCAGGAGGTCTACCTGGGCATGTGCCGGCGTTGGCACGACATCCCGAAGCCGACCATCGCCATGGTGCAGGGCGCCTGCGTGGCCGGCGGCTTGATGCTGGCCTGGGTCTGCGACCTCATCATTGCCAGCGACGATGCTTTTTTCCAGGACCCGGTGGTGCGCATGGGCATTCCGGGCGTCGAGTACTTTGCCCACGTCCATGAGCTGAACCCGCGCATCGCCAAGGAGTTTTTGTTCCTGGGCGACCGCATGAAAGCCGACCGCGCCTACATGATGGGCATGGTCAACCGCGTCGTGCCACGCGATGA
This sequence comes from Polaromonas sp., assembly GCA_046597475.1. Lineage (GTDB taxonomy): Bacteria > Pseudomonadota > Gammaproteobacteria > Burkholderiales > Burkholderiaceae_C > Polaromonas. Next base: position 1,684 of record JBKJKI010000222.1, on the reverse strand, counting down.
GCTGGAGGCACAGACCTATGACATCGCCGCCCGCATTGTCAAACAACCGCGCATGGGCCTGGCGCTGACCAAGACCGTGATCAACCGGGTTGAGGAACTGCAGGGCCTGCGCACCACCATGGACCTGGCCTTTGGCTACCACCACTTCGCCCATGCCCACAGCCAGATTCTGGGCGCCGGCCACCTGGGCGGGCACGACGCCAAATCGATGGCGCAAGCCAACAAAAAGGATAGCAGCACATGAGCACGCCTTCTGACATCCGCACCCCCTTGTGCGACCTGCTGGGTTGCCGCTACCCGGTCGTGCAGACGGCGATGGGCTGGGTCGCCGGCTCCTCGCTGGTGGCGGCCACCACCAACGCGGGCGGTTTTGGCTTTCTGGCCGGGGCCACCATTGCCGCCGACCGCATCGAGGCCGAGATCCTGCGCGTCAAGGCGCTGACCGGCGACAAGCCCTTCGGCCTGAACTTCCACATGTTCCAGCCCAACGCGCAGCAGCTGCTGGATCTGGCAGTCAAGCACAAGCTGCGCGCCGTCAGCTATGGCCGGGGGCCGGACAAGAAAGTGATTGGCCGGCTGCGCGACGCCGGCATCGTCTGTATGCCCACGGTGGGCGCGCTCAAGCATGCGCAAAAAGCCATCGAGATGGGCGCCAACGCCATCACCATCCAAGGCGGCGAGGGCGGCGGCCATACCGGCTCGGTGCCCACCACCGTGTTGCTGCCGCAGGTGGTCGATGCCGTGCAGGTGCCAGTCGTGGCGGCCGGCGGCTTCTACGACGGGCGAGGCCTGCTGGCGGCGCTGGCCTTTGGCGCGCAGGGCATTGCCATGGGCACGCGCTTTTTGATGACCAGCGATTCGGGCGTGCCCGAGGTCACGCTCAAGCGCTACCTGGCCACGCGCGACGCCGAGAAAATTCAGATTTCATACTTGGTGGACGGCATGCCGCAGCGCATGATTCCGAACGAATACCTGGCCATGCTGGAAAAAGCCTCGCCCTTCAAACGCCTGCGCATTGCCGTGAGTCTGGCGCTGCAGTGGAAGGCGCAGACCGGCATGACGACACAGCACGCCCTGGGCGTGCTGTGGAAGGGGCTGCGCGAAGACCCCGGCAGCGCGGCGCAGACCGTGATGGCCGCCAACGCGCCCATGCTGCTGCAGCGCTCGATGATTGACGGTAAACCCGACGAGGGCGTGATGTCGGCCGGCCAGGTCGCCGCGCTGATTGGCCATCTCAATTCCTGCGAGCAGGTCATCTCGGGCATCGTTGCCCAGGCCTGCGAGCGCCGCGCCGCGCTCAACGCCATGACGACGGCGCCAGCCGCCACGGCCAGCGCGCAAGTCGCCTGAAACTCCAGAACCAAGTCAAAGAACAGAACAAGGACGAGTCACCATGACACAACAATTTTCTTCCCTGGTGCATGACAACGGCGTGGCCGAGGTCGTGCTCAACCGCCCGCCGGTCAACGCGCTCAACTCTGCCGGCTGGTATGGGCTGGCTGCCGAGATTCACGCACTGGGCGAGCGTCCCGAAGTGCGCGTCATCGTCGTACGCGCCGAAGGCCGGGGCTTTTGCGCCGGCGTCGATATCAAGGAGCTGGCCAGCAACGACAAGCTCATCCTGGACGTGAACGCCGGCAACTACGCCACTTTCAAGGCGGTGCATCTGAACAAGGTGCCGGTG
>JBKJKI010000052.1:0-6789 GCA_046597475.1 Polaromonas sp. | reverse complement strand
GGCTTAACCACAGGCCCCGCAAGTGCCTGGGCTACCGAACTCCGCACGAGGTGTTTTTTGGGCTCAAAATGCAACCGCTTAAACTACCCACTGACGCACTTTGTACTTGAATCTGCGAGTTCTTTAGGCCTGCAGCACCCGAATAACAGGCGTGAACAGCTACCAAAAAAATAGCACCGCAGGTCGGGTTAGCGCAGCGTAACCCGACACCCGCGAATGGAGGAAGGCGGAGATCGATTCGCTGTTCATCGCAATTGCGCGCTAACGAATGAAAGGGACTTCCTCGTCCCAGGCAAGCCGTGCCCCGTCAGGGTTGCGGTTTACGGCATATGAGTGCCACGATGGAGAGGCGAATCTTTTCATCAACCTGTCCGAGAGGGGAAATCATGGCAATCGTAACCGTTGGAATCGATCTGGCAAAGAACGTCTTTGCCGTGCATGGCGTGGATGAGGCAGGCAAGCCGGCACTGGTGCGCCCCGAAGTTCCCCGCGCCAAACTGCTCGAACTCATCGCCCACCTGGCGCCATGTCTGATCGGCATGGAAGCCTGCTCGGGCGCCCACCACTGGGCACGCGAGTTTGAGAGGTTCGGCCACACCGTGCGCCTGATGGCGCCCAAGTTTGTGGCCCCCTAACGTCCGGCATCAGGCGCGTGCCGCCTTTGGCGCGTCGCCCTGCACGCCGCTGTTAGAGCGCACTTCCGCTGCTGATTCGCCAGCAGCCGCTGCCCCGCCGTTAACGCTGAAATTGAACACATCGGGGCGGCTGTAATGCCCTCCGATGTCGATGACGGCTTTCACTGATCGGACCAAATCAAGGGATCCCTCGGCAATCAGTATGGTTTCCTCACCCTTGACCGGACCCACAATGATCTCCCCTCTAGGATCGATGATGCAGGAACCGCCGTCGTGCTCGAACAGCACGACTTCCCGAAGCTCTGCGGGATAGTCGGCTTTCCGGTTGATTGCCGATGCGAGAATGACATAGGCCCCTGCCTGAGACGCGAAGGCCCGCGAGAGAAGGGTCTGCCGTGGCCACAAACCGACCGGAGGCGGTGGCGCCACTTCCGGTTCGCGTCCTGGCCAGGCTGCCACGTGTATCTGCGTACCCTGCATGGCCAACGCGTATCCAGGAAGCATCATTTGATGCTCCCAGCAATTCAGGCCGCTTATGCGACCATACGGACGCTCGTACACGCGGAGACCGGAAGCATCCCCTTCGCCCCACGCCGTGCGCTCGTGGAACGTCGGCTTGAGCTTGCGGTGCTTGCCGAGAATTTCTCCATCGCGGCTGATGAAAAGCAGAGTGCAGTAAACCGTGCTCTTGGTGCGCTGATCCAACTCCGCCACCCCGATCGCCACATCGATTTTCCCTTTTTGCGCTGCGGCGCACAGGCGGGCCACTTCGGGCCCGGGTATCTCGACGGCCGCGGCGAGATAGGCTGCGCCGGCGCGCCAACGAGCCGGGGTCGGCGGCGAAAAAGCAAACATGGGATAGCCGGGAAGCCATGTCTCCCCGAAAGCCGCGAACGTGGCACCTTTCGCGGCGGCATCAGCGATCAGTCGGCAAGCTTTCTCCGTTGATGCTTCGCGGTCAAAGTGCACAGGCGCCGCCTGGATTGCGGCCAATACGAAGTCGGTCATGTCGGCTCTCCTCTCTTATCGCTGAATTCGCTGCGCAAGTGCGCTATAACGATCAAGTTGAGCGGCGCCGTGGAAGCGCCGACTGGTAACAAGCAACGCGGATCGGCGTCCGCTCGAGCGTGGGGTTAGGCCAGCAAGCAGCACATTCCGCGACATATGGGCAGCAGCAAGAAGGTCGCAAGCATTGAAGTTGGACAAGCCCCGTTAGCGCCCAAAGGATTTCAGTTGCGGAGCCGATCAGCTACTAGTGATTGAAGTTGCCACAGCTTGCGGTCGTGTATACCTAACTCCTCCAAGCGACAGACGGTTTCTCTAAGATATTCTGCGCAAGTGCCCCAATGCCCCGCTGCTGTGGCCAGAACACCAGCGACTTCGTCTGGTCTGAGTTTGCCAGCATAGTGAGGGCTTTCGCGGTTCACGACGAAAGCGACGGCCCGAATCGACCCGTTGTCCGTTTTTGCTGTCAACCATCGAGGCACGTTCACCGCAGGTTTCACCATAACCTCTCGCCGAAACAGCGTATGCAGAGTCGCCTCCACTTGAGCCTGCGGAAGTTTGAGAATCATTCCCTTACACGTTCCACCTCGGTCCAGCGCGAGCATCAATCCCGGTTGGTCCCGCGTTCCTCGAAAACGGGCGACTCTGTAACAGAAGGCACGATGCCATCCCGAAACCGTGGCGATCCGGCTTTCGACGGCTTCAAAGCCGGGTTTCCAAAGGAGTGAACCATAGCCGAACACCCAAACGCCACCGTGAGGAGCGAACGTAAGCGTCTCTCGCACGGCGAGCTCGTAGTCCTCATCGCTCATGTACACCGCGCCAGGGCTAGGGCCCGCATCTTCGACGAAGCGAGCTACTCCGGCCGCCAATTCAGGTGTGAGCGACATTGCCGACGTACTCGCGCCATATCGTTTCGTGCGCATCGTAACTCCGATTTTTCGTAACGGGTTTTTCTACAGCCTCAACGTTTGACATGAGCGGCTTGCGGAGGCAGCGCGGGCTTGGCCCAGAATGAAATGAAGGCCAAGCCCGCGCTGCCGGAGCGAGTCCGCTCGATGGAAGGGTTAGCCGTCGTTCTTTGATGGGACATACTTTTCAATGACAGCGAGCGCAGTGCGAACCTCACCAATGCTCTTCTGTAGCCTTTCTGCTTCGGGGCTGCTCCCGTAGGCTCGGTACGCGTACATGACGAACGCACCGAGGAATGTGGCAACCGCAAAGGCGAAAAACCGAACCTGCACAAGCGAATTCTTGGGTAGATCGTTGGCAAAGAAGAAATGCAGTTCCGGCTCAAAGGCTTTCCACACCACACCAGTGAGTACTGCTGAAGCGATCCCGAGAACAGCCTTAAAGGTGTCCTTCTCCCCGGACTCCGACGGTGAGATGAGCGCGCCTATTGAGCCACCGATCAGTGCACCGAGGGTTGCTATTAGGAATACAAGGCCATAGTCGGACATCACCGACCCTGGTGGCATAGCGAATGCTGCCACGATGCCGAGCCACACATACAACGCTCCTCCGACAGATGCCATAAATCCGCGGCTCCTGAAATTTGCTCCTCGGACAAAGGCGACGATCTTCTTCATTTGACGATGCCTCGGTGATTGTGACGACGGCTAACGTGATGTAGATCGTCGAATATTCTGGGATTCCAGCTTATCCGCCGGGATAAGCTGGAAAACTGGGTTGCAATTTACCCAGCGAAAACTGCCTACCTCGCTTGACATCTTGTTTGCTGGCGTCAATACCGTGTTTTTATACATGACTTTGATACCATGAACTCTGTCGCCTATCTTCCCCAATCCAAGCGTCTGCTGGAGCAGGTGAGCGAGGTGCTACGTTACAAGCACTATAGTCTGAAAACCGAGCAGGCTTACCTCTACTGGGTTCGCTTTTTCGTGCGCTGGCATGGGCGTGACGGGCAGATGCAGCACCCCCGCAGCATGGGCGGTGCTGAGGTGACGCAGTTCCTGACCATGCTCGCCAATGAGCGCAGGGTGTCGGTGTCAACGCACAACCAGGCGCTCAGTGCCTTGCTGTTTTTGTACCGCCAGGTGCTGGCAATTGATTTGCCGTGGCTGACAGAGGTACAGCGCCCGACTCGCCCCCGGCGGATACCCTCTGTGTTGACCAAGACCGAAGTTGCGTCTCTGTTGGGAGCAATGGATGGCGAAATGGCATTGTTGGCCAAGCTGTTGTATGGCACGGGCATGCGTTTGATGGAGGGCTTGCGCCTGCGGGTCAAAGACGTGGATTTTGATCGACAGGTATTGGTTGTGCGGGAGGCCAAAGGCGGAAAAGACCGGGTAGTGATGCTGCCGCGTTCGTTGCATGAGGCGCTCAAGGCGCAGGTGCTCCGGGTGCGGGCAGTGTGGATGCATGACCGGGAAGTGTGCTGCGCTGGTGTTGAAGTGCCCGATGCGCTGGCAGTCAAGTACCCTGACTTGGGCAGGCGTTGGGGGTGGTTTTGGGTGTTCCCTGCGCCTAAACTCTCGGTTGACCCACGCTCCCGGGTAGAGCGTCGGCACCACCTCTATGAAGAACGCTTGCAGCGCGCCATCAAGTTGGCCAGTGCTGCGGCGCAAATTGTCAAACCGGTGTCCGTGCATACGCTGCGCCACTCGTTCGCCACCCACTTGTTGCAGGCGGGCACCGACATCCGCACCGTACAAGAGTTGCTGGGCCACAGCGATGTGAGCACCACCATGATTTACACCCATGTGCTCAAAGTGGCAACAGGAGGCACATCCAGCCCACTGGACTCTCTATTGGCAGGTCAATGACCGCTACTGAGACGTTTTGTCACCGACTGCTTGTGGTCGCCATGGAACTCATGAGGGTCCACCAATGACCATCTCAACTTCGGTACAGAAATCGACTACGCCCCCATGAATTTCAGGCATGACAGGATGCCTGCAAATGAATTTGCTATGTTTTAAATAGCTTCTTTCGCTTACTCCATAAGGGCTACAGCCAGATTTTATACACAACCATACAACCAATCACCCCTCAAACAAATTGTCGCCCGTAATGCGCGGCGCCACGCCCAGATGTCGGTAAGCCGCCAGCGTCGCCATGCGGCCACGTGGCGTGCGCTGCAAGAAGCCCTGCTGGATCAGGTAGGGCTCGATCACGTCTTCGATCGTTCCCGGCTCCTCGCCAATGCTGGCGGCGATGTTGTCGAGCCCGACCGGGCCGCCGTCGAAACGGTGGATGATGGCTTCGAGGAACTTGCGGTCCATCACGTCAAAGCCCTGCGGGTCCACGTCCAGCATGGCCAGCGCCTTGTTGGCAATCTCCAGCGTGATCTGGCCCGTACCCTTGACATCGGCGTAGTCGCGCACCCGGCGCAGCAGGCGGTTGGCAATGCGCGGCGTGCCGCGCGAGCGGCGCGCAATCTCGAAACCGCCCTCCTCGTCCATGGGCGCATTGAGCAGGCCGGCGCTGCGCTTGACGATGCGCGCCAGTTCCTCGGGCGTGTAGAACTCCAGCCGCGCGACGATGCCGAAGCGGTCGCGCAGCGGGTTGGTCAGCATGCCGGCGCGCGTGGTGGCCCCCACCAGTGTGAAGGGTTGCAGGTCGAGCTTGATGGAGCGCGCCGCCGGGCCCTCGCCGATCATGATGTCGATCTGGTAGTCCTCCAGCGCCGGGTAGAGGATTTCCTCGACCACCGGGCTCAGGCGGTGGATTTCGTCGATGAACAGGACGTCGTTTTTCTCAAGGTTGGTCAAGAGCGCCGCCAGGTCCTTGGGCTTTTCCAGCACCGGCCCCGAGGTCGAGCGCATGTTCACGCCCAGCTCGTGCGCGATGATGTGCGACAGCGTGGTCTTGCCCAGTCCGGGCGGGCCGAACAGCAGCACATGGTCGAGCGCCTCGCCGCGCTTGGTGGCCGCGCCTATGAAGATTTCAAGCTGCTCGCGCGCCTTGGTCTGGCCGACGTAATCGTCAAACAGCTTGGGCCGCAGCGCCCGCTCGATGGCCTCTTCTTTCGGCGAGGCCGGCGCAGCCGACAGCATGCGCCGCTCAGGCGGCAAGCCGGACATGTCGAAGTCGTCGGTCTGTATGCTCATTGAGCCCCCACGCTTGTCACTGCGCGTACTACGCTGCCCCCCGAGGGGGCCGCTGCGCCTGCGGCCCGGCGGAGCCGGTTCCGCGGCCCTGGCTGGTTTGAATTCAAGTGCAGCATGTTTGTTGCTTCATGCAGGGCGCTCATTTGGCCAAGGCCTTCAGCGCCAGCTTGATGCCCTCGCTCACGCCCACGTCCTGCGGCAGGGCCTTGAGCGCCAGCGCCGCGTCGCGGTCGCTATAGCCCAGCGCCACCAGGGCCTGCAGGATGTCGGACTGGGCATCATTGGCCAGGCTGACATGCACACCAACATCGGCGCCGAGTTTGCCCTTGAGTTCGAGCAGCAGGCGTTCGGCGGTTTTCTTGCCGATGCCGGGCACCTTGATGATGCGGCCGGCCTCCTGGCGCGTCACGGCCTGGGACAGGTCCTCGACGCTCATGCCGCTGAGCACGCTGAGCGCGGTGCGCGGGCCGACGCCGGTGATCTTGATGAGCTGACGGAAGGCGGCGCGCTCGGCGGTGCTGCCAAAGCCGTAGAGCAACTGCGCGTCCTCGCGGACCACGAAATGGGTGAACAGGCTGATTTTTTCGCCCAGGCCAGGCAGGTTGTAGAAGGTGCTCATGGGCACCAGCACCTCGTAGCCGACGCCGTGGCAGTCCACCAGCACCTCGGGTGGGTTTTTTTCGGCCAGCTGGCCAGTCAGTCTTCCTATCATTGATGAATCTTATCAGCCGGTGCAGGCGGGAATTTAAGCGGACAATCGCCTATTACCCTGCGTTTTGCCCTCTTTTCCAGGAAAACCCACGCCTTGATTCTTCGCCACACCTTCACCCCGCCCAACAACACCCGCATGGCGCATCTGTGCGGACCGATGGACTCCCACATCCGCACGATAGAGGCGGGGCTACAGGTGACGATTGCGCACCGATTCGAGCAGTTCAAGATCGACGGCACCAAGCATAGGGCGCAACAGGCGCTGGAAGTGCTGCAGGCGCTGTATGAAATCGCCCAACGCCCGATCGAGCCGGAAACCGTGCTCAGCGCCATGTCGCCGGCCAGCATCAGCTGCACGGTTTCCG
>JBKJKI010000154.1:0-4286 GCA_046597475.1 Polaromonas sp. | reverse complement strand
CCTCAGCGTTCATCACGAGCATCGGCGGCGCAATTCGTCCGAATGTCGGCGCGGTCGCCGTCAACAGCAACGGGCACGGTGTCTACGCCGACGCTCGAAAAACTCTCAGCCTCTGAGACGAACGGCCAGAAGGCAAGCTCCGCCGACCTTCGAGTTGCGCGTTTTCGGGCTGCTTCAGGCCATTTTGGCAAAATTCGGCGTCCAATCAGCCTGAAGCCCAATTGGTACGGTCATTGTTTGCTATTGTTTTGATAGTTTACTATTTTTACCGGCGTGTGATTGCCCCACATCGGGCTTGCGCGAAACCGCCGGGTCACCTCGGCTACAGGGGCAAGGGACTGGCATTCGATGGCGGCAGCGCACGGCGATCGCCCAGGGCAAGCGAGCGCATCACCGCCGCCGTGCGCGTTTCCACGCCCAGCTTCACATAGACATGCTCCAGATGCTTTTGCACGGTGCGCGGGCTGATGGAGAGCAAGGCCGCGATCTCGGCATCGGTCTTGCCCCGCGCAAGCCAGCGCATCACCTCGGCTTCGCGCAGTGTCAGGCCTGGCGGGCTGATATCTGGCGGCGCAGGCGGGGGCACCGCCAGCAGGTCGCCTGAAGGCGCTGCCATTGCCCTGCGCGCCTGGCCGTAGAGAAAAGCCAGGTGCGGGCGCAACACATCAAGCCGCTCGCGGTCGCGTTCGTCAAAGTCAAGTCCGCGCCGGTTCAGCACCACGCTGACCAGCGTGCGCCGGTCGCTGTAAAGCGGCACGGCGATGGCGTACTCAAGCCCCAGGCGCCGGTAGTAGTCGCCGTACAGGGCGCTGCGCTGAAAGTCATGCCGGCTCACCAGGTCGGAGATGCGGCGCGTCAGCAGGCCGCCTTCAAGGCCGTGATGGCGCACCAGCGGGTGTTCGAAGAAATGCCGGTCGAAGCAGGCGATTTCGTCGGCGCCCAGCCGCACGCCGGGCAGGCCCACCACCCGGCGATGGCCGGTCACCAGGTCGCAGACTGACAGCGTCGTCAACTCGGCGGCCACGTAGTCATGCAGCGCCAGCACCACGGCGCGGGCAAAGCTGCCTTCGTCGCCCGCCTGCGGTTCGACCTGCGCCAGCAGTTGCAGGGCACGGGCGTAGTCGTTTCGGGTGAGGTGATTCATGGCGCTGCTTCACATGGGTCACATACGCAATGCTGCGTATTGGAAACTTGCCCAGACGGTTTCAGGATGCCCTTGTGGGCGGCTTCCTTCAATTTCAGTATAGAAAGCGCGCCCCGGCAACGCAAGCCCGCCAAAAGGAGAAAGCCGTGGCCATCAGCGCAGCAAAACCCGATGATTTCATGCGCCGGTTCGTGCGGGGCTTGGCTGCGGCGAGACATGGCGCACACCGCGCTGCCTGCGCAAATGGCTGTCAATGCTTACGCATGTTACGAGCCCGGGGGTACGCGCTGGTCGAAGCACGGCCCATTTGCAAAGCAGCGTCGCGGAGGCGATCGCATCAGAATTCCAATGGAGGTGAATCATGGCTGCACTGAGCACGGAAATGCTGGACAACTTCAGGTCAACTTTGCGCGGACCCCTGCTGCAGGCGGGCGACGAAGGCTACGACACGGCGCGCAGCATCTGGAACGCGATGATAGACCGCCGCCCGGCGCTGATCGTGCGCGCCGCCGGCGTGGCCGACGTGATGGCCTCGGTCAACTTCGCGCGCCAGAACGGCCTGCTGCTGGCGGTGCGCGGTGGCGGCCACAATATCGCCGGCAACGCGGTGTGCGACGGCGGCCTGATGCTTGACCTGTCGCTGATGAAATCGGTACAGATCGCGCCCACTGCCCGGCGCGCCTATGTCGAGGCCGGCGCCACGCTGCGCGACTTCGACCACGAGGCGCAGGCCTTCGGGCTGGCGACGCCGCTCGGCATCAACTCGACCACCGGCGTCGCCGGCCTGACCCTGGGCGGCGGCTTCGGCTGGCTGAGCCGCCTGTACGGGCTGTCGGTCGACAACCTGGTCGCGGCCGAGATCGTCACCGCCGACGGCCAGTTGCTGCGGACCGATGCCGACACCCATCCCGAGCTGTTCTGGGCGATCCGCGGCGGCGGCGGCAATTTCGGCGTGGTGACGATGTTCGAGTTCGCGCTGCATCCGGTCGGGCCGCAGGTGCTGGCCGGGCTGATCGTGTTTCCCCACGCCCAGGCCCAGCAGGTGCTGGCGCAATACCACGCTTTTGTCGAGCGCATGCCGGATCAGCTCAATGTCTGGGCCGTGCTGCGGCAGGCGCCGCCGCTGCCCTTCCTGCCGCCCGAAGTGCACGGCCAGAACGTGGTGGTGCTGGCGCTGTTCTATCCCGGCGATATCGACGAGGGCATGCGCCTGATCGCGCCGCTGCGCGGCTTCGGCCAGCCGCTCGGTGAACATGTCGGCCCCATGCCCTACAGCGCGTGGCAGCAGGCCTTCGACCCGCTCCTGACGCCGGGTGCGCGCAATTACTGGAAGTCGCACAATTTCACCACGCTCAGCGCCGACGCGATCGCCGTCATGGCGCGCTACGCCGGTGAACTGCCGTCGCCGCAGTGCGATATCTTCCTTGGCCTGATCGGCGGCCAGGCCAGCCGCGCGAAGCCGGATGCGACCGCCTACCCGAACCGCGACACGCTGTATGCGATGAACGTGCACGCGCGCTGGGACGCGCCCGCCGATGATGCCAAATGCATGGCCTGGGCACGCGAATTCCTGGGCGCGGCGGCACCGTTTGCCAGCGGCAGCGTCTACGTCAACTTCCTGACGGAAGAGGAAGGCGACCGCATCGCCGCCGCCTACGGGGCGAACTACGCGCGGCTGGTGCAGGCGAAGAAACAATACGATCCGGGCAACCTGTTCCGGATGAACCAGAACATCAAGCCGCTTGCAGGCTGATTTTCTGAAACCCATCCCTGAAAATGAAAGGAGTCATCATGTCACGCCAATACATTGATTGCCGCGAATACCCGAGCACCATGAACTGCAGCGTCGCGCTGTCGGCCGACAGCGAAAAGGAATTGCTCGATGCCGCCGTTCAGCATGCCGTCGCGGTGCACGGCCACACCGATTCGCCAGACCTGCGCAAGCAGCTGGCGTCGATGTTCAAGCCCGGCACACCGCCGCTCCAGGCCGGGCAGGCCAAGGCGACCGCTTGAAGCCCGCTCACGCGCCCCTGAAAGGGTTTCAGGGGTGACGGATTCAAGTACGAAGTGCAACGTTCATAAACGGGTTGGGCCAAGGGCCAGTAGCATGGGCTCTTTGCGACCAGCCAGTCTCAACGAAGCACCATGACGTACCAACACTTGACCCAACACGAACGATACCAAATCCACGCCCTCAAGCGCCAAGGCATCAGCGTTGCCCGCATTGCGGGCGAACTGCAGCGCAGCGCCTCAACGATCTGGCGCGAGCTCGGACGCAACTCGGGCGCTGCAGGCTACAAGCCCGCAGCGGCCCATGGTCGCGCCCGTGCGCGCCAATGCGAGCGGCGCAACGCCAGACACTTCAGCCCCGAGCAATGGGCGCACGTGAGCGCCTACCTGCGCCTGCATCTCTCGCCCGAGCAGGTCACCGGGCGGTTGAAGCTGGAGCAGGCCTTGTCCATCAGCCCCGAGAGCATTTACCAGTACGCCTACCGGGACAAGGCTCAAGGAGGTGATCTGGTGAGTTACCTGCGCTGCCAGAAGGCACGCCGCAAGCGCTACGCCAGTGGCCGGGAGCGGCGCGGGGTGCTGCGCAACCGCACCAGCATCGAGCTGCGCCCCGCCGTGGTGGATCAGCGCAGCCGCATTGGCGACTGGGAGGGCGACACCATCATCGGCAAGGGCCACCAGGGCGTACTGCTCACGCTGGTCGAGCGCAAGTCGCGCTACACCCTGGCCGGGCAGCTGGACTCACGCCACAGCGCCGGGGTGACACAGGCCGTGATCGACTTGCTGCGGCCTCACAAGGCGCAGTGCAAGACCCTGACCTTTGACAACGGCAAGGAGTTTGCCGAACACGAGTTCATCGCCCAGTGCCTGGGCGCCAAGGTGTACTTTGCCCATCCGTATTGCTCCTGGGAGCGCGGGCTCAATGAAAACCACAATGGCTTGTTGCGCCAGTTCTTTCCCAAGCAGAGCAACCTGCTCAAGGTCACGCAACATCAGGTGGACGAGGCCGTGCACCGGCTTAACCACAGGCCCCGCAAGTGCCTGGGCTACCGAACTCCGCACGAGGTGTTTTTTGGGCTCAAAATGCAACCGCTTAAACTACCCACTGACGCACTTTGTACTTGAATCTGCG
>JBKJKI010000124.1:0-25438 GCA_046597475.1 Polaromonas sp. | reverse complement strand
TCTGTCGGTCACGCAGTCGGCCGTCTCGCAGCGCCTGCGGGCGCTGGAGGCGCAGGTCGGCACCGTTCTGATTGTCCGCAGCCGGCCGCTCAAGGCCACGTCGGCGGGACAGTTGCTGCTCAAGCACACCAGGATGCTGCGCCTGCTGCGTGCCGACCTCGAACGTGACCTGAAGGAGCTCGCGCCAAGCTCGCTCAGGGGCGCGCGCGAGGAAGAGCGCATTTCCATTGCCATCAATGCGGACAGTATTGCCACCTGGGCATTGCCGGCGCTGACCGGCCTTGCCCGGCAGGGCTTGCCGATGGAGATCATCACCGACGACCAGGACTTTACCCATGAATGGCTGCGCGAGGGCCATGTGCTTGGCTGTGTCACCACGCTCAAGCAGGCCTTGCGCGGCTGCAAGGTGGTGGCGCTGGGCGCCATGGAATACGTCGCCGTTGCAGCACCTGCGTTTGCCCGGGAAAGGCTGGGCCAGGCTGCTGTCGCGGGCACGGCCGGCGACGCCAGTGGGGCGCTCAGCGCCTACAACTTCCGGGACCTTCCCTTTGTGGCCTTTAACCGCAAGGACGACATGCAGGGCGAGTTCGTCAGCAAGGCCTTCGGCCTCAAGCATGTCACGCTGAACCAGCTCTTCGTGCCATCGTCCGAGGGCCAGGTACGCGCCGTGCTGGCCGGCTGGGGTGCCAGCGTGCTGCCACGCCTGATTGCCCAGGGGCTGATCGATCAGGGTCAGCTGGTCAACCTCGCGCGCGGTTTTGCGCTGCCGATACAGCTTTATTGGCACTGCTGGAACCTGGAGTCCGAGGTGCTGGACGCGCTGACGCTGGCGCTCAGGCAATCGGCCGCGCAGGCACTGCTGCCCTGACGCGCGGCCCCCGACGGTCTCTAGGGGGAAACCTGTCTTGCCCGCAAGGCGGCGCGCTTCCTATACTCCGGTGAACCCGAAACCATCCATGATTCAAGCACCAGTTTTCAGCAGCGTTCGCGCCATGGCGCAGCCGCCGCCGCTGCCGGACACGACGCCCGGTCCCGCATGGCAATAAGCGCAGCTGCCACGCTGCCCGGACTGCGATCGCGCCTGGTCTTGCTGGTGCTGCTGGCGCTGTTGCCGGTGTTCGGCCTGTTTGGCTATTCGGCTGCCAAAAACCGGCAGGCCACGCTGGCGCAGGCGCAAGCCAGTCTGTATCTGGAAGCTGAGCATGCTGCGGTGCCTCAGCAGCGGCTGGTCGAACGGGTGGCCGAGTTGCTGGACGATATTTCCAGCGAACCGTCGATCCGGGACACCCGCACCCGGGTGTGCCAGCGCTACCTCAGGAACCTGCAATCGCAGGACCGCAGGCACCTCAACCTGGGAGTCGTCGGCCTGGACGGAATAGTCGCCTGCCATGCGGTGAATTCTGACGTCGCCATAGAGGCCGGTGACCGATCCTTTTTCACGCAGGTGATCGCCGGCAAGAAGTTCGCGGTGGGAGGCTATGGCGTCGGTCGCGGCAGCGGACGGCCGGGCCTTTCTTTCAGCAACCGGTTTTTGCCATCGAGGGGCAGCTGAACGGCGTGGCCTTTGCCGCTGTCGATCTTGCCGTCCTGACGGACGCCCTGGCCCTGGGCCAACTTCTTGGCGGCGCGCAGATGCGCGTGATCGACAGACACGGCATGGTTCTGGCAATGCGGCCCGGTCGCCAGGATATGCCAGGTGGTCTTGAGCAGGATTCCGTGGTGCTGGAGGCAGCACGCATCGGGCTGGCTGGCGTTCACCAGGCCATCGATCCAGGCGGTGTGGCCCGGGTCTATGCGTATGCGCCGGTGGGCGGGGCCGCGGGTGGCGATCTCTTCGTGGCGATCAGCGTGCCGCGTGAGGTCATCACCGCAGGTCCGGACGCGCTGCTGCGCGCCGACCTTGCCGCATTGCTGCTGATGACCGCCTTCGGCGTGGCTTTCGTGTGGTGGATGGGTGAGCGCCTGATTGTCAGCCGTGCCCGTGCCATTTTGAGGCAGGCCCGTGAGGTGACCCACGGCAACCTGGACGCGCGCGTCGATCCAGGGCTGCTCGGACAGGACGAGATCGGCCAGATCAGCCAGGCCTTCAACCGCATGGCAGAGGCGCTGCAGGCGCGGCGAGCCGAACTTGACGCGGCCCTGCGCCGCACGGATGAAGAGCGCATCCTGCTTCATCTGGTCCTCAACAGCATGAGCGAAGGCGTCATTGCCATTGATGCCGGCGAGCGCTTCCTGATGGTCAATGCAAGCGCCCGCAGGCTTTATGCGGCGGCCCCCGAGCCCGGCAGCGCGCTTCACGAGTGGCGCAGCGGCCACCAGCTGCTGACGCTGGACGAGGCATCGGCCTGCGAGCCGGCCGATCGTCCGCTGCTACAGGCCCTGCGCGGCGCAAGCCTGGACAACTGGGTGCGGCTGCTGCGCCGGCCCGGTCAGGAAGACCGTGTGCTGAGGGTGAGTGCGCGCCCCTTGCGCGACGCCAGCGGTCAGCTGTTTGGCGCTGTCGCGGTGATGAGCGACATCACCGGGCTGAAGGCCACCGAGGCCGCGCTCGTCAGCAGCGAGGCGCGCTTTCGAGAGCTGGCAGAGAACATCGACGACGTCTTTTACAGCATTGATGCCCGCACCCAGCAGCTTCTCTATGTCAGCCCCGCCTATCAGAAAATCTGGGGCCGGACCTGCCAGAGCCTGTACGCGGAACCGGGCTCATACGCCCGGGCGGCAGTGGCCGAAGACCGGCCCGCGCTGGCGCTGGCCCACCAGCGCAACCGCTCCGGGCAGCGGGCGGAGATCGAATACCGCATCCTGACGCCAGACGGCCAGACACGCTGGATTCGTGACCACTCCTACCCGGTGTTCAATGCCGACGGTGAGCTTGACCGCGTCGTCGGCACGGCACTGGACATTTCCGCCAGCAAGCTGGCCGGGCTCGCACTCAGCCGCACCAACCGCGCGCTGCAGATGCTCAGCCGCTCCAGCATTGCCATCCACCGCATCGATGACGAAGCGCGCCTGCTGGCCGAGGTGTGCCGGGTCGCTGTCGAGCTGGGCGGCTACCGCATGGCCTGGGTTGGCTATGCCCGGGACGACGAGGAAAAAGGCATTCAGGTCATGGCCCAGGCCGGCGACGAAAACGCTTACCTTGCCGCCATCGCCCTCAGCTGGCGTGAGGACCGGGCGACCGGGCAGGGGCCGGCCGGCCGGGCCATCCGCAGTGGCCGGCCCGAGTTGAGCGGCGACATCGGCACGGCGGCCGATTTTTTCTGCCGCGAGGCGGCGCTGCAGCGCGGCTACCGCAGCTGTATTGGTCTGCCGCTGCGCAGCGAGGCGCATGGTCTTGGCGTGCTGTGTCTCTATTCCACCGAGGCCCAGGATTTTTCTCCCGAGGAGGTCAGGCTGTTGCAGGAGCTGGCCGACAACCTCGCTTTTGGCATTGGCAGCCTGCGTGCCCGCAAGGAGCGCGACCTTAGCCAGGAAGCCGCGCGCCAGGCAGCTATCAAGCTGCGCGAGCAGGCTTCGCTGATGGACCAGGCGCAAGACGCCATCATGGTGCGCAATCTCGATGGCACGCTGCGCTTCTGGAACAAGGGTGCCGAGCGCCTGTTTGGCTGGAGCGCCGAAGACGTGCTGGGCCAGACCATGCAAGCCCAGATGTACCACGACGCTGACTCCTTTTGGCGGGTCAGAGACCAGATCGTCGCCAGCAACGGGCTCTGGACGGGCGAGCTTGAAAAACTCGCCAAGGACGGCTCCCTCGTGGAGGTCGAGGCCCGCTGGAGCGTGGTGCATGATGAGCGCGGCCAGGTCGACGGCATGCTGGGCATCAACACCGACATCCGCGAACGCAAGCGGGCGCACCGGGAGATCATGCTTCTCAACGCCCAACTCGAAGAACGCGTGAACCAGCGCACCGCACAGCTTGAGCTGGCCAACCAGCAGCTCGAAGCCTTTTCCTATTCGGTGTCGCACGACTTGCGCAACCCGCTCAGCGCCATTGCCGGATTCAGCGCCTTGCTGGACAAGGCGCTGGCCAAGTCGGGCACTGACCCGCAGACCGAGCGCGGCCGCCACTACCTGTCGCGAATCCGCTCGGGCGTGGCGCAGATGGGCGAACTGATAGACGCCATGCTGCTGCTGGCGCAGGTCTCGCGCTCCAGCATGCGCTGGGAGTCCGTGGACTTCAGCGTCATGACCATTGAACTGCTGGCCAGCTACCAGGAGCGCGACCCGGCCAGGGCCGCGCGGCTGAGCGTCGAGCCAGGGTTGCAGGCGCAGGGGGACGCCCGGCTGCTCAGGCAGCTGCTGGACAACCTGCTGGGCAATGCCTGGAAGTTCACGCAGGGCAAGGCGCTGGCCGAAATCACCGTCGGGCAGCAAAGCGGCAGCGCCGGGGAGACGGTCTACTTTGTGCGTGACAACGGCGCCGGCTTCGACATGGCGTACGCCGAAAAACTGTTTGGCGCCTTTCAGCGGCTGCACGCCGTATCTGAATTTGCCGGTCACGGCGTGGGTCTGGCGACGGTGCGGCGGATCGTCGAGCGTCATGGCGGCAGGATCTGGGGCGAGTCCGCGCAGGAATCGGGTGCGACCTTCTATTTCACCCTGGGCAAGGCCATGTCCTGAGCGCCGTGGGCGCGGGCCGCTCCTTCAGAGCTCGTGCGACTGCAGCGTCTCGCGCAGCGCCCGCGCCTTGTCCGGGTCAAACTGTCCCTCGGCGCGCGCCAGCACCTCGCCCTGGCGATTGACGACCACGGCGTAGACCTGGTGCGTGCCATTCAGGCCGGCCGAGCGAACGAAACTTGCGCGGTCGGTGAACACCGGCACCAGTCTGGCGCGGTCGGTGGGGGCCGGGTGATGCTCCAGCAGGGCATTTTCAAAGGCGCTGCGGCCGGTGGGCGTGCCCGGGTCATCGCGCACCGACATGCGCATCCAGGCAATCGACGGGTCATTCCTCAGGTTAAGGCCCTGGATCCAGCTTTCGGCCTGGGCGCGCTGGCCACGCTGAAAGGTGATCACCGCCAGCGTGCGGTCCGAAGGCAGGCCGCCGGGCACCACCAGTGGCTGGCGCAGCAGGGTTTGCGACATGAAGGCGGGCAGACTTCCCATGACGCTTCCCTCATTGGGCGAAGCCACCGCCATGGCCAAGGCCAGGCTGGCGGTTCCAAACCAGACACCTAGATAAGCTGCTTTGCGGTTCATGATGGACTCCGGGCAACGGTGACGGCGGCGGGCAGAATTTTTGCCCCGAGTTCTTTAGGCAAGATACATGCAAATTGGTGCCCCATGCCCCATATTAATTGGAACAAAGCGTAAACCGCACGCTGCAGTCCTGGCCCCGAGGCGCCAATCGCCGAATCGGTGTTCAGCACCTGTTTTGAAGGCCGTACAAGCCACTAGCCCAGTAACTGTGGTACTTGTTTGCTATTGAATAAATAGCAATCTGCGGCCCTTGGGGCGTCTGCCGCTAGCGAACCAGCAGCACCGGCACCTTGCAGTTGGCCAGCACCTGCGTGGCCACCGAGCCCATCACCAGGTTGGCCAGCGTGCCATGCCCGTGCGAACCCATGATGAGCAGATCAAACTTGCCCGCGTCGGCGAACTTCGCGATGGTTTCGCCGGCCGGCCCGACCTTCCAGCTGCTTTTGGCGTTGATGTCGTGACGCGCCAGGAATTTGGAAACCGGCCCCATGATCTTTGCTGTTTCGTCAGCATAGTAGTTGTCAACCACTTCCTTGCCCACCGCGGCGCGCGCCCGCGGCGGCAGCGCCGGCTGCACCGTGAGCACGGTGTAGTCGTTGCCGGTGCCAAACAGTTCATCGTGCGTGGTCAGGTAGGCCAGCATTTTCTTGGTGTAGCTGCTGCCGTCAACGGCCAGAAGAATCTTCATCGGTGGCTCCTCTTGTAAAGCCCCAGTTTAGCCAGTGCCACCGGTTGGCGCGGATTTTGGCGACACCCCTTGATCTGTCTCAAGGCGCGAGCGTGATGCACAGCGACTGGCGAAAGCTCTCCTGCTCGCCCTTGCGGGCATAACCCAGCGGGTTGGCCACCACGCGGCAGCCCTGCTTGACATAGTCGTTCGGGCAATGCAGGTGGCCGTGCAACCACAGCCGGGCCAGCGGCAGCAATTCGTCCAGTGAGTTGCAAAAGCCCGCAGTGCCCGGCGTGAGGCCATAGCGCGGGTCCGCACTTGAAAGGCTGGGCGCGAAGTGAGTGACGGCCACGGTCGGGCCATCAAAGGGCTGCTCCAGTGCCTCGCGCAGCCAGGCTTGCGCCAGCAGGCCTTGCTCGCGCACCTCTGGCGCCAGCATGGGCTGGCCATTGCGCAGCGAATGGTTCTTCTTCAGGTAGAAGTTGGCGGCCCGGAAGGCCTTCTCGCGCGCCTTGAGCTGCTGGCCCAGCGTGATGTCGCCGTGCGCCGCCTCGCTGGTGCTCAGGGCGTCGAAATCGCTCCACAGGGTGCTGCCGACAAAACGCACGCCCTGCAACACGAGGGACTGGCGCTCCAGCCAGACCAGCCCCAGGCGCGCGCAGATCTCCTGCAGGCGTAGTCCGGTTTCCTCGAAATCCAGGCCATCGTACTCATGGTTGCCGGGCAAAAACAGCACCGGCGTGGGCCAGGCCGCCCCGCCGCTGGCCACCGGCAGCGGCGAGAAGCGCGCCAGGCCAAAGTCGGCAATGCCCAGGCTGGCCAGCAGCGAGCCCAGCTGGTAGGAGCCGATATCCCCGGCCAGCACCAGCAGGTCGGCGCCGGGCAGCGGCACCGGTTTGAAATGTGGGTTGGACTCAAGGTGCAGGTCGGAAAGAAGCTGTATGTTCACCCCGCTGATTGTGCGGGACGCCGCAGCACGGCTCGCCCGACGCTCAAGGTATGCAGTTTTTGCATGGGTGTTTGAGTGCTGCGGGCTTGCAATCCTAGGGAAAACCCTTAGTATTGAAACATCGCAACTATCTACCACCGTTTGGGTGGCACCTCATGGTCCGCATTTTCTCCGTCATGGCCCGATTCCTGTCTTCCTCAAGGCGTTTGACGCCTGTGCGTAGCGTGGCGCGCCACCTGATGGAGCACGCCGAGGCCCGCGCCGGACGCGATCCGCGCCAGGCCGAGGAACTGCGCGTGGCGGCCCGCGCCTACCTCAGCGTCGTTCGCTGATTCGGCGTCTTCGCGCATGAACGGGGGATCAGGTCTGGAACTTTGCGCTATTAATACAATAGCTAATAGTGGCCGTGTTGATTGGGCTTGAGCGTTATTTGAGCAAAAATACAGCGCTGGCAGCCGGACTCAGGCCGAAAAAGCATGGGCGGCCGCGCGTACCAGCGCCTGGCGCAGCCATACATGGGCGCTGCGCTGTCCGGAGCGGCGGTGCCATAGCGCATCGACCTGCACCGGCGCGACCGCAAAGGGCAAGGGGCGCAGCGCCAGCTGCCCCTCCATTCCCGTGACCTGCACAAAGTGGCGCGGCAGCACCGTGAGCAGGTTGGAGCCTGCCACCACGCGGCCGGCGGTAAAAAACTGGTTGACGGTCAGCACCACGCGCCGTTCGCGGCCCAGCGCGGCCAGCGATTCATCAACAAAGCCGTAGGACCGGCCGGAAAAGCTCACCAGCATGTGGCGCGCCGCGCAATAGCGGTTCAGGGTGAGCGGCCCGCTGGCCAGCGGGTGGTCCTTGCGCATCACGCAGACGTACTCGCCGTCATACAGCCGCATGAAGGAAAACGGCAGGGTTTCGCCGCTCTGCGCCTTGGCCGTCAGGTCCGGCACGACCGACGGGAAATAGCCGACGGCCAGGTCGCAGCTTTCCTCGTCCAGCATCTTGCGCGGGTCGCGCGTGGTCAGCGGCACGACGCGCAGCGCCGCGCCTGGCGCCTCCTGCTCGAAAATGTCGTTCAGTCCCGGAATCAGGCTGGCCGCCGTGGCGTCGGCCATGGCCAGCACAAAGCTCAGTCTGGCCTCGGCCGGCACGAACTCGTTGGGAATCAGCGACTCCTGCAGCTGCCGCAGCGCCTCGCGCACGGCCGGCCAGATCGCCAGCGCCCGCGGCGTGGGGGCCATGCCCTGGCCGCTGCGCTGCACCAGCTCGTCACCAAGGGTGTCGCGCAGGCGGCGCAGGGCGTTGCTGACGGCCGGCTGCGTCAGCGAGAGGTTGCGCGCGGCGCGGGTCAGGCTGCGCTCGGCCATGACCTCGTCAAACACGCGCAGCAGGTTCAGGTCCAGCGTGCGAAAGTTGGGGGAGTCCGGGTTCTGGTTTCCCGGGCGGTGCAGGTCAGTCATCATTTTGGTGAATAACTATCATCATCAATATAAAGTTTACTAACATTAGTAAAAACCCTAAGATACACCCATCTGCTGCCAACATGGGTTGGCGGCGGCTTACTCAGAGGACCCATCATGACAAGCTTTGTCAATATCAAACATTCCGCACAACACCACGGTGCCGACCGCATTGAGTCGGCTGTTGATGCCGCGCAGCTGATGCGCCAGGACTTTTCCGCCTCGCCCAGCGTGGCCGCTCTGGTGTTTTCAGCGGTGACCGTCGCCGGCCTGGTGGTGTCTTACCAGGTCATGGACAGCGTCGAGGAAGGCCACCTGCTGGTGATGTGGATGGCGCTGTGGTACGTCGCTTTCGCCGCGCTGGCGCTGTTTGCCGGTGTTGCACGCCAGGCCGCCCAGCACCTGAAAGCCAGCCTGGACAAGTGGTCGCGCGACCTCGCACGGAGCCGTGCCGACCAGCGCCTGTGGTTCATGGCCGAGCAGGACCCGCGTCTGATGGCCGACCTGCAGTCCGCCGTGATGCGTGAAGAAGTCCGGGTTGAAGCCGAAAAGGCTGCCGAAGCGTCCCAATACGGCGACGTTCGCGCCATCGTGGCACCTGCCCGGCCAGTGCGCTCCATGAAGCTTGGCAGCAATGTGCTGCGGGCCTACCAGCGCAATTCCATCTGAGCCGTCTGGGCGCCGGGCCCACGGCCGCGGCGCTGCCATCAAAAAAGCCACCTTGTCAGGTGGCTTTTTTGCGTCTGGCGCAAACCCGATCAGGCCGCCAGGCGGCGCTCCAGCGCGGCCTTGGTGTCACTCAGTTCCCTGGGCAGGCGGTGCTCGAGCTTTTTGAACAGCTCGGCGTGCAGTTCCAGCTCGGCCAGCCAGTCCGCCTTGTCCATGCTGGTGACGGTGGCGAACTGCTCGGCGCTGAAGTCCAGGCCGGTCCAGTTCAGGTCTTCGTAGGCCGGGCTGGTGCCGGTGAGGTGGTCCTCGCCCTGGCCCTTGCCTTCGATGCGGGCAATCATCCAGGCCAGCACGCGCATGTTTTCGCCGTAGCCGGGCCAGACAAACTTGCCGTCGGCGCCTTTGCGAAACCAGTTGGTGGTGTAGATCTTCGGCAGCGTGGCGCCGGCGGCCTGCAGCTTTTCACCCAGGTCCAGCCAGTGCTGGAAGTAGTCGCTCATGTTGTAGCCGGCAAAGGGCAGCATGGCAAACGGGTCGCGCCGCACCACGCCGGCCTGGCCGGTGGCGGCGGCCGTGGTTTCGCTGCCCATGGTGGCTGCCATGTAAACGCCCTCGACCCAGTTGCGCGCCTCGGTCACCAGTGGCACGGTGGTCGAGCGGCGGCCGCCAAAGATGAAGGCGTCGATGGCCACGCCTTTCGGGTCGTCCCAGGCGCTGTCAAGCGCGGGGTTGTTGGTGGCGGCCACGGTAAAGCGCGAATTGGGGTGGGCCGCCTTGGCGCCGGTTTCCTTTGCGATCTGCGGCGTCCAGTGATTGCCCTGCCAGTCGATCAGGTGCGCCGGCAACGCCTTGCCCGGGGCGTCGTGCTCCATGCCTTCCCACCAGACATCGCCGTCGTCGGTCAGCGCGACGTTGGTGAATATGGTGTCGCGGTCCAGGCTGCGCATGCAGTTCGGGTTGGTCAGCAGATTGGTGCCCGGGGCCACGCCAAAATAGCCGGCTTCGGGGTTGATGGCGTAGAGCTTGCCATCGGCCGCGGGCTTGATCCAGGCGATGTCGTCGCCAATGGTGGTGACCTTCCAGCCTTCAAAGCCGGCGGGTGGCACCAGCATCGAGAAATTGGTCTTGCCGCAGGCGCTCGGGAAGGCCGCCGCCACATGGTATTTCTTGCCCTGCGGATTGGTCACGCCCAGGATCAGCATGTGCTCGGCCAGCCAGCCCTGGTCTCGGCCCATGGTCGAGGCGATGCGCAGCGCAAAGCACTTCTTGCCCAGCAGCGCGTTGCCGCCGTAGCCCGAGCCGTAGGACCAGATCTCGCGCGTCTCGGGATAGTGAACGATGTACTTGGTCTTGTTGCAAGGCCATTTCACGTCTTGTTGACCTTCCACCAGCGGCGCGCCCACGCTGTGCACGCAGGGCACGAAGTCGCCGTTCACGCCCAGCACGTCGAACACCGCCTTGCCCATGCGCGTCATGATCTTCATGTTGACGGCCACGTAGGGGCTGTCTGAGAGTTCGATGCCGATGTGCGCGATCGGCGAGCCCAGCGGGCCCATGCTGAAGGGAACGACGTACATGGTGCGGCCGCGCATGGCACCGTCAAACAGCGGCTGCAGCGTGGCGCGCATCTCGGCCGGGGCCATCCAGTTGTTGGTCGGGCCGGCGTCTTCTTTTTTGGCCGAGCAGATGTAGGTGCGGTCTTCGACGCGCGCCACGTCGCTCGGGTCGCTTTGCGCCAGGAAGCTGTTGGGGCGTTTGGCTTCGTTGAGTTTCTTGAAGGTGCCGGCATCGACCAGCTGCTGGCACAGGCGCTGGTATTCGGCCTCGCTGCCGTCGCACCAGTAGACCTTGTCGGGTTTGCACAGGGCCACCATGTCGGCGACCCAGGCAATCAGCCTGGCATTCTTGACGTAGCTGGGCGTATTGAGCTTGAGCCCTTGCATCACGGGTTGGTTCATCGAAAAACTCCAAAGTTAAAAAGCGCTATTTCGACAAACGCCGCAAGACCACGGTCATGGCGGTGGCGCGCGGCGGCTGTCGAAATGAGGCTTGTGAATTCGAAATCCGGCGAAGTCGCCGCCGTCCGGGTCTTCAGGCCGCTGGCGAGGCGTGCCTGCTGCCTCTTCGGGCAGCCCGGAAAAGCCATTTTAAGAACTTGGCGAACACTTGCCTGACAGATAGCGGCAAAATATATGCAAAACATGCATGACTTTATGTCAGCATCATGACGAAATCAGGGGATTCAGGCAGTGGCCCGCCTGCTGAGGCAAGATCAGGCTTTTTCACATCCGAGCTTTTCATGTCCCGATCTTTTCATGGCGCCCTTCACCACCTCGGCCACCAGGGCCAGCAGGCGCGGCCCGCAACAAGCCAGGGCGTGCAGCGGCGCGGTTGGCTGCGCGGGCTGCTGCCTGCGGCGCTGTCACTCGCCTCGCCCCGCCTGGCCAGCGCACAGGCACGCCAGCCGGTGCGCCTGCTGGCCGCCAGCGACCTGAAGTTCGCGCTGACGCTGGTGCTGGCGCGCTTCCAGTCCGAAACCGGCCACCGCGTCGAGGCCAGCTTCGGCTCCTCGGGCAGCTTCGCGCAGCAAATTGGGCAGGGCCTGCCCGCCGAGCTGTTCATGTCCGCCGATGAAGGGTTTGTCTACCGGCTGGCCGACGCGGGCCTGACGCGCAGCCTGGCCGGCGTGGCTGACCGGGGGGCGCTCTACGCGATTGGCCGGATTGCCCTGTTTGTGCCGCTCGCCTCCACGATGGCGCTGGACCCCGAGCTGCGCGGGCTGCGGGCGCACTGGCCGCAGGTCATCAAATTTGCCATCGGCAACCCCGAGCACGCGCCGTATGGCCGCGCCGCAAAAGAGGCGCTGCAAAAGCTGGGGCTCTGGGAGCTGGTGAAGCCCAAGCTGGTGCTGGGCGAAAACATCAGCCAGGCCACCCAGTTTGTCTCGACCGGCGCCGCCCAGGCCGGCATCACCGCGCTGTCGCTGGCGCTGGCCCCCGAGGTGGCGAAGAGCGGCCGGCACATCGCGCTGCCGGCCAGTCTGCATGAGCCCTTGCGCCAGCGCATGGTGCTGCTCAAATCGGCCACGCCGGCGGCGCTGGCGCTGTACGAGTATCTGCAGGGCGCGGCGGCGCGGGAGGTTTTTGGGCGCTATGGCTTCTCAGCCTGAAAATCGCGCCCATCCAACGCGTCCATTGCGTTGTGCGCTATTTGTTCAATAGCAGGCCAAGCCCCGCATAATCCCCCCATGGATTGGCAGGCCGCCCGCGTATCACTGACTCTTGCCGTCTGCACGGCCGCGCTGCTGTTGCCGCCGGGCGTGTGGCTGGCGCGCTGGCTCGCGACCACGCCGTGGCGCGGCCGGCCGCTGGCCGAGGCGCTGCTGATGCTGCCCCTGCTGCTGCCGCCGACCGTCATTGGTTTTTACCTGCTCATCACGCTGGGCCAGGGCTCGCTGGCGGGCGGCTGGCTGGCAAGCCGGCTCGATCTGCGGCTGATCTTCAGCTTCGAGGGCCTGCTGCTGGCCAGCGTGCTGGTCAACCTGCCCTTCATGGTGCAGCCCTTGCAGCGCGCCTTTGCCGCCATTCCGGCCAGCCTGCGCGAAGCCGCCTGGGTCTGCGGCCTGAGCCCCTGGCGCGCCTTCTGGAAAATCGAGCTGCCGCTGGTCTGGCCCGGCCTGCTGGCGGGCGTGGCGCTGACCATGGCGCACACGCTGGGCGAATTCGGCGTGGTGCTGATGGTGGGCGGCAGCATCCCGGGCGAGACCAAGACCCTGTCGATTGCGATTTACGACCGTGTCCAGGCCTTTGACATGGCCGGCGCCCACATCATGGCGCTGGCGCTGGTGGCCTGTTCACTGGCGGCGCTGGCCTTTGTATTTGCCGCCGACAACACCCGGCCGCTACAGGAAAGATAGCAAAGAACAACGGTATTCATTGGACATGCTGCAGGTTTTACTTAAAAACGAAGCTCCGGTCCGGCTCAATGCCGAGTTTCGCTGCGCGCGCGGCGAGTTGCTCGCGCTGGTCGGCCCCTCGGGCAGCGGCAAGACCAGCGTGCTGCGCGCCATCGCCGGCCTGCTCAAAAGCCCGCAGCTGCAGGGCCGCGTCAGCGTCGGCCGCGCGGGCGAGGATGCGGGCGAGGGCGTCTGGTTCGACAGCGCGCGCGGCGTCTGGCAGACGCCGCAGCAGCGCCGCGTTGGCCTGGTGTTTCAACACTACGCGCTGTTTCCGCATTTGACTGCTATTGAAAATGTAGCGTTAGCAGCCCATCCTGCGAGGGCCAGCACCTATTTTGATGAACTTTTCGAGCGCATGGGCCTGGCCGGTCTGCAGCAGCGCCGGCCCTCGCAGCTCTCGGGCGGCCAGCAGCAGCGCGTGGCGCTGGCGCGGGCGCTGGCAAGGGAACCCCAGGTGCTGCTGCTGGACGAGCCTTTTTCGGCCGTCGATGCGCCGACGCGCCAGACGCTGTACCGCGAGCTGGCCGCGCTGCGCCAGGACGTCGCCATTCCCATGGTGCTGGTGACGCACGATCTGCACGAGGCGCGCCGGCTGGCCGACCGGGTGGTGATCCTGGACGCCGGCGAGTCGCTGCAAAGCGGGCCGCCGGCCACCGTGTTTGCCAGCCCGCGCAACGCCCGCGTGGCCGAGCTGGTCGGCATCCAGAACCACTTCAGGGGCCGGTTCTTCCAGAGCGGGCCGGCCGACGCGCCGGGCTTTGGCCGCCTGGCCTGGCACGCCGGCGCGCCGGAAGTTCCGCAAATCAGCCTGTGCGTGGTCGACAAGAAGCGGCTCGATGACGGCGCCGAAGTGTCATGGGTGGTGGCCGGCGAGCTGCTCGACTTGTCGCTGGCCGCCGGCCCGCTGGCGCAGAACACGCTGGCCTGCACGCTGCGCGAGGTGCTGGCGCTGGGCGAAATCAGCCTGTGCACGCTGGTGCCGCTGCAGCTGTCCTCGCAGCGCATCACGCTCAACCTTTCAAGCGCCGCCCTGCGGCAACTGGGCGCGGGGCCGGGCGCGCTGCTGTATCTGCATATTCCACCCGCCGCGATTCACATCATGCCGGTGCGGCAGGGCTGAGGGCTGCAGCGGCCTCTGGATCTCGTTGAGACCGTGTTTAGGGACGAAAAAGGCATCTTGCCCAATCAACACGGTCGTTTATCGCTATTGAAATGATAGTGTCAACGCCCGCTGCCTACAGGCGGATCACCCCGGCCAGCACCACGTCCAGCGGCGCCTCATAGTCCGCCACCAGCCAGGCCCGGTCCGTCTCTTGCGCGGCGCTGGCCAGCAGCGCCAGCAGATAGTCTATGGACGGGCGGTCCAGCGCCATGAAGGGCTGGTCAAGCAGCGTGACCGCGCCATGGGCCGCCAGCGCGGCGGCCAGCAGCACCTTGCGCCGCGTGCCGGTCGACATCATGTAGAGCGCCTTGTCAAGGTGCGGGCCCAATGACAGGCCTTCGATGTGCGCCGCCAGGGCGCCCGGGTCGCAATCGGGATGCAGCGCCGGGAGCCTGGCAAACACCTGGCGCGCCGTCTGCCCGTCCAGCGCCGTGTCGCGCGGGGCGAACCAGGCGACCTGCTGCCGGTAAGCCCGCCTGTTGTCGGCCAGGCTGACGCCCAGTACACGCAACTGCCCCAGCGGCCCAGTGGCGGGCAGCGCGCCCGCCAGGAGCTGGAGCAGGGTGGTCTTGCCGCTGCCCTCGTCACCCGAGAGCCAGCTCACGCCGGCTTGCAGATCAAGGCAAAAGCCGTCGAACAGCATTGCTCCGGGCTGGGCGGGATGGCTGAAAGAAAGCTTGTCGGCCTGCAAAACGGGGGCGGTCCGGGACATGGGGCGGTGCTGTTGAGGGTGTATGACCGAGTCAAGCATAAAAATCCAGAAAAGTAATTTTTGGCATCATATTGCCGCGTGAACCCGGGTTTATCTTCCCTTGGATCGCTAGCCTGTACCGGCTTTTTGTGCGTAAATTCAACTCTATGAGTTTGCCCTATTCGCCTCAGCCCGCGGGCTTTTTGCACACGCCGGACCCGCTTGATAGCGACCCCCAGGAAACCGGCGAGTGGCAGGATGCCCTGGCCGCCCTGCTGGCCGCGCAGGGCCCGGCGCGCGCCCGTTTCCTGCTCGATACGCTGGCTCGCCAGGCGCGTGCGGCCCGCGTCGGCTGGCAGCCCGAACTGTGCACGCCTTATGTGAACACCATCGCGGTCGACCAGCAGCCGCCGTTTGCGGGTGACCTGGCCATCGAGGAACGGCTCGCCTCGCTGATGCGCTGGAACGCGCTGGCGATGGTAGCGCGGGCCAACCAGGCCTACGGAGATCTCGGCGGGCACATTGCCAGCTACGCCAGCGCGGCGGATCTGTTCGAGGTCGGCTTCAACCATTTTTTTCACGCCCGTGACGACAGTGCCGCCGCGCTGGGCCGCCCCGAGCAAGGCAGCGCCCCCTCGGGGGGCAGCGTAGCACACGAAGTGGCAAGCGTGGGGGCCAGGAATCACCTGGGCGACCTGGTCTTTTTCCAGCCGCACAGCGCGCCCGGCGTGTACGCGCGGGCCTACCTCGAGGGGCGTTTGAGCGAGCAAGACCTGGCTTACTACCGCCAGGAGCTGACCAGCCCCGCGGCCCTCACCGGCACGGGCGCGCGTGGCCTGTGCAGCTATCCCCACCCCTACCTGATGCCTGACTTCTGGCAGTTTCCGACCGGCTCCATGGGCATCGGGCCGATCAGCTCGATCTACCACGCCCGCTTCATGCGCTACCTCACGCACCGGCAACTGCTGGACTGCTCGAATCGCAAGGTCTGGGGCGTGTTTGGCGACGGCGAAATGGACGAACCCGAAAGCATGAGCGCGCTGACCCTGGCGGCCCGCGAGGGGCTGGACAATCTCGTGTGGGTCGTCAACTGCAACCTGCAGCGGCTTGACGGGCCGGTGCGCGGCAATGGCCGCATCATCGACGAGCTGGAAAAGCTGTTCGCCGGCGCGGGCTGGAATGTCATCAAGCTGATCTGGGGCAGCGACTGGGACGGCCTCTTTGCCCGTGACGCGGGCGGCGCACTGGCGCGCGCCTTTGCCGGTACGGTCGATGGCCAGATGCAGACCTTTGCCGCCAAGGACGGACGCTACAACCGCGAAACCTTTTTTGGCCAGAACGCCGAACTGGCCCGCCTCGCCCAAGGCATGACCGACGAGCAGATCGACCGCCTCAAGCGTGGCGGCCATGACCTCGTGAAGATCCATGCCGCGTACGCCGCCGCCGCCGCGCACCAAGGCCAGCCCACGGTGATCCTGGCCCACACCAAGAAGGGCTACGGCATGGGCAAGGCCGGGCAGGGCAGGATGACCACCCACAGCCAGAAAAAACTCGACGGGAAGGAGCTGGTCGAGTTCAGGAACCGCTTCAACCTGCCGCTCAGCGACGAGCAGGCCACTTCCCTGGCCTTTTTCAAGCCTGCCGACGACAGCCCGGAAATCCAGTATCTGCACGCGCGCCGGCAAGCCCTGGGCGGCTATCTGCCGCGGCGCGATACCGCCTGCGCCACGCTGCCGGTGCCCGGGCTGCCGCAGTACGCCGCCTTTGCGCTGCAGCCCGAGGGCAAGGAGATGAGCACGACCATGGCTTTCGTCCGCATGCTGGGCGGCCTGCTCAAGGATGGCGCGCTCGGTCCGCGCATCGTGCCCATCGTGGCGGACGAGGCGCGCACCTTCGGCATGGCCAATCTTTTCAAGCAGGTCGGCATCTACTCCAGCGTCGGCCAGCGCTATGCCCCCGAAGACATCGGCTCGGTGCTGAGCTACCGCGAGGCCATGGACGGCCAGATCCTCGAAGAGGGCATCAGCGAGGCCGGCGCCATGGCCAGCTGGACGGCGGCGGCCACCAGCTATAGCGTGCACGGCCTGGCCATGCTGCCCTTTTATATCTACTACTCGATGTTTGGCTTCCAGCGCGTCGGCGACCAGACCTGGGCCGCCGCCGATCAGCGGGCGCGCGGCTTCCTGTTGGGCGCCACTTCGGGGCGCACCACGCTGGGCGGCGAAGGCCTGCAGCACCAGGACGGCAGCAGCCACCTCATCGCCGCCACCATTCCCAATTGCAAGGCCTACGACCCGGCTTTTGCCGGTGAGCTGGCCGTGATCCTTAACCATGGCATGCATGAAATGCTGGTGGAGCAGCGGGACGTGTTTTATTACCTGACCCTGATGAACGAGAACTATGCGCAGCCGAATCTGCCGCCCGAGGTGCATGGCGACGTGATTTCGGGCTGCTACCGCTTCGGCCGCTACGCGGCAGCGGCTGGCAGCCGCAAACCGGATGCAGCGGGCGGGAAGGTGACGCTGATGGGCTCGGGCGCGATCCTGACCGAGGTGATCAAGGCGGCGCAGCTGCTGGCCGCGCGGGGTGTCGAGGCTGAAGTGATCAGCGTGACCAGCTGGAGCGAGCTGTCGCGCCAGGCCCAGGCCAGCGCGCAGGACGGCAGGGCCAGCGGCGCCTTTGTCACGGCGCGGCTCGCCGGGACGCAGGGGCCGATTGTGGCCGCGACCGACTACGTGCGTGCCGTGCCCGAAAGCATACGGGCCCATCTGCCGCCGGGTCGTAGCTACACCACGCTGGGCACGGATGGCTTTGGCCGCAGTGACACCCGCGCCGCGCTGCGGCGGCATTTCTCGGTGGACGCGGCGAGCATTGAGCAAGCGGCATGGCGTGCGCTTGAGGCAGACCAGTGATAAAACCATGAAAACCATGAAAACCGGAAAACACTACAGGATCGAAACACCGGCCTCCGCACTCGCGCACTGCCCATGAACCCGCAGCGCTGGGCCGTGGCGCTGATCGTGTCGGCCCAGTGGCTGGGCACCTCGCTGTGGTTCAGCCCGAACAGCGCGGCCGACGATCTGATGGCTGCCTGGCACATCGGTCCCGCCCAGTTTGCCTGGCTGATTGCCGCGACCCAGTCCGGCTTTATCGCAGGTACTTTGTGGCTGGCTTATTCCGGCTGGGCGGACCGCTATTCCACCAGCCGAATCTTTGCCATGGCCTGTGTCTCGGGCGCCCTCATCAATGCCGGGCTCGCGGGCGGCTGGGCCGGTTTTGAGTCCGGGCTGGCGCTTCGCTTTGCCGTCGGCGTCTGCCTGGCGGGAATCTACCCCCTGGGCATGAAGATGATTGTGGGCTGGGTGGGCGGCAAATCAGGGGCGGCGCTGGGTCTGCTGGTGGGCATGCTGACACTGGGCACCGCCTTGCCCCACGGGGTGCGGGCGCTGGGGGCGAGTCTGCCCTGGCAGACGGTGATTCAGGTCTCTTCCGTGCTGGCACTGGTGGGCGCGGCGCTGGTGTATTTTCTGGGGGATGGCCCTTACCTGCAAAAGAGCTATGGCCGCCAGGCAAGCTCGCTTGGCAGGGCGTTTGGCGTCTTCAGGATTCCGGATTTCCGGGCCGCGGCCATTGGCTATTTTGGCCACATGTGGGAGCTGTTTGCCTTCTGGGCCGTGCTGCCCTGGCTTGCCGCGCAGCTGCTGATGGATGCGCGGAGTGTCGCCTGGAGCGGGCCTGGGTCGGTGTCGGCCATCAGCTTCCTTGGTATTGCCGCAGGCTTTCTTGGATGCGTCTGCGGCGGGCGTATCAGCCTCAGGCTCGACAGCGCCTATGTGGCGGCGGCCGCCTTGCTGGCCTCCGGCCTGCTGTGCCTGGTTTACCCGCTGCTGCATCGCGAGTGGCTGCTGCTGCGCTTTGCCGTGCTGCTGGCCTGGGGTTTTTTCGTGGTTGCGGATTCGCCGCAGTTCTCGGCGATTTCCGCGCGAAGCTGCCCGCCGCAGTGGGTGGGCAGCGCGCTGGCCATTCAGAACAGCATCGGATTCCTGATCACCATCTTCAGCATCACCCTGCTGCTGAGCGTCATCGACGTGCTGGGCAGCAAGGCCTTGTGGATACTGCTGCCGGGGCCGGTCCTGGGGCTGATGGGAATGTGGCCGCTGCTAAAGAAAACGAGAGCCGCCGGCCCCTGAGGACATGCACCCATAAAAAAAGTCCGCGCGGTGCGGACTTTGGTGGGCAAGCGTAGACGCTTCAGGCCATGAAAACGGCGATGAAGGCGAGCAGGAACATCAGCACGCCGCCGACCAGCGGAAGCACCAGGGGCATCAGCGGAACAATGGATTCAACCGCGTCCGGCTCATGGACGACGGCAGGGCTGCCGTGTGCGGCAGGGCTGGTGTGATTGACTGGGCTCGACATATGGGCTCCTGGGCTGCGTAAAGATCTTCCGGCATTTTACCTTTTTGGGGCTCGCGGCGGCAATCGCCTGCCGCAAGCCCTTCGCCGGCCCGATGCGGCCAGTCTTCAACCGTTTGTCTACCTCCCACGCATGACGCATGCGGAGCCGGTCCTCAATGCTGCTCGTCGGCCTCAAAACCGGCTGCGGTGAGCGTTGCCAGCACCTGTGCAATGTGCTCGCGCCCGCGCGTCTGCACCACCAGTTCGATCTCCACGTTCTGCGCCGCCAGCATGGTGAAGGCGCGCTGGTGGTGCACCTCCTCGATGTTGGCGCCGGCATCGGCCACGGTGGCGGTGATTTTGGCCAGCGAGCCGGGAATGTCGCGCGCGCTGACGCGGATGCGCGCCAGCCGGCCGGCACGCACCATGCCGCGCTCGATGATGGCCGCCAGCAGCAGCGGGTCGATGTTGCCGCCGCACAGCACCAGGCCGACCTTTTTGCCGGCAAAACGCGCCGGGTATTTGAGCAGCGCCGCCAGGCCGGCAGCGCCCGCGCCCTCGACCAGGGTTTTCTCGATCTCCAGCAGCATCACCATGGCCTGCTCGATGTCGCCTTCGTCCACCAGCAGCAGATCGTCCACCTTTTGCGCAATGATGGCCTGCGGGATCAGGCCGGGCGTGCCGACGGCAATGCCATCGGCAATCGTGCTGCTGCCCTGCGGGTAATGCGTGCCCTTGATGGCGTTGACCATGCCGGGAAAACGCGAGGTCTGCACGCCAATGATCTCGATGCCGGGCTTGAGCGCGCGCGCCGCCGTGGCAATGCCGGCGATCAGCCCGCCGCCGCCCACGGCAATCACCAGCGTTTCCAGCTCCGGCACCGCCTGCAGCATTTCCAGCCCGACCGTGCCCTGGCCGGCAACGATGGCTTCGTCGTCATAGGGGTGGACAAACACCAGGCCTTCGCGTTCGGCCAGCAGCAGCGCATGCTGGCGCGACTCGTCCAGCGTGTCGCCGTGCAGCACCACCTCGGCGCCAAAGCCGCGGGTGCGCTCGATTTTCACGCCCGGCGTGAAACGCGGCATCACGATGACGGCGCGCACGCCCAGCCGCTGCGCGTGGTAGGCCACGCCCTGCGCGTGGTTGCCCGCGCTCATGGCGATCACGCCGCGCCGCCTTTCGTCAGCTGACAACTGTGCGAGTTTGTTACAGGCGCCACGCTCCTTGAAGGAGGCGGTGTACTGCAGGTTTTCAAACTTCAGGTAAATCTGCGCGCCGGTCAGCTGCGACAGCGTGCGCGACTCCACGCAGGGCGTGTTCAGCACCTGGCCTTCGAGGCGCCGGGCGGCTTGTTCAATGTCTTGCAGGCTGAGCATCTATTTTCCTTTCGGTATCCATCCGGGGGCGGCTGGCGGCCTATTTTCCGCGTCTTTGCAGCGGTCTGCGACCTCGCTTTGCGCAACGCAGTTCAATTAGTGTCTTCCATGATGCTTCAGCTTGCGTTATGGTGCAGTCTCGCGAAGCATAAAGAACGAAGACGAGGGGGAAATCGGCCGTGGTTTGAAAACTGGAGTGGGTTCATGAACAAGCGTTCCATCGTCGAGCATCCCAAGCAATGCTTGCTGTCCCCCGGGCTGAAAGAAGCGCCGGTGCTCGATCTGATGTGCTCGCATTTCGTGCTCAGCCTGGCCGCGCGCCAGGGGGCCAAATTCAACGTGCGGCGCGACCTGAACAGCCTGCTGTCGCTGTCGGGCCGCCATCTGGTGTGGCCGCTGCCCGCGATGCAGCGGCTGCGCGAATTCCTCGGCCGCCGCTGCAAGGACAACGAGTTCTGGCACGGCCACGAGCTGCTTACCGACGCGGAATTCATGGCGCGCCACGGTGCCTGGCGCGGCCCTTACGAGGAAGGCACGCTGTTCTTCTACCTTGACGAGCACGCCAAGGACCAGCCCAAGGACTTGCTGTCGGTGCTGGCGGCCACCGGCGACTGGCTGACGCACGCGCTGAAAAAGCAGTCCACCCTGGTGGAAAAAAACATCGACTCGCTGGCCGGACTGCTGCAGCTCAACCGCGCCGAGCGCGCCCTGCTGCTCTACGGCACGCTGGCCCGTTACCAGCGCGACCTGCGCTCGCTGCTGGTCGAGTTCAAGGTCAACAATGCGCCCGAGGCCTATGCCGCGATTGCCGACGTGGCCGGCGTCAAGGCGCCCGAGGTGGCCGAAGCCCTGCGGGCCGGTTCGCGGCTGGAGCGCATCGGCATGGTTGAAAACCTGATTTCCGAGCACAACATCACCGATCTGGCCGACCTGATGAAGGTCAGCGAGAAACTGCCGCCGGTGCTGATGCGCGAATACCGCGACCAGAATGAGCTGATGGCCGTCTTCACCCGGCCCGCCAGTCACAGCAGCCTGGGGCTGGCCGATTTTGCCTTTGTGCAGGACGACGCGCAGGTGCTGGTGTCCCTGCTGCGCAACGCCGTCGCCGCCAGGGAGCAGGGCGTGAACGTGCTGCTTTACGGGCCGCCCGGCACCGGCAAGACCGAACTGGCCAAGGTGGTGGCGCAGGCCGCCGGGCTGGATCTGTTTGAAGTCGAATACGCCGACCGCGACGGCAACTCGCTGAGCGGGCGCGACCGCTACCGTTCGCTGCAGATCGCGCAGGTCTTTCTCAAGGGCAGCGCCCGCTCGGCGCTGCTGTTCGACGAGGTGGAAGACGTCTTTCCGCCGATTTCCAGCGAAGCCGCGCTGCTGATGGCGCGCTCCGAGCAGTTGCCGGCGCCGGCCAGCGGTTCGGTCAGCGGCAAGGCCTGGGTCAACCAGGTGCTGGAGTCCAACGCCGTCCCGACGCTCTGGATCACCAACCGCATCGAGCAGATCGACCCGGCCTTTCGCCGCCGCTTTGCCTACCACCTGGAGCTGCGCTCGCCGCCGCCCGGCGCGCGCGAGGGCATAGTCCGCAAGACGCTGGAGGGCGTGCAGGTCAGCGATGCGTTTGTCGCCAAACTCACAGCCCGCAAGGGGCTGACACCGGCGCAGATCCGCACGGCGGTGCGTTTTGCGCGCCTGGCCAGCGCCCCGGAAGACGCCATCGACGCCCCGGTGGACAGCGAGGCGCTGCAGGCGATTCTGGCCGGCGGTCGCCCGGGGCTGATGGAGACGCTCATCGAGCGCCAGCTCAGGAACGCCGACGTGGCGCTGGGCAACAAGGCCGAAGCCTCGGGGCGGCGCAGCGTCACGACCTACGATCTGGCCATGCTCAACGTCGAGTCACGCTTCGAGGTGCCGCGCATCGTGCAGGCGCTCAAAGCCAGAGGCCACGGCAGCCTGTGTTTTTACGGCCCGCCAGGCACCGGCAAGACCGCGCTTGCCGAGCACATCGCCAGCGCGCTGGAGCAGCCGCTGCTTATCAAGCAGGCCAGCGACCTGATGAGCAAATACGTCGGCGAGACCGAGCAGAACATGGCCGCCATGTTCCGTGAAGCCGAGCTTGAAAAGGCCGTGCTGCTGCTCGACGAGGCCGACAGTTTTTTGCAGGACAGACGCGGTGCCCAGCGCACCTACGAAGTGACCGAGGTCAACGAGATGCTGCAGGGCATGGAGCGCTATGCCGGCATTTTCATCTGCACCACCAACCTGCTCGAAAGCCTGGACCAGGCGGCGTTGCGGCGCTTCACCTTCAAGATCAAGTTCATGCCGCTGCTGCGCGAGCAGCGCGAAGCCATGTTCGTCAC
Source organism: Polaromonas sp. (assembly GCA_046597475.1). Lineage (GTDB taxonomy): Bacteria > Pseudomonadota > Gammaproteobacteria > Burkholderiales > Burkholderiaceae_C > Polaromonas. The sequence continues at coordinate 2,564 of JBKJKI010000124.1, read as the reverse complement.
CGAGGCGCTGGCCGGCGATGCCGCGCTGCTTGGCAGCGAGTTGCGGCAGCGGCTGGCGCAGCTCACGCAGCTGTGCCCGGGTGACTTTGCGGCGGTCAAGCGCCAGGTCACGATTCTGGCGGCCGAGTTTTCGGCGGAAGAGTTCCTGGCGCAGCTGGAGGCCGAGCACCGCATCAAGCCCGAGGTGAGGGAAGGGCGGAACATGGGTTTCCTGCAGTAATGTTTGCTATTTAATCGATAGCTGACTATGGCCTTATTCATTGGACTAAAGCCGTAAAAAATACTTTTCAATGAAAATATTGGGTGGAATGGGAGCCTGCCCCGCGTTGTTACGGACGAGTGTTGCACCTGTCTGCGTATGTGATCATTGACGTTGAAATCCGCGATCTCCAGCGCTACCAGGACTTCATGCGTGACGTGAAGCCGGCTCTCGAAGCCGCGGGCGCGCGCTACCTGGCAAGGGGTGGCGCCCACAAGGTTCACGAGGGCGACTGGCAGCCTCGCAGGATAGTGATCCTCGAATTCCCGTCAGTTGCCGCATGGGAGGATTTCTACACCGGGCCCATTTACCAGGGGCTGAAGGCTGTTCGGGACGAATGCAGTTCGGCCCGTCTCGTTTGCGTTGAAGGCCTATAGCCTTGTAGCCTGAATGCGCTGCTTCATTCCCTTACCGAAAGAGCAGGAACATTGATGTCCAAGGTAGAAGAAAGACTGCAGGCGCTTGGCCTGACCTTGCCAGCGCCGCTGCAACTCCCCCCAGGAGTGATACTGCCCTTTCCATGGGTCCGGATCATCGGCGCCAGGGCGCTCATTTCCGGCCACGGCCCTGTGAACACGGATGGTTCACTCGCACAGCCACTGGGCAAGGTCGGTCAGGAGGTCTCGCTGGAGCAGGGCTACGCTGCGGCCCGGCTCACCGCGCTGGCCATCCTGGCCAGCCTCAAGCGCGAACTGGACGACCTCGATCGCATCGCCGCCTGGTCGCGAGTTTTCGGCATGGTCAATTCCGCCCCGGGCTTCAACCGCCAGCCCGCCGTCATCAACGGCTTTTCCGACCTGATACTTGATCTCTTCGGCGCCGAAATAGGCGCCCACTGCCGAAGCGCCGTGGGCCTTGCGGAGCTTCCGTTCAACATTCCGGTGGAAATCGAGGGCGAAGTCGAGCTGGAGGCTGGTTGACGCCTGAGCCCCTGCCGCGACTGCCGGCGCAGCGGGTGACGCACGCGGATTGCAGGGTGGCCCCGATGGGCGTAAGCTGAAACGCCCAATTCAACGGTCGCTCTACAGGAGGCAATCATGACCAGGAACCTCATCGTCTCGGACGGCGCTGGCACGGCTTCATGCCAGGTTCTCGGCGAGCGCATCACCATTCTGGCGAACCACGGCCAGACCGGCAGTTATGAGGTCTACCTCCATGACGCGCCCCAGGGCGTCGGGCCGCCGCCGCATTTTCATCCCTGGGACGAGGCGTTTTACGTCATTGACGGCGCCGTCGATTTTGATTGCGCGGGCACCTTGAAGAAAGTCACGGCGGGCGGTTTTGTCCACGTTCCCGCAGGCATGGTGCACTCATTTCGCTATGCGAGCCCGACCGCGCGGGTGCTTGGAATCACCTCGGGTGCCGGTGCCTCCGAACTGTTCGCGGCCATAGACCGGGAGTGCCCCGGCGCGACGCCCGACATGGGCAAGCTGATGGGCGTGCTGAGCGGCCATCAGGTGGGGCTCGGGGAACAGCCCGCTTGAATCGCGGTTACGACAAGAGGACATGGTGGTCAGATTCTGACCCCCATTTCCCCTATGATTGAATGAGCCGCTTTCGCGGCGCGGAGGCATTCGCCCTGGATGCCTCAACGACCCGGACGTCTTGCACTATTCCGCACAGGATGTGACGTGGGTTTACTACGTTGCACTCCCAGTGCCTGTCCGCAAGATCAAGAGCTGGACTTGATGACCGTGTGGCGAAGCGTGCAGGTATGAAAGGACATCTAATGAAGCTTGTAATTATTTTTGTCGCGAGTTGCGCATTTTTGGCGGGTTGCGACAGATTTGACCCGAATTCAAAACCTGTGTATGGGAAAGATGGTGGCTTTCCTGTTAACTGCCGCGCTTACGTTCAAGCTGTTGTTGATGGCTATCGCTCGAAGCAGTACACAGCCGACCAGTCAATGGCTGGCCTTGAGAGAAATTGCGGCATTAATGGTTCATCCTGGGGGCGCTTATGAAGAAGATTTTTGCTGCTCTATTGCTCGCGGCGTCGGGCGGGGCGGTTTTTTCTGCCCAGCCATCGGAAGCCGAGATTCACGCTGCAACCATGCTTAATGGAGCGATCTATGTAATCCCACACAGGGAGTCGGCGGACGGAGTGTTGGGTGCTTGTGGTTTGGAGTTTTTAACCATAACAAGAGATTTCAGTACAAAACAAGGCGGCATGGTGAAGATGGTTGGCTCTTAGGGTCTGTTAACTAATAAGTTAGTCAGATCAACCTGCACGAATGCAGTAATTCCAGTCCCCGTGAAACGGGTCACGTTCGATGCTGATTGTGGATAGGGCTGCATCGGAGATG
>JBKJKI010000141.1:0-8579 GCA_046597475.1 Polaromonas sp. | reverse complement strand
TGCCGGTGCTGGCGACGGACGTCGGGGCCTGCCGCGATCTCATCGACGGCAAGGAGCCGGCCGATCGCGCCTTGGGCCGGGCCGGCGAGGTCGTGTCAATCTGCGATCCCGATGCCTTGGCGCGTGCTGCATTTGAGCTGCTGACCGACCCGGCGCGCTGGCACGCCGCGCAGCGGGCGGGGATTGCCCGCGTCGAGCGCTACTACCGTCAATCGCGCGTGATTGAAAGTTACCGGGAAATCTATCAAAGGATGGGTGAAATCTAATGGCCGGGATCGGATTCGAACTGCGTCGGCTTCTGCAAAAGAAGACCCTGGGCGGGTTGGCGCAGGCATATGGGTATGCCGCAATCATCGGCAGTGGGCCGTGGGTGTTGTCGATCGTCGCGATCCTCGCGATCGGTCTGCTCAGCGCCAGCCAAACCATGCCGTCGGCCTTCGTTGGCCAGTTCCAGGTATCCGTCACCTACCTGGTAGCCTTTTCGCTGATCCTGACCAGCCCGTTACACCTGATGGTGACCCGCTACGTGGCAGACCGTCTGTTCGAGCGCCGTGACACGCTGATTCTGGGGAGTTTGTTTGGCGCCTTGATCGTGACGTTTTTCACGGCCGGTCTTGTGGGCACCACTGCGCTCGTGCTGTGGTTCGACGGTTCCCTGTTATATCGGCAATGCATGCTGACAGGTTTTGTCACTTTGTGCGGCATCTGGATTGTGGTGATTTTTGCGTCGGCCATCAAGGCCTATCAACAAATTCTGCTGGTGTTCCTGATTGGTTACGGCATTACCGTCGGCGCGTCACTGGGTTTGCGGGATTTTGGTCTGGAGGGCTTGCTGCTGGGTTTTGTGATCGGGCAGGTGTGTCTGTTTTTCACCTTGCTGGCATTGGTGGTGCGCCGGTATCCCGGTGACCTGATGGTGTCGTTTGCTTTCCTACGCCGGGACCAGATACACCCGAGCCTGATTTTGACCGGGCTTTTTTACAATTCCGCTGCATGGGCAGACAAGTTCATTTTCTGGTCTGATTCGCTCACTGGCGTCAATGTGGTCGGCCCCTTACGTGTCTCGCCGATTTACGATCTGCCGATTTTTCTCAGTTATCTGTCGCTCATACCCGGCATGGCGATTTTCCTGATCCGGATAGAAACCGATTTTGCGGAGAAATGTGAAAACTTTTACCTGACCATCACGCGCGGAGGCACCTTGGCCCAGATCATGGAGGCCAAGAAAGAGCTGGTCGAAGCAGTGCGATCCGGCATGCTTGCCATGCTCAAGGTTCAGGGCGCGACAACGCTCATCCTGCTGCTGATGGGTGAGGAATTACTTATGTGGTTCGGTATTTCTCCGATGCATCGCCCACTGCTGAACATTGACTTGCTGGCGGTCGCCATCCAGTTGCTGCTGCTGGCAGTACTCAACGTACTTTTCTATCTGGATCAGCGGCAAGCCGCCTTGCGCTTATGCCTTCTTTTTTTGGTCTCCAACACCGCCTTTTCCTGGTTGACCCTGTACCTTGGTCCAACCTTCTTCGGTTATGGCTTTGCGCTCGCCGTGTTGCTGACAGGGGGTGTCGGCCTGGCAATCCTGTCGCGAAAACTCGAACAGCTCGAATATGAAACCTTCATGTTGCGACCCGTCATCTTTTGAAGGAGGAACTGCGCTAAAAAGTTATCAATTCTCAGTATCGCCGCCATGGTCAACTCTGCATCTTTTGCAATCCGCCCAGCGTCGACTTATAAATCGGGAGAAGTTGTTCAAACAAGCGGCGCCACTTCTCACAGCACTTCGGCCTGACATCGCCCTTTTCATAATTCACTTCATAAAGGAGCTTTCCATGACATCACTTGCCATCTCATCTTCAGCCTGGGTCTCACGCGCCAAAGTCGGCTTGACGCTGGCATTTCTGGTCACTCAGATGTCTGCGCAGGCTGCACCGGACGCAGCCACGCCTTCCGATCCCAACGACACGGGGCCCGTCATTGTTTCAACGGATCCGGTCAAGAAACCATCCGGGCGTCGCAACGTCAAGCCGGGACCGGTCAAGCCCGAAACCTACCCTACAAAACCGCAGCAGCAGGTACGCACTCTTCGATAAATCCCATGAAACATACCTCGAACATGCCTAACCAACCCTGTCATTTTTGTTTTCAATCAGGAGCCAATCATGAAAGTGCTACTTTTTTACCTGCACCGAGACCCACCTGTTAGCGATATCACGTTGCCGCTTGTGCCGAACGGCAAGGTCCGAAAGTCGCTGGCAAAGCTCCGGAAATTTTCCGGTTGGGTGTCGCATAGGGTGCAACTGATTCTCGCGGCAACTTTTTTTGCCGCTCTCCCGCTTGCGCCGGCCGCAGCTGAAACCCCCCGCTCAATTGACATGAAACTGCTGGTGATCTCGGCGGATGGCAAGGAGCCGGTTTTTGCTGGCATCAAGTCGATCCTGAACCAGATCGGTGTTCCTTACAATACCCTCATCGCTACCCAAACCCCGCTGACGGCGCAAACCCTGTCAGATGGATTGGGGGCAGGACGTTATCAGGGCATCCTGTTAACCACAGGCAATCTTGGCTATGACGCGGGCGGGGGCAATTACCAAAGCGCATTTAACGCGGCTCAGTGGCAAATGCTATCGGACTACGAAACCGATTTTCGGGTAAGGCAGGCCACCCTTTATACCTATCCGGCGGGTCTACCCGATAACTATGGACTGACGCCGATTACCGCTGTCGGTACCGACACTACTCCGATCCAGGCCAGCCTGACGACCGCCGGGCAACAGCTGTTCAATTATTTGAACCCGGCCAGTCCTATCACCATCAAAAATGCCTGGACCTACCTGGCTGTGCCGGTGAGCAGTACCAACCCCGTTCCACTGCTGAAAACCGCAGATGGCTACAACATTGCATCCATCTATACCTATCCCGACGGCCGGCAAAATCTGACGATCACGACAGACGGCAATCCGGAACTGACTCACACGCTTTTACTCGGGTACGGCGTGGTCAATTGGGTGAGTAAAGGATTCTTTCTGGGGCAGCGCAAGATATATATAAATGCGCAGGCTGACGATATGTTGCTTGATGATGACTTATGGGATACCAGTGCGTTATCCACCGACACAGGACTTTCATATCGGATGACTTCCCAGGATTACAAGCGGCTCATCACTTGGCAAAATAATTTGCGAGCCTCCAGCACGAATACCGCCCAAATACGCCTGGAGTTGCCGTTTAACGGTGCCGGCGCATCAGGGATTTACCCCAACGATTCGCTGACGCCTGCAGTGCGCAATAATCCGAATCAGTTCAAGTGGGTTAATCACACTTATACTCACGCATTGTTGACTGACATCAGCTACGCTGACGCATGGAATGAACTCGATCTTAATGATAAGGTGGCGCAAAATTTGAAGTTCCAGCTGTACTCCAAGGACAGCATGATACAACCCGAAATCTCGGGGTTGGGGAACCCGGAGTTTCTTCGTGCTGCTAAGAATTTCGGAATACGTTATATATTGTCCGATACCTCGCGGTCCGGGTGGAATAATCCCAGCCCGAATGCCGGGTTGTACAGTACCATCGAGCCCAGTATTCTGATCATCCCGCGCCGTCCTACCAATCTGTACTTCAACGTATCAACTCCGGCGGAATGGACTTCCGAATATAACCATTTTTATGCGCCGGGCGGTCTGTTTCCAACCTGGGACCATGCGCTGAGTTACAGCGAGGTGCTGGATAAGGAGTCGGAAATGTGGCTCAGGTATTTGCTGAAATACGACTTGGACCCGCTGATGTTCCATCAGTCCAATCTGCGTTCATATAACGGCACAAATTCAATGCTGGGCGACCTGATCAACGCCACTTTGACCAAGTTCAACAACATGTACAAGCTGCTGATACTCAGCCCGAGTCAACACGATGCCGGAGTTTTGATGGCCGCCAGAATGGCCTATGACGCTTCCGGAGTCAGTGGCCGCATCGTGCTAGGTACGACCAATAGTGTTGCACTGAAAACTGTTAACGCCGTAAGCGTTCCGCTGACTGGAATCACATACGGGGCCAGCACGGAATCGTACGGTGGACAAACGATTTCCACTATCTCCTTGGGCGCAAATGGCGCGGCTACAATTCCCGGGCCAGCTTGGTAGTCAAGGGGATATTCTTGATCGATACCGAAGCGGTATGGAGTGCCGCTTCGTGCTTAATCGCAAAAACTGGTCTATCAAATAAAGTTTGCCTGGCCGGGCAAGCTTTTTAAATTAAAAAGCAGGCCAGTAACACACGGTCTGTAGTCCTGCACTTGAATCGGAAACTGAAGGTGAAAAGCCGCGCGAACGACTGGATTGAAATGCGGACTGGGCATCCGTGGTGTTAATGCAAGTACTAACGAAATCGAGAGTCGCAATCCAGAATTTGCGGCCACCTGGAGTCAGATTCATGCCAGACCATTTAACCAGTTCGGCCTCGACACTCGAGTCGTAGGTGGGCTTGTAAACCTCCTCGTGCGCGATGCCGTCCAATAGGGTGGGGAAGGCCACCGTACCTGATGCGCTTGTCGCATTACCAAGACGCGTCGTGTTGCCAGTAGCGTTCCCCATGACAAACAGCATATTGGGATACTTGTCGCGGAGCTTGGCAATCAGGTTGAGTCCGCCCTGGCTGCATTGCGCATCGCACGGGCCGTTCGTTGTGTTCGTTCCGTGCTCCACGATTTCCATGTTATCGAAATAGAAGCCGTTTACGCCCTGAGCGACAAGGCGAGGCACGATGTAGTTGATGACCAGGTTCTGGTAGTCAGCATCGCCGACGTTCATCCAGACCTCATTGCTGTAGCCCGAATATGTTCCCAGTTGAGCAATCTTGTTGGCCGAGCACGAGACAAATCCAGTCGGCACTGAGGACCAGTAGCCGCGAAAAGATTCGCAGGAGCCCAGATTCAGGTAGCTCAGTACTTTGTTGGCGCCCCCATTCTGCAACTGTTTGATCTGGGTGGCTGTAAAGTTGCCCATATCAGGGTCGGCATCAATATTCATGATGCGGAAAGTAGCGGCCATTTTTGCAGTATCTATGCTGCTCGCCGTCCCATAGAAGGACGCCCACGGACCTGCATCGGGAAAGCCGCGGCTAGCGGTCGTGGTTGATGTCGGTGTTGTGGTTGTGGTTGTGGTTGGTGTTGTGGTTGTGGTCTTCTGCTTCCATGTCGTGGTGGAGCTTGTGGGCGTCACGCCAATGATGGTCAAGGTGCGACCATAGGCAGTGAAGGCGCCTGTCATCGCAACCAGTACGGCGGCATGGCGCAGTGTGGTGGCAAGGCGGGATCTGGTGGAAGGGGTACGAGGGAGTGTGGATATGAGTGTTTGAATAGGCATGGGTTGCGAGTCTAGGCGAGCCACGTCCCCCGGCAGTGGCATCCGTAAGAAGATGTAGACCCCATGCTCAATGGGAGATGGCGGATTGGGTGACATTTAATTGCAAATAATCTGCCCCGCCAAATTTGGCGGTTAAATTCGTAAGTCATTGATTTATATAGAAGTGTTGTGCAAACATTCGACATTGAAAGGCATAACTTGGGTAACCAACCCAGTCCACTGCGGCTGAGTAGGGTGATTGGTGAGCGTGCTGACGAGGCATTCGAAGAGGCCGGCGCTGCTTGCCGAGGCCGACGAGCCCTATTTGCTGGAATCGTACAAGGGGCTGCCGCAAGCTGGACCGGCCAGCGCGCCGGCGCGGGGAGCAAAGCTGGCAAGCCGGGCTTGTCCTGCGAGCAGGTGTGCGTTTTTGTCGGGCGCGACCGAACCGGGCAGACCCTGGACTGGGTCACGGGGGTGGACAGCGTATTGCAGCCCGCGCTGGCTGTCGATGCGCTGCTGGTGATTTTTGGTGCTGGCGTGGCTTCCCTTCAGGAATGGAAGTGCCATGCCAGCGTGTCGGCCGGGCAAGGGCACAAGAAAAATTCTCTGATCCAATGCCAATGCCCGGCTGCAACGGGCAGTTGCGGGTGTGCCCGACGGACTGCGTGCCTGCCCTGCGCTTCAACAAAAAAGGTCTGGGCAGAGGACTCTTGAATTCACGCAAGGACCCTGCAGGGCAGGAAGCCGGATGTTTGGGCCGAAGACTCGGCCAGCGTGTGCCCTGTAGCAAGCCCGGCGGGTGACCACAAGGGAGTTCCGTGAATGGGTCAATTGCATACGGTTAAGGTTATAAAGGCAGCAATTGTTTTACCATTTAAGATTTTAAGATATCGAACGCAGGTTTTTGGCGTCTGCTGCACACCCGCAAGGCGACCAGAGGTTCAGATTCTGAAAATCCGTATTTGCTGTCAAAAAAATAGCTGCTGACCTACGCTCCCTATGCGCAAGGCCTCTGAATCACCTGAAAATTGGCAATTGACCGGAATGGTGTCATGTGCGCAAGACCGCGCTCGTTGAGTGGTAGGGGGCCGCGATGGACGACATGATCTTGTCGGTGTAGGCAATGGCGATGGCGGAAAGCAAGAAAGTGATGTGGATCACCGTTTGCGCGATCAGAACCCGGTCACTGCAGTTGTCGGCATTGATGAAGGTTTTTAGCAGGTGAATCGAGCTGATGCCAATGATGGACATGGCCAACTTGACCTTGAGAACCGAGGCGTTGACATGGTTGAGCCACTCAGGCTGGTCGAGGTGGCCTTCCAGATGGAGCCGGCTGACAAAGGTTTCGTAGCCGCCGATGATCACCATGATCAGCAGGTTGGAGATCATCACCACGTCGATCAGTGCCAGCACCACCAGCATGATCACGGTCTCGTTGAGCGTGGTGACGGCGGCGTCGGACTTGTAGCCAATGCTGCTGACCAGCGCCTGCAGCGCGGTCCGGCTGCCGAAGGCAGCTTCCACCAGGTGCATGAGTTCAACCAGGAAATGAGCACATAGACGGCTTGCGCAACGATCAGCCCGAAGTACAGCGGCAGTTGCAACCAGCGGCTGGCAAATATCAGGGTGGCCAGCAGGCCAAGGGGAGGGTTTGCGCGGGCGGGAGGAGTCGACATGATGGAGGAGAGTTGAAACAGTCGCGGGCTTGTAGGGCCCACGCCTCGCGGCTTAAGATGCCTATACGTCAGTGCGATGTAAGTGCGGGGCATCACATTAGCCCGCATCAATGACCTTACAGGAGACCCCCCTAATGAGCACCCCAGACACCTCCATTCAGTCGACCCTGGTTGAAAACCGCGTCTTTCCGCCAGCCGAAGCCACGGTGAAGGCGGCCCGCATTTCAGGCATGGCCTCCTATAACGCCCTGTGTACTGAGGCTGAAAAGGATTTCGAAGGCTTCTGGGCCCGGCTGGCGCGCGAAAACCTGAACTGGAAGAAGCCTTTCACCCAGGTGCTGGATGAGTCAAACCCGCCGTTCTACAAGTGGTTTGCCGATGGCGAGCTCAATGCGTCGTACAACTGCCTCGACCGTCACCTGGGGACGCCGACCGAGAACAAGAAGGCCATCATTTTCGAGAGCGATGACGGCAAGGTGACCAACGTTACCTACAAGGAACTGCACGCCAAGGTCAGCCAGTTCGCCAGCGCGCTCAAGGACATGGGCATCCAGAAGGGTGACCGCGTCGTCATCTACATGCCCATGACTATCGAAGGCATTGTCGCCATGCAGGCCTGCGCCCGCATCGGCGCGACGCACTCAGTGGTGTTTGGCGGCTTTTCAGCCAAGAGCCTGCAGGACCGCATCCAGGATGCCGGTGCGGTGGCCGTCATCACCGCCAACTACCAGCTGCGCGGCGGCAAGGAGTTGCCGCTCAAGGCCATCGTGGATGAAGGCATCGCCCTGGGCGGCTGCGAGTCGATCAAGAACGTGATCGTTTACCAGCGCACGCCTACGGCCTGCAATATGGTAGCCGGACGTGACAGCCTGATGCACGAGGTGGTTGCCAAGGCCAACCCGGTCTGCGAGCCTGAATTCGTCGGCGCCGAGCACCCACTGTTCGTGCTCTACACCTCCGGCTCGACCGGCAAGCCCAAGGGCGTGCAGCACAGCACCGGCGGCTACCTGCTGTGGGCCAAGCTGACGATGGACTGGACGTTCGATTTGCAACCGTCCGATGTGTTCTGGTGCACCGCGGACATCGGCTGGATCACCGGCCACACCTACATTACCTATGGCCCGCTGGCCGCCGGCGCCACGCAGGTGGTGTTCGAAGGCGTTCCAACCTACCCGAACGCCGGCCGCTTCTGGCAGATGATCGAAAAGCACAAGGTCACGATTTTCTACACCGCGCCCACGGCGATCCGCTCGCTCATCAAGGCGGCCGAAGCCGATCCGGCGGTGCACCCTGACCGGTCCGATCTGAGCAGCCTGCGCATTCTGGGTTCGGTGGGCGAGCCCATCAATCCCGAAGCCTGGATGTGGTACTACAAAAATATCGGAGGCGAGCGCTGCCCGGTAGTCGACACTTTTTGGCAAACGGAGTCTGGCGGCCACATGATCACCCCGCTGCCTGGCGCGACACCGCTGGTTCCCGGCAGCTGCACTTTGCCGCTGCCCGGCATCATGGCCGCCATCGTCGATGAGACCGGCAAGGATCTGCCCAACGGCTC
>JBKJKI010000137.1:0-6626 GCA_046597475.1 Polaromonas sp. | reverse complement strand
CGGTTCGATTCCGGCCCCGGGCACCAAACATAAAAAGTCGTTAATTCTTAAGGAGTTAACGGCTTTTGTAATTTCAGAAACCATCTTTCAAGCCGGCGCCACTTCTGGCGTGTTGACAGTCAGGCGCACAGTTTTCCAGGCAATGGGCGAGCGTGTCTGGTGCATGGCACACCACATCATGGCAGCGCTGAGGCCAAAGAACCCTTCTTGGGTATCATTGCGACTCGGATCCATATCTGGGGACCAAGTCCTTTCACCAATTTTTTTTACCTGCGGTATCAAGGCCAGTTCAACATGACAAAAGTTTTAGATCTTCGCGAAGCCCTCGAATCCCTGGAGCCACGCGGCCCGTTGGCGCTTCCAACTGCTGTGGCGCTTGACGAGCCAATGCAGACGTGGGCCAAACCTCTCCATGCGGAGTCGGACGGTTCACTCGTCACAGGTTTCTGGAAGTGTGAGCCGGGCAGGTCACGCTGGGACTTTCACGATCGAAGTGAAATGATCTACGTGCTCGATGGCGTCATGCATGTGCAGGAAGACGGGGGAAGCGTCGTCACCCTTACCGCCGGAACATCAGCGGCATTTCCAAAAGGTTGGTCTGGCATTTGGACTATCGAGCGCACAATCGTCAAGTTTTTTGTGATTACACGTTAGAGCTTGTTTGCATCTCTTTTGAGATGCAATCCTGAGTGTGAGTGCGGCCGGCACCATGCTCAAGGCCGCACAGTTCCAAAGACGTGCGGCTTTTTTGTTTTCTCCACGGTGGTCCTGTTGTCCATCCGTCATCAGCGCCAGCTTTCTTTTGACTTCGCAGGACTATGGCCGCGCTCCTGAGCGCCGCCGCGGATCGGAGCAAAAGAAGTCACTCGCCAGAATCTGGTGGTTGGAAACAAGAACATGCCAACACTTGCCGGCCAGACCGAAAACACCCGTGGCTTCGCCGATGAACAACATCTTCAGGCCAACTCGTTGACCAGGGCTTCGGCCAGGTGAGCTTGTGTGGTTTGGCGGGCGGCGAGGCGCTGGCGCAGGTCGGCGCAGAGGGCGCGCAGGGAGGCTACGCGGGTGACGATGCGGGATTGTTCGGGCAGGGGCGGGAGCGGAAATAACAACGAGCCAATGTGACTCTGATTAACTGTTTTCTGGCCCGCTGTTGTGATGAACAAACTCTTGATGCTCGTTCTAACCAACGCACTCTCGCCAAGAAGTGCGCAGTAATTCGGGTCTATCCACTGTCGATCAATACGCATTCGAATGAAGTGATCGCAATAAATGGCAGCCACCGGCTTGTCACACAAATTGAACTGTCCCACGATATCGGCGCTTCCATTCACACGCGTGATCAATAGGTCGCCTTCCTCAAGTTGATACTTGTCAATATCCGAGGGTTTGATAGGAATCTGCCGGGTTTCTGCGAGCGAAATTCGCTTGTCCTTGATATCTGCAAGGCGTAGTACGGTGATGGGTTGGCCACCGGTATCGCCACGGCTGGAAGCTCCATTCTGGAACTGAGGCATCAAATCAAGTAGCCTCACCCACTCCCACCCCACCGGCAACTCAAACGGCTTTTCATCCTCGGCAATCGGCGGCAGAGGCTTGTCGCGCTTGATCTTGCCCTCAAGAATCAGGCGGTCTTTCTCCAGGCGGATTTTTTGCAGCAAAGCGCTGGCGGGTTCGTCGGTGGGATCTTGGGGGACCAGCAGACCGCGCACCGCGAGTTGCAGGATGGTTTGCTCCAGGGCGTCCACGGCTGCGGGGCGGTCGAGCAGCAGGTCGAAGTGCCGGGCCACGCGCTGCCAGTTGTCGTGCAGTTCGTCGGGCGTGCTGCTGGCGGTCAACTGGCCCAGCAGGGTGCTGACGAGCTGGGCGTGCTGCGTGGCCTGCAGCTGGCCCTTGGCCTGCAGCGCATCGCACAGGCGCATGAGTTCTTCTACGTGGGTGACGATGCGGGATTGCTCGGCTTTGCTGCATACCGGCAGCCAAAAGCCACGCAGGTCGGTCTGTGAGATGTTGACCTGGCTAGCTGCCATGCCAGTCTTTGCTTTCTCGACTTGGTCTTTCGTCCACCCAGCATTCAGAGCCAGAACGATGAAAGCCGGGAGCATTTCCTCTCCGATGGAATGGAAGCGAACAATCTTGTCGGAGAGCATCAAACGCGGTGGCGTGTCGTTGACCCAGCAGGAAATCCCAACTCGATTCATTGGCCCTGCGCGGGTTATCAAGATGTCGCCATCTTTGACTTCAATTTCTGGGCGTGGCGATAACTTGAGCGGGATAACTTTGTGCTCATGAGCGCGGTATTCGTTGACTTGAACTGCCGTCGTGCGCAGGACTGCCCACCTTGTCGGATCAGACCGTTGGCCCTCGTCACATGCGGGGCTCCATCCGGACCCCATGTTTTCAACAATATCGCCAAGTCGGCTCCAGGCCCATCCACTCGGAAGTTGATACGGTGCAGAAACCAAATCACCACTCAGAGTCGCCTTCAAACTCTTCGCAGATCGCGTAGTTAAGTTGTTGGCAACGCGCTTCAGCAGTTCACTCGCCGGCTCATACGCCGGGTCTTGCGGCACCAGCTTGCCTTGCACGGCCAGGCTCAAGATCAGCTCACGCAAGCGGGCCACGCCACCGGGGGCGGTGGCCAGAACATCCAAATTTGATAGCAACATGCGCCCGTCCTTCATGCACCAGCGAGCGATTTGGCCAATATTTGCTTCAATTCATCGCGCAGCGCCTGTGCCTCGGCTTGCAGGCGGGCGTAGTCGGCCAGCAGCACGACGGGGTCGTGGCTGGTTTGTTCGCCGACGTGGGGGTTCTTCTGGTCGAGGTTCCAGTTGGCGGAGCGCAGTGTGGCTATGCTGACCTTCCAGGCGCGCTCGTTTTCCACCCGTGCGGCAAAGCCGTCGGCCTCGCTGCCCCACCAGGCTTTTTCAAGGTCGAACTCTTCGATGCGTATGGGCTTGGTCTTGTTGTAGTTCTTCACGCCCGGCGGGTAGGGGTGCTCGTAGTACCAGACATGCTGCGTGGGCTGGCCCTTGGTGAAGAACAGCAGGTTGGTCTTGATGCCGGTGTAGGGCGCAAACACGCCGTTGGGCAGGCGCACGATGGTGTGCAGATTGCACTCGGCCAGCAGCTGCTCTTTGATGCGGCTTTTGACGCCTTCGCCAAACAGGGTGCCGTCGGGCAGCACCACGGCGGCGCGACCGTTGGTTTTCAGGATGTGCTTGATGAGCACAAGAAACAGGTCGGCCGTTTCCTTGGTGCGCACGTCAGCCGGGTAGCCCTGCTCGATGCCGGGCTCTTCCACGCCGCCAAAGGGCGGGTTGGTCAGCACCACGTCGACGCGGTCGGCGGCGCTGTGGTCGCGCAGCGGCCGGGCCAGGGTGTTGTCGTGCCGCACCTGGCTGGGCACTTCGATGCCGTGCAGCAGCAGGTTGGTGACGCAGAGCATGTGCGGCATCTGCTTTTTCTCGACGCCGCGAATGCTGTTTTGCAACACGGCCTCGTCGGCCTCGTTGTGCACCTGTTTGCGCAGGTGCTCGATGGCGCAGACCAGAAAACCGCCGGTGCCGGTGGCAGGGTCGAGCACCACTTCGCCAAGCTGGGGGTTGACCATGTCCACCATGAACTGGGTGACGGCGCGCGGGGTGTAGAACTCGCCGGCGTTGCCAGCGCTTTGCAGGTCTTTGAGGATTTTTTCGTAGAGGTCGTTGAACTGGTGGCGCTCGCTCTGGCGGTTGAAGTCAATGGCATTGAGCTTGTTGATCACCTGGCGCAGCAGGTGGCCGCTTTTCATGTAGTTGTAGGCGTCTTCAAACACGCCGCGCACGACGTAGCCGCGCGGGTTGCGCGCGGGGTCGGCGCTCAGGCTTTTGAGCGTGGCGAAGAGCTGGT
The DNA here is from genome assembly GCA_046597475.1 of Polaromonas sp. Classification (GTDB taxonomy): domain Bacteria; phylum Pseudomonadota; class Gammaproteobacteria; order Burkholderiales; family Burkholderiaceae_C; genus Polaromonas. The sequence goes on along the minus strand of JBKJKI010000137.1, from coordinate 2,732 downwards.
TGTCGACAAAATCCAGCAGCGCCTCGCCGGTGATGCCTTCGGCGTCCAGCGCCCAGTTGCGCCAGCGCATGGGCTCGGGGATGGGGCTTTGGTAATGGTCACGCGTGAGTTCGAGCTCTTCTTCAAGCGCGTCAAACACCTTGAGGAACAGCAGCCAGGTGAGCTGGCTGATGCGCTGGGCATCGCCATCGACGCCGGAATCCTGGCGCATCACGTCCTGGATGGATTTGATGATGGGGGTGAGGTTGGACATGGATTATCGAAGAAACGTTGAGGTACGGTGAGCGGTCAGGAAGGGTCGGTGCGCCGCTTCGATCCGACGCAGGCGCAAGCCTTCTTTCAGCCCCAATAGCGTGGCATCGCTGGCCGTGAGCCGTGGGGAAAGGAGCAAGCGGCCGTCGTCCTCGAACGAGATATAGCCCTTGTCAAATGCGGCGTCCAAGTGCGGGGCCAGCAACAAGGCGTTGTAAAGGCTGGTCTTTTCTTCACTGGTGGCGACGACCCAGGGGACGATGTGACTCGCACGCAGTAGGGGCTCGCAAGTCAGCCCGGTGACCGCGCAACCTTTCCAATAGTCGATCAGCGCCGAGCGCAGTGGGCCCTGGCCAACGCGGCGCTTGCTCAAAGTGTCTACATCGCTACCAGCTGGCAGACCGAACTCGGGCGCGGAAACTTCAACATCCGTGACTTCCGCGACCTTGTCCTCCAGTAAATCCAGCAGCCGGTGCAAGGCCGCTTCTGAATGGAAGCTCACACCCCAGCCATAGCCGATCGGGTTCTTCCCGTCGTTAATACGCTGGGGAAACAGGCGCATGTTGCTGCTGTGATACCAGTCCTCTCCCACCGCAAGGCCAGCGATGTCCCTTGCCTCGTCCACGACCGGGCTTTGAGGGTGTAGCACCAGCGTTGTTTGCCCGTGCTTGGATGTCAGGTTAACGTAGACCGGCAGGGCTCCACCCAACTGCATCGCCTTCTTTTTTTTGGTGTTGTTCAGTGTCTTGTATTGGCGTTGTGCGAGCGCCTCATCAACCGTCTCTTGGGAGATCATTCAATTCCAGTCCTGTTTGCTATTGGTATATCTGTGCTTCCAGTGCGCTGAGCGCCTGAAGGTATTTTGGTCGGCCTCCGAAGCTCCGCACCAATTCGACTGGTGTGCCCAAACTGTTCAACGGCTGGAGCTTGAGTACATCGTTACTCTCAATCGTGGCGATGCCTTCGTCAGCGTATTTGTCGAGCAGCGCGTCGAGCACCTTGCGGGCCACCGGGCCGTACTGGGTGAAGACGTTGCGCTTTTTCACGCGGCGGGCGCGCTCGCTGCGGGTCAAGGGCGGCTGGTCGTAGGCCACATGCAGCAGCAGGTCGAACGGGTCCAGCTCCTTGCCCACTTCTTCCGCCAGCGCCTCCAACAGCACGCCCTGCCCTTCCAGCTCTTCTATCAAGGCTGCCTTGCGGTCTGCCTGCTGCCAGGTCTGCAAGAACTGGTCGAGCGAGTCAAAACGCTTGTGCAGGTTGATGCGGGTGTAATCGCGCAGGCTTTCGGTGATGAGCTGGCCCTGGGCGTTGAGGTACTGCACGCGCTCCCGGGCGATCACCACGGTGACGGTATTGCCGATGACGTATTTCCTGGGGCCGTCGCTGGCGCCGGCGCCTGCGGCAAAGGGACCGAGCGGGTCCAGGGGCGCGCCACTGGACGGATTGCCGCCAGGCGTTGCCGGTTCGGGCGGGGCTACCGGATCGCCCGGGCCGGGTTCGTAGATTTGCACGGGCTCGCCGTCGAAGTCCTTGTCGGCAAACAGCTCGGTGGCGCGCTTGAAATCAAGAATGGTGAACCAGGTTTTGCCCAGGTCTTCACGCAGCCGCGTGCCACGGCCGATGATTTGTTTGAACAAGGTCATCGACTTGATGCCCTGGTCAAGCACGATGAGCTTGCAGGTCTGGGCGTCCACGCCGGTGCTCATGAGCCTGGAGGTGGTGGCGATGACGGGGTAGGTCTTCTCGGGGTCGATGAAGTTGTCCAGCTCCAGCTTGCCTTCGACGTTGTCACCGGTGATCTGCACCACGTACTTGGGCTGGGTGGCGCAGAGGTCGGCGTTGGCATTGGCCAGCGCCTGGCGCATGCGTGCTGCGTGGTCTATGTCTTCGCAGAAAACGATGGTCTTGGCGTAGCGGTCGGTGGCCTTGAGGTAGTCGGTGATCTTGGCTGCCACCGCGGCGTCGCGCTGCTCCAGCACCAGCTTGCGGTTCATGTCGGCGCCGGTGTAGATGCGGTCTTCGATGGCGTGGCCGTGCTTGTCGGTCATGCCCGCGGTGGGGCGCCAGCCAAAGGTGTCTTTATCGAGATCGACCCGGATGACTTTGTAGGGTGCGAGGTAGCCGTCTTCAATGCCTTGCCTGAGGCTGTAGGTGTAGATGGGCTCGCCAAAATAGTCGCTGTTGGAAATGTCTGTGGTTTCCTTGGGCGTGGCGGTCAGGCCGATCTGCGTGGCGCTGCCGAAGTAGCTGAGGATCTCGCGCCAGGCGGAGTCTTCAGACGCGCTGCCGCGGTGGCATTCGTCAATCACGATGAGGTCGAAAAAACCGGGGCTGAACTGCTTGTAAATATTGCGCTCTTCTTCGTTAGGTCTCGCGCAAAAATAAATTGATAAAGTTTTAAGAATGTGTTCTAAAGCGGAATGCAAATTGCAGCCGCAATAGAACTGATCGAATCGAAGTACCGAGCCCTTGCCGCCGTG
>JBKJKI010000005.1:0-43193 GCA_046597475.1 Polaromonas sp. | reverse complement strand
ATGGTCGCCAAGATCCCCGGCGAGCAGGCCTTCACCACGGCGGCCGAATCCAAATGCGCGATGATGAAGAAGTAAGCTGATGCACAGGGCGGCCAGTCGCAGCTGTGGCTGGCCGCTGTTTTTAGACAGATCAAGACACGGCATGAACTAACGGGCTTTCATGGAAATTTTCGGCATTCCCCTTCAAGCCTTCCTGGGCCAGCTGATGCTGGGCCTGGTCAACGGCGCTTTTTACGCCATGCTCAGCCTGGGGCTGGCGGTCATCTTCGGCCTGCTGGGCGTGGTCAATTTCGCGCACGGCGCGCTGTATATGCTGGGCGCCTTCGCCGCCTGGATCATGCTCGACAAGTTCGGCATCAATTACTGGATGGCCCTGGTGCTGGCGCCGCTGGTGGTGGGCACTTTTGGCGTGGTCATCGAACGGCTTTTTCTCAGGCACCTGTACAAGCTGGACCCGCTCTACGGCCTGCTGCTGACCTTTGGCCTGGCGCTGATTGTCGAGGGCGGGTTTCGCGAACTGTATGGCGCGTCGGGCGAGTCCTACCCCGTGCCCGAGTTGCTCTCGGGCGCCACCAACCTGGGTTTCATGATGCTGCCCAATTACCGCGCCTGGGTGGTACTGGCGTCGCTGGTGGTGTGCCTGGGCACCTGGTTCATCATCGAGCGCACCCGCCTGGGCGCCTATCTGCGCGCCGGCACCGAAAACGCCGCGCTGGTGCAGACCTTCGGCATCAACGTGCCCATGATGGTCATGCTGACCTATGGCGCCGGCGCCGCGCTGGCCGGCCTGGCCGGCGTGCTGGCCGCGCCCATCGTGCAGGTCAACCCGCTGATGGGCTCGAACCTCATCATCGTGGTGTTTGCCGTGGTGGTGATTGGCGGCATGGGCTCCATCCTCGGCTCGGTCATCACCGGCCTGGTGCTGGGACTGGTCGAGGGCATGACGCGCGTTTTTTACCCCGAAGCCTCCAATATCGTGGTGTTCGTCGTGATGGTGCTGGTGCTGATGGTCAAGCCCGCCGGCCTTTTCGGCAAGGAGACCTAGGCCATGATCAAGACTGTGACCGCCCCTGTGACTTCATCCGTGACCGCATCCATGAGCAAGCCCCGCATGACCCCAGCCGCCCGAATGACGCGCATCACCTATCTCGTCCTGCTGGCGCTGGTGCTACTCGCCCCGGCGCTGGGTCTTTACCCCGTGTTCGTCATGAAGTTGCTGTGCTTTGCGCTGTTTGCCTGCGCCTTCAACTTGCTACTGGGCTTTACCGGCCTGCTGTCGTTTGGCCATGCGGCGTTTTTTGGCTCGGCCGCCTACGTCACCGGCTGGTTCGTCAAGTCGCAGGGCTGGACGCCAGAGCTGGGCATTCTGGCCGGCGCCGTTGCAGCGGGTGTGATTGGCCTGGTCGTCGGCACCGTGGCAATTCGCCGGCAGGGCATCTACTTTGCGATGATCACGCTGGCGATAGCCCAGATGGTGTATTTCGTCTGCCTGCAGGCGCCCTTTACCGGCGGCGAGGACGGCCTGCAGGGCGTGCCGCGCGGCAGGCTGCTGGGCCTGCTCTCGCTTGAATCGGACACCGCCATGTATTATTTCGTGGTGGCGATTTTCGTGCTGTGCTTTCTCTTCATCTCGCGCATCGTGCACTCCCCTTTTGGCCAGGTGCTGAAAATGATCCGCGAAAACGAGCCCCGTGCCATCTCGCTGGGCTATCAGGTGGACCGCTACAAGCTTCTGGCTTTCGTGCTGTCGGCCACGCTGGCTGGCCTGGCCGGCTCGCTCAAGACGCTGGTCATGGGTTTTGCCACCTTGTCGGACGTGCACTGGCAGATGTCGGGCGAGGTGATCCTGATGACGCTGCTGGGCGGCGTGGGCACCTTCTTTGGCCCGGTATTGGGTTCAGGCGTGGTGATCGGCCTGCAGAACCTGCTGGCCGACAAGGTCGGCTCCTGGGTCAGCGTCATCATTGGCGTGATCTTTGTGCTCTGCGTGCTGGCTTTCCGCAAGGGCATCGTGGGCGAAGTGCTCGCCTTCCGCCAACGCCGCCAGGCGGCTGCCAGGGCGACCGCGGGCAACGCCTGATTCGCTATATTTTCAATAGCACACTGCACCCATACTACCTGGGCTGGGGCCGCTTTTAGTCCTCAAGCATTCGAACCCTGACGCTTTTGCCCTTGACCCGGCCCATGGCCAGCTTGTGCAAGGCATCGGCGGCAATCGCCCGGTCCACCGCCACATAGGTGGAAAACTCGTTGACGCTGATCTTGCCGACCTGCTCGCGCGTGAAGCCGGCCTCGCCGGTCAGCGCGCCCAGCACGTCGCCGGCGCGTATCTTTTCCTTGCGGCCGCCGACAATCTGCAGCGTCGCCATGGGCGGGCGAAGCGGCTCCTTGCCAGCCGGCGTGAGTTCGGCGACCTTGTGCCACTCGGACTCGGCCTTTTGCAGCTGCTCGATCTTGCCGACCGAACCCATCTCGGGCATAGCGGCCAAGCTGATGGCCCAGCCCTCCTCGTCGGCGCGGCCGGTGCGGCCAATGCGGTGGATATGCACCTCGGCATCAGGCGTGACATCCACGTTGATGACCATCTCTAACTGGGCAATATCCAGCCCGCGCGCCGCCACGTCGGTGGCCACCAGCACCGAGCAGCTGCGGTTGGAAAACTGCACCAGCACCTGGTCGCGCTCGCGTTGTTCCAGCTCGCCATACAGGGCCAGCGCGCTGAAACCCTGGCTTTTCAGCACCGCCACCAGGTCGCGGCACTGCGCCTTGGTATTGCAAAAGGCCAGCGTGCTGACCGGGCGGTAGTGATTGAGCACCAAAGACACGGTATGCAGGCGCTCGCTGTCTTTCACCTCATACCAGCGCTGGCGGATCTTGCCGGTTTCATGCTGCGTCTGCACCGTGATGGTTTGCGGGCTTTTCATGAACTGCTGGCTGATTTTGGCAATGCCTTCGGGATAGGTCGCCGAAAACAGCAGCGTCTGGCGCTCCTTGGGGCATTGCTTGACCACGGTGGCGATGTCGTCAAAAAACCCCATGTCCAGCATGCGGTCGGCCTCGTCAAGCACCAGCGTATTCATGGCCTCCAGGTTCAGGTTGCCGCGCGCCAGGTGGTCCATGATGCGGCCCGGCGTGCCGACAACGATGTGGGCGCCGTGCTCCAGGCTGGCGATCTGGCCACGCAGGGCGACGCCGCCGCACAGCGTGACGACCTTGATGTTTTCCTCGGCCCGCGCCAGGCGGCGGATTTCCGTCGTGACCTGATCGGCCAGTTCGCGCGTCGGGCACAGCACCATGGCCTGGATGGCAAAACGCCTGGCATTCAGGTTGGCCAGCAGCGCCAGCGCAAAGGCCGCCGTCTTGCCGCTGCCGGTCTTGGCCTGCGCAATCAGGTCTTTGCCGAGCAGGGCCACGGGCAAAGCCGCCGCCTGAATGGGCGTCATCTGGGCATACCCAAGCTGCTGCAGATTGGCCAGCACATGGGCGGGCAGGGACAGTGTGGCGAAATCGGAAGGGTAAGCGGAAGGAGAGGTCATGCCCCGATTATCGGCTGGGGCCCTGTTTTGGCCATGGCGCCATGGCTTACCGCATTCCCCACCGCCCCGGCGTTCAATGGCGAACCGGCCGGGCTGCAGCGCGAAGTCAGTGGTAATCTGGAACGCAGCAACAAGAATTGGCAGACCTGAAAGGAAGAAAGCGCATGCAGAATTTTGACTTTGACCTGTTTGTCATCGGCGGCGGCAGCGGCGGCGTTCGCGCGGCCCGCATGGCCGCGCAGCGCGGCGCGCGCGTGGCGCTGGCCGAGGTGGCGGCCATGGGCGGCACCTGCGTCAACGTCGGCTGCATCCCGAAAAAACTTTACAGCTATGCCGCCCACTACGCCGGGAGTTTTGAGGAGTCGCACGGTTTTGGCTGGGTCGGCGAGGCGCCCAAACTGGACTGGGAGGTTCTGAAAGCCAACCGCGCCCGCGAGATTTCGCGCCTCAACGGCATTTACACCCATCTGCTCAAGAGCACCGGCGTGCAGATCATCGAGGACTGGGCGACGCTGACCGGCAGGCACACGGTCGAGGTAGCCGGCAAAAGCTACAGCGCCAAACACATCCTGATTGCCACCGGCGGCACGCCCACCGTGCCCGAAGTGCCGGGGCGCGAGCATGTCATCACCTCCAACGAGATCTTTGACCTCTCGCCCTTCCCGAAGCGCCTGCTGGTGGTCGGCGGCGGCTACATCGCCTGCGAGTTTGCCTCCATCTTCAACGGCCTGGGCGCCCAGGTCACCCAGCTTTACCGCGGCGCACAGGTGCTGCGCGGCTTTGATGACGAGGTGCGCGCCTTCATTGCCGGCGAAATGGCCAAGACCGGCGTGACGCTGCACCTGAACACCGACGTGGCTGCCATCGAGCGCAGCGAAGACGGCCTGAAGGTGCGCCTGCGCGACGGCAGCGTGATTGGCGCCGATGCCGTCCTCTACGCCACCGGCCGCGAGCCGCTGACCGGCGGACTCGGCCTGGACGCCGCCGGCGTGGCGGTGAACGACACCGGGGCAATTGTGGTTAATGCGCACTACCAGACCTCGACGCCCTCGATCTACGCGGTCGGCGATGTCACCGCACGCCTGCAACTGACGCCGGTGGCGCTGGGCGAGGCGATGGTGGTGGTCGACCAGCTGTTCGGTCCGCAGGCGGGCAAAAAACCGCGCCACATGAGCTACGAGTTCATTCCGACGGCGGTATTCACCCACCCCAACATCGGCACGGTCGGCTACTCCGAAGCCGAGGCCTGCGAGAAATTCGGCAAGATCAGCGTATTCCGCAGCGATTTCAAGGCGCTCAGGCACACCCTGAGCGGCAGCACCGAACGCACCCTCATCAAGCTGCTGGTCGACGACGCCAGCGACCGCGTTGTCGGCCTGCACATGGTGGGGCCGGACGCCGGCGAAATCGTGCAGGGTTTTGCCGTGGCCATGAAGGCCGGCGCGACCAAGGCCATTTTTGACAGCACCATAGGCATCCATCCCACAGTGGCCGAAGAATTCGTGACCCTGCGCGAACCCGTCAGGCCCTGAGCGGCAGGCAGCGGCGCGGCTTTTAAGGTTTTAACCCTCTTTTATTGAAAGCCTTTGCATGCAGCCTGTTCACAAAGCCACTGTCACCCTGGCCGGCCTGCGCCGCTGGGCCAAGCCCGCATCAACCCAAAAATAGTGTTCCCATGCCCTACCTCCCGACCTTTATTGCCCCCACCCGCTACAAAGACCCCGCCGCAGCGCTGGCGCAGGTTCTTGCTATTTACAGCCAGCAGATTGCCCATCTGCGCAACGCCATGCAGCTTTACGTGGCGGGCGAAACCCTGCCCGGCCATGTGCGCGCCTGCTACCCCTTCGTGCGCATACACACCGACACGGTGGCGCGCGCCATTCTGGAAACGCCCGACATCCTGCAGCTCAGCTATGGTTTTGTGGCCGGACCTGGCCGATTTGAAACCACGCTGACCCGGCCCGACCTGTACAGCCACTACTACCTGGAGCAATTCCGCCTGCTCATGCAAAACCACGATGTGGAACTGGAGGTGGGCACCAGCACGCAGCCGATTCCCATTCACTTTTCGTTTGCCGAGAGCGACCACATCGAAGGCACCATGAGCGCCGAGCGCCGCATGCTGATGCGCGATGTGTTCGACCTGCCAGACCTGGCCGCCATGGACGACGGCATTGCCAACGGCACCTTCGAAGCAAAGCCTGGCGAGCCGCTGCCGCTGTCGCTCTTCACGGCCGCGCGGGTCGACTACTCGCTGCAGCGGCTGCGCCACTACACCGGCACCTCGCCCGAATGGTTCCAGAACTTCGTGCTGTTCACCAATTACCAGTTCTACATCGACGAATTCGTGCGCCTGGGTCACGAAGAAATGGTCAACCCGAACAGTGAATACATCGCCTTTGTCGAACCCGGCAATGTCGTGAGCCGGCGCGTGGGCCTGCCGTCGCTCGAAGGTGACGAACTGGGTACGCCACCACCGCGCCTGCCGCAAATGCCGGCCTATCACCTGCTGCGCGCAGACCGCAGCGGCATCACCATGATCAACATCGGCGTCGGCCCGGCCAACGCCAAGAACATCACCGACCACGTTGCCGTGCTGCGGCCCCACGCCTGGATCATGCTCGGCCACTGCGCCGGCCTGCGCACCAGCCAGCAGCTGGGCGACTACGTGCTGGCCCACGGCTATGTGCGCGAAGACCATGTGCTTGATGAAGAGTTGCCGCTGTGGGTGCCGATTCCGGCGTTGGCCGAAATCCAGGTGGCCCTGGAAAAAGCCGTGGCTGACGTGACGCATGCCGTCGGCCCTGACCTGAAGCGCATCATGCGCACCGGCACGGTTGCCAGCACCGACAACCGCAACTGGGAGCTGCTGCCCAACAACCAGCCGCAGCGCCGCTTCAGCCAGAGCCGCGCCATCGCGCTGGACATGGAAAGCGCGACGATTGCCGCCAACGGCTTTCGCTTCCGCGTGCCCTACGGCACCTTGCTGTGCGTGAGCGACAAGCCGCTGCACGGCGAAATCAAGCTGCCGGGCATGGCCAACCAGTTTTACCGCGACCGGGTTGACCAGCACCTGCGCATCGGCATGCGCGCCATCGAACTGCTGCGCGCCGAGGGCACCAGCCAGCTGCACAGCCGTAAGCTGCGCAGCTTTTCGGAAGTGGCGTTCCAGTAAGGGAAAGTGGTTACCCGAACGAGGCCCATCGCCCACCTTGCAAGGAAGATCGCACATGGACACCCTCTCAAAAAGTGAGCGCAGTGCCCGCATGAGGTTAATCAAATCGGGGGACACAAAACCCGAACTCATCCTCCAGCGGCTCGTTGGCATGTTGGGATACCGTTGCCGTCTTCATGACAAGGCTCTTCCGGGGCGCCCGGACCTGGTTTTCCCAAGCCGCCGCAAGGTGATATTCATGCATGGCTGCTTTTGGCATAGGCATAATCGCTGCCAACTTGCCCGGCTGCCAAAGTCTCGCCCTGAGTTCTGGCTGCCAAAGCTTGGGGGAAACAAGAGGCGCGACCGCGCCATTCGATGCGCACTGACCCGCCAGGGCTGGAAAAATCTGGTGCTCTGGGAGTGCGAACTGCGCGACCTGGTGCGGGTAATGATCAAAATACTGGTATTTCTGGAGGACTAAGGCATGTCTCTGTCATCAATTGAGCTTTTCGCGGGTGCGGGGGGGCTGGCCATGGGCGTGTCCCTCGCGGGTTTTCGTTCCCATTCCGTGGTCGAGTGGGACAAATGGGCTTGCGACACGGTTCGGCAGAACCAGCTGCGCGGCTATCCTCTCGTGCGCGACTGGCCGGTTGTTGAAGGTGACGTGCGCCAATGGAATGAGGACTTCAATTCCCAAGCCCTTGAAGGCAAGCTTGATCTGGTTGCCGGTGGCCCTCCGTGTCAGCCTTTTTCCATGGGGGGCAAGCACAAGGCGCATCAGGACACCCGCGACATGTTTCCAGTGACGGTGGACGTCATCCGGAAATTGAAGCCACGCGCGTTCATCGTGGAGAACGTCAAGGGACTCACCCGTTCGTCATTCCACAACTATTACCAGTACATCCTGCTTCAACTTGAATTTCCAGAACTGAATCGTCGGCGGGATGAAAGCTGGGCCGACCACCATCAACGGCTGCAGCAATGCAAGACCGCCAAGCGACGCGGTGGCGTTGGCCTGACCTACAACGTGGTCCCGACACTAGCCAACGCGGCTAACTACGGCGTGCCACAGAAGCGCGAGCGCGTCTTCATCGTGGGCTTTCGAAGCGACCTGCCAGTGCGTTGGTCATTCCCAAGGGAAACGCATTCATTCGATGCGCTCCTGCATGACCAGTGGGTCACTGGCAACTATTGGGACCGACACAAGATCGCAAAGCGTCGGCGCCCGGACATGCCCAAGACCCACGCAACCATTGTCGCGCGGATGCGCGGCCTGGGACTTCCTCCTACACGCGCGCCATGGCACACGGTCCGGGATGCCTTGGTGGGTCTGACGGATCCCGAAAAAACAGAAGGTGATGCCTTAAGCCACCGTTTTCAGGGGGGTGCCCGCGTTTATCCAGGGCACACCGGTAGCCCACTGGATCTGCCAGCCAAGACGCTCAAGGCCGGTGACCATGGCGTTCCCGGTGGCGAAAACATGATGGTTCGCGAAGACGGAAGCGTTCGTTATTTCACCGTGCGCGAATCCGCGCGGCTTCAAACCTTTCCTGACGGTTATGCCTTCCACGGTTCCTGGTCCGAAGCCATGCGGCAACTGGGAAACGCCGTTCCCGTTGCCTTGGGCCGCGTCGTGGCTTCTAGCGTCGCGGAGCATCTTCTTAACGAGGATGCGCGCCGCATTGCATTAGGTCAGCAAACCCTCGAACCGTCCGTGGTCTGAAAATGAGCGACACAGTTCCGTACAACCCGTTGGACAAAAAGAATCTCGGTGCAAGCGTGGCCGAGGCCTTGTTAGGCCGTAAGCCTCACCCATTGAGCGAACTTTCCGCGTTCCATGGCGCAGGTATTTACGCGATTTACTATACCGGTGACTTTGAGGCCTACCAAAGGCTGCGAGATCAAAATCAAGGGGCTGATCTGATCGCACCCATTTACGTGGGCAAGGCAATTCCATCCGGCGGACGTAAAGGTGTCTTCGCACCCGAAGGCACAAAAAGCAAGGCTCTTTTCAACCGGCTAAAGGAACACGCGGAAAGCATCGCCGCAACCGAGAACCTCAACATCAAGGATTTCCAGTGCAGATTCCTCATCGTAGATGACATATGGATTCCCTTGGGTGAGTCCCTGTTGATTGCCAAGTTCGCGCCAATCTGGAACACACTGATCGATGGATTTGGCAATCATGATCCCGGCAAGGGCCGTCACCAAGGCATGCGTCCCAGGTGGGATGTACTTCATACCGGGCGAGCATGGGCGGAAAAATGCCAGCCCCGATTGGAAACTTACGCGCAAATTGCACGCGAGGTCCAGTCGCACTTGACAGCGCTCATCATGCCCAAATCACCGCACTTTTATGTGGAACAGAATCGTGCGGCCTACTCTGTCAACCGAGGCAACGCGGACTAAAGTGCACAACGCCGAATCCGGCTCGCGCGATTAGGAGCATTGCACTTCCTACCTGAATCCGCCGGCTCGAAAACCCCAATCGATCGGCATCCTCGCCACGGGTCGGGTTTCTTGTGCACCCTGCCCCCGGGTGCCAACCCCCAACAAGCATTGGCCGACCACTGCCAAGGCGTTTGGCGCTTCGGTGGCAACATCAAGGGGGTGTCGCTCTTGCAGGCCCGACACATCACCCGTCCAGCATGCCACGGCAAGAATCAGCATAGGCATGAGGTTGGCGAGTCGGTCGGATCGCTATAAAAACAATAGCTATATGCTACCGTCTCTTCTGGGCTACAGCCATGTTTGGCTTCAAACCCGGCAAAAATGCAGCCTGGCTCCGCCTGACGCCCCCTGAAGCCGGCGCCCATCCACTCAACCTCATGAAGCTGCTGAGCGTCATGGCGAAAGCCGGCTTTGTGCACCATCCGCGCCAAGGGTGGCATTGGCAGCGGCCTGAAGCCCAGCGGCTTCCGCTTGATCAACAGCCGGGATGCCATGGCATGCGCTCCATCGAAAGCTTCTTGACATGAATCATGGCGCCGCGCCTCATCAACCGGCAAACTGATGAATTGATGTTTTCCGTGCCTGTTTTCCGGCATGTTCCCCCCGAGGGGAAACGATTTACTGATTTCTTCTTTCACAGGAGCATCACGGCATGAATTTCCAGACCCCAGGCTCATCAGGCGCATGTGGCGCACTGCGCAGGCGCTGCTGATGCCCGGCGACGGCTTGGCGCCGGTGTGCAAGGGGCCGGCATGATGACAGCTCCGGACACCGAATTGAATCCGGCCCCGCCCATGGCGGCGCATGAAACCCGCCTGTTCGTGCTGGACAAGGACCGCCGGGTTGAAGCGCTGGCACATGAGCGCTACGTCGCGCTGCTTCGCCACCAGGCCAGCGCGCCCGAGTTTGCCGGGCAAAGCCTCATCCTGGTGGACTGGTATCTGCGGCTCGCGGGCGGGCGGCCGCAGGCCGTCGTCAACGAAACCTGCAGCTGGCTGGTGTTTGACGCGGCGGGCCGGCTGAACCTGCACGCCGCCCATGCGATCGAGGCCTCCGCCATGCCTGCCGAAGCGCAGTGGGCGCGAATCCGGGCATGGGTGTTTGGCGGCGCACCGCCCCTGACCGAAGCGCGCGGCCTGAGCGCCGCCGAGGCGGCGCTCAGGCTGGTCGCTGAAGGCCCCAACCTGTTGCCCGGCAGCGCGCCCAAGTCCAGCCTGGCAATCGTGCGCGAAGTCGTCACCGAGCCGATGTTCCTGACGCTGCTGGCAGCTGGCGGCATTTACCTCGCACTAGGGGATCGCGCCGAGGCGCTGTTCCTGCTCGGCTTCGTGTTTGTCGTCATCGGCATCACGCTGATGCAGGAGCGCAAGACGCAGCGCGCGCTGGAGTCACTGCGCGACCTCTCGGCGCCGCGCGCGCTGGTCATCCGGGACGGGCAGGAGCAGCGCATTCCCGGCGCCGGCGTGGTGCGCGGCGATCTGCTGGTGCTGCGCGAGGGCGACCGCATTGCCGCCGATGCCCGGCTGCTGGAAGGCCTGCTGGAGGTGGACGAATCGCTGCTGACTGGCGAATCGGTGCCGGTGGCCAAGACACCCGACCTCGCAGAAGCCAGCGCCCAACACGAGGCGGCAAGCACCCAGGCCGCGGCCGCCAACGCCGGGCCGCCCCAAGCAAGGCCAGCCCCCTCGGAGGGCAGCGCAGCACACGAAGTGGCAAGCGTGGGGGCCATGCTCCACGCCAGCACCGTCGTCACCCGGGGCGTCGGCCTGGCCGAGGTGCATGCCACGGCCAGCGCCACCGCCGTAGGCCGCATCGGCGCCGACCTGGCGGCGACCATCGAACCGCCGTCGGCCTTGCAGCGCGCTTCGCGCCAGCTGGTGCGCCGGCTCGGCGTGGCCGCCCTGCTGCTGGCCTGCGCCCAGGTATTGCTGGGCTGGTGGTGGAACGGCCGGCCGCTGCTGCAAAGCCTGCTGGCCGGCATTGCCCTGGCCATGGCCATCCTGCCGGAAGAAATCCCGGTCATTCTGACGGTGTTCCTGGCGCTGGGTGCCTGGCGCATCTCCAAACAGAAGGTGCTGACCCGGCGCATGTCGGCCGTCGAGGCGCTGGGCGCCATCACCGTGCTGGCGGTGGACAAGACCGGCACGCTGACGCTCAACCGCATGGAGGTCGCGGGACTGGACACTGGCAAGGCCTGTTTCACGCGCGGCAACGCCGCCGAACTGGCGGAAGAATTCCATCTGCTGACCGAATTCGCCATGCTGGCCACGCCGGGCGACCCCTTCGACCCGATGGAAAAAGCCATCCAGCGCTTCGGACACGACTGGCTGGCCGGCACCGAGCATGTGCATGACGGTCGCGAGCCAGAGTTTGAATACGCGCTGTCGGGCGAGATTCTGGCGATGACGCGGGTGTTTGCCAGCAGCGCGCCGGCGCAGCACCTGCTGGCCACCAAGGGCGCGCCCGAGGCGGTGGCCGACCTGTGCCACCTGGACGCGGAACGGCGCGAAGCCATCCGTCGCCAGGTCGAGACCATGGCCGAGCGTGGGCTGCGGGTGCTGGGCGTGGCGCGCGGCCGCTGGACCGGCGCGCCCGCCGCGCCCGGTGCCGAGTCACCCTGGCCGAAAAGCCAGCATGACTTCGACTTCGAGTTCCTCGGCCTGGTCGGCCTGGCCGATCCACCGCGTCCCGAGGTTGCTGCGGCACTGGCCGAATGCCGGAGCGCCGGCGTGCGCGTCATCATGCTGACCGGCGACCATCCGGCCACGGCGCGCGCCATTGCCCGCCAGGTCGGCCTGTCGGAGCGGCCCGAGGTCATTACCGGCGCCGAAATCGCCGCGCTGGGCGACGGCGCCCTGGGCGAGCGGCTGCGCCAGGTGGACCTGTGCGCGCGTTTGCAGCCGGCGCACAAGCTGCGCCTGGTACGGGTGCTGCAGGCCAGCGGCGAGGTGGTGGCCATGACCGGCGACGGCGTCAACGACGCGCCTGCGCTCAAGGCCGCCGACGTGGGTATCGCGATGGGCGAGCGCGGCACCGATGTGGCGCGCGAGGCCGCCGCACTGGTGCTGCTGGACGACAGCTTTGCCCGCATCGTCGCCGCCATCCGCCAGGGCCGGCGCATCGACGACAACATCCGCAAGGCCACGCGATTTGTCTTCGCCGTCCATGTGCCCATCATCGGGCTGGCGCTGGTACCCGCACTGCTGCAGTGGCCGGTGCTGCTGCTGCCGGTGCACATCGTGCTGCTGGAATTGTTGATTGACCCGGCCTGCTCCGTCGTCTTCGAGGCCGAGCCCGAGGGCCGCGGACTGATGGACCGGGCGCCGCGTCCGGCATCCGACTCGCCATTTTCCGGCCGGCTGATCGGCCATGGCGTGCTGCAGGGCCTGGGCATCGCCGGCCTGCTGCTGGCCGGCTATGGCTGGCTGGCTGCGCAGGGCTGGAGCCCGGCACAGGGCCGCAGCGTGGTGTTCTGCACGCTGGTGCTCAGTGTGATGCTGCTGATCCTGGCCAACCGGGATCTGCGGCTTTCGGCCCTGCGGGGCATGACGAATGCCAATCCCCTGCTGTGGCGCATGGCCGCAGCCATGGGCGGTCTGCTGGCCGCCGTCCTGTACCTGCCCTGGCTGCGCCAGCTGATGGGGCTGGCGCAGCCAGGCCTGGCCGGCCTTGCAGCCGCGGCAGGCCTGCTGGCGCTGTGCGCCCTGTGGCTGGAAGGGCTGCGGCTGGCCGGCGGGCAGGGCCGATGAACGCCATGGCAAGCCAGCCGCGCACCAGCGGGCCATCGCAGGGTCTTGCAGTCAGCGTCCTGTTACCCTAAGCCGGACGAGCCGGAACCAAACAAGTAATACCATGCCTTGACGTAGGTGACGAGGCAAGAGTATGGAAACACAGATGACCAAGCGATACGCGACCAACCTGCACGGAGTGTTGTCGTGCTACGACCGCATTTTGATTGTGGGCACTGTGCCTGGTGCGTGCTACGCCGGTGGCATGACCAGTTTTCTTTACAGCAGTGGCATCCGAATTTTTGACTACGCAAAGTTTGCTGAACCACTGTGCCAAGTTGTTCGCCAACGGGCCGCACAAGTTTGCGCCAACGCGGGACTTGAGATTGAGCATGTCCGAAAAAGTCATATCCGCAAGGAAGAGTTGGTGCAACGGGTGCTGGCCAGTCGAGGCGATGCACCCGGCCTTGTGCATGTACTCTCGGCCATGGAGGCGTGCCCCAGCTATCGCCCTTGGCATGACAAAGTCAGCGGCAAGACGTACCTGCGAGGCGACACTGGCAAGTGCCTGCACTACTACTTCTATTTCATCGACGAGGAATTGGGCCTGTGCTACCTGCGCGTGCCCACCTGGGCACCGTTTGGCTTGCAGTTTTACTGCAACGGTCACAGCATCCTGGCTAGCTCGCTCAAGCGAGAAGGCATTGACTTTGCCCAGGCCGACAACGCCTTTTTGCGTATCGACAACTTGCCCCGTGCCCAAGCCCTGGCCGATGCCATCAGTCCCGACATGCTGCATAAGCGCCTGGATGTCTATGCCCAGTGGCTGTGCCCCGTGCTGGAGGTGTTTGGGCAAAGCTACCACTGGAGCATTCGCCAAATCGAGTACTCCACAGACCTGATGTTCAAGAGCGGGCAAGTTTTGACACCGCTGTATGACTGCTTGAGTCGCCAGTCGGTGTTGGCCGCTGACGCTCCCAAAGTGGCAAGCTTTCTGGGCAAGAAGATCACGCCTGCGCTGGCTCAAGAGATTGGCTCGCGTTTGAGCACGCGCATTGAAGGGCGTTGTATCAAACACAGCATGGGAGCGGCCAGTGTGAAGGTGTATGACAAATTCAGCCGAGTGCTGCGTATTGAAACGACGATCAACGACGTTTCTTTTTTCAAGCACCACCGCAAGGTGGAACATCGAGACGGACACAGCACCAGGGCGCTGGCTGGCATGAAGAAGTCGATCTACAGCCTGATCGACTTGCGCGATATTTTGTTGGGCTGTAACCAACGCTACCTGGCGTTTCTGGACAGTCTTGAGGACACCAGTGCAGGACAGAGAGATTTACAGCGGCTGAGTCAGCCCAAGGTTGCTGTGGGTGCAGAGCAAAGCGTCAAGGGCTTGAACTTCTTCAACCCATCCGAGCAAACGCTGCTCAAAGCCTTGCAACACGGCGAGTTCAACATTCACGGCTGTCGCCGTGCGGACTTGGCTGGCCATGTGCTGATAACCCCGTCTGCACTGTCGCGTCAGTTGACGCGTTTGCGGGTGCTGGGGTTGATCAAAAAAGTGGCGCATACCTATCGCTATTACCTGACTCGTTTGGGGCGCAGTGCCATTGCTGCAGCCTGTTCGATGACGCGATTCAACATCGTCCCAGCAATGGCTGGAACGATCTGAATTCTTCTCAGAAAATGCGAAGACATAACTTGTTAGTGACTAATTACGTGACAAGGCATCATGACACCGCACGCCAGCCTGGCGATTCCGGTCCATGATGGATGTCACTTTTTTTAACGCGAGACCTGGCATGAACAAACTTCAAGCGACCCAGCACGAAACGCTTCCCCAAGCCCTGGACAGGCCGCTGCATACCCAGATGGCGCGCTTTACCCAGGGCATGTCGCCCGCCTCCCTGGCCGGCGCCTACCTGGACTGGCTGACGCATCTGGCGCTGTCGCCCGGCAAACGGCAGGAGTTGCTCGGAAAGGCCTTTGAACAGGAGGTGCGCATCGCCTCACATGCCATTCGGGGCCCGATTGACCATTGCAAGCCCTGCATAGAGCCGCTGCCGCAGGACCGGCGCTTTGCCGCGCCCGAGTGGCAGGAATGGCCGTTCAACCTGATCTACCAGTCTTTCCTGCTGCACCAGCAGTGGTGGCAAAACGCCACCACCGGCGTGCCGGGCGTGACGGCCCACCATGAGCAGGTGGTCACCTTTGCCACGCGCCAGTTGCTGGACATCTTTTCACCGTCGAACTTCCTGCTGACGAATCCGGAGGTGCTGGCCGCCACCTGGAAAAGCGGTGGCATGAACCTGGTGCAAGGGGCGCGGAACTTCATCAGGGAGTCGCTCCGGCTGGCCGCCGGCCGGGCGCTGCCGGGCACTGAAAATTTCCGGCCCGGCAAGGAAGTGGCCCTCACGCCTGGCAAGGTCGTGCTTCGCAACCCGCTGATCGAGCTGATCCAGTACAGCCCGCAGACCGACACTGTGTTTGCCGAGCCGGTGCTGATCGTGCCCTCGTGGATCATGAAGTACTACATCCTGGACCTGTCGCCGCACAACTCGCTGGTGAAATACCTGGTCGACAAAGGCCACACCGTGTTCATCGTGTCCTGGAAGAATCCCAGCGCCAAGGACCGCAATCGGGGCATGGACGACTACCTGAAGTCCGGCGCCATGGCAGCCATCGACGCGGTCAGCGCCATCGTGCCAGGGCAAAAGATCCAGGCCATGGGCTACTGCCTGGGCGGCACGCTGCTGGGCATTGCGGCGGCCTACATGGCGCGTCAGCACGACGAGCGGCTGAAAAGCCTGACCCTGCTGGCTTCCGAACTCGACTTCGAAGACCCGGGCGAACTGGGCCTGTTCATTGATGAAAGCCAGCTGTCTTTTCTGAACGACGCGATGGCCAGGAAGGGTTATCTGGACACCAAGCAGATGGCTGGCGCCTTCACGCTGCTCAATTCGCGCGACCTGGTGTGGTCGCGCCTGGTGCACGACTATCTGATGGGCGGCAAGCATCCGGTCACCGACCTGACCGCCTGGAACCTGGACGCCACCCGCATGTCCTACCGCCAGCACAGCGAATACCTGCGTAGCCTTTACCTCAACAACGACCTGGCCGAGGGCCGCTACCGGGTCGATGGCAAGCCGGTGGTGCTGTCCGATGTGCAGCTGCCGATTTTTGCGCTTGGCACGCAGCGCGACACCGTCTCGCCCTGGCATGCGGTCTACAAGATTCACCTGCTGACCTCGGCCGAGGTGACGTTCTGCCTGAGCAGCGGCGGCCACAACGTGGGCGTGGTCAACCCGCCGGGCCCGGGCGTCAGGCGCAGCTACCAGATCGGCACCCGCAAGGCCAACGGGCGCTACATCGACCCCGACAGCTGGCACGCCAGCCAGCCCGAGCACGAGGGCTCCTGGTGGCCGGCGCTGGAGCACTGGCTATGCCAGCATTCCAGCGGCTCCGTCGATGCACGCGCGCCGGGCAATGCGGCGGCCGGCTACCCGGCGCTGGACGACGCGCCAGGGCGCTACGTGCTGGTGCCGTGAGCCCGCCAGGCGGCGATTCCCGGCCTCCCAGCCGAGAACCAGCGCCTTCTGGCCATGGCATCATCAGTCCCATTCGCCAGCCGCACTGGCCGGCATGGGCCTGTTTTATTCCCCTTCTTTGTTTTCCCGCATAAAGGCTTTCATGGACCCCTACCCTCTCAGCCACGCCAACGGGACACTACCCGGCGGCAGGCTCAAGACGCCGCGCACGCCGCAGGAGCGCGCATGAGCGAGGCGCTGCTGGTCATCAACTCGGGCTCGTCCAGCGTCAAGTTCGCCGCCTACGACATCACGCCAGGCGGCGCGCTGGTGCGCATCGCCCACGGCAAGATCGAGGGCATCGGCAGCTCGCCGCGCCTCCTGGTATGGGGCAACGCGGGCACGGCGCTGGCCAACCAGGCGGTCAGCATCTCGACCGACCCGGCGCTTGGGCCCCAGGAAGCCTTTGCCCAGCTGTTCGCCTGGCTGCGGGCGCATGCCGGCGGCCGCACGCTGCGCGCGGTCGGCCACCGCGTGGTGCATGGCGGCGAGCAGTTTGCGCAGCCCACGCTGGTCACGTCCGACGTGCTGGCCCGGCTTGACCGCCTGAGCCCGCTGGCCCGCTTGCATCAGCCGCACAACCTGTCGGCGATACGCGCCATTGCCAGCCTGCAGCCGGGCCTGGCGCAGGTGGCGTGCTTCGACACCGAATTTCACACCACGCAGGACTGGGTGGCGCAGGCTTATGCGCTGCCGCGCCACCTGAGCCAGGCCGGCATCAAGCGCTACGGCTTTCACGGCCTGTCCTACGAGTACATCGCCAGCGTGCTGCCGGCGCACCTGGGCGACGCCGCCAGCGGCCGCGTCGTGGTCGCCCATCTGGGCAATGGCGCCAGCCTGTGCGCCCTGCGCGAGCGGCGCAGCGTGGCCTCGACCATGGGCTTTACCGCGCTCGACGGGCTGATGATGGGAACGCGCTGCGGCAGCCTGGACCCGGGCGTGGTGCTGTACCTGATGACCGGCCTGGGCATGAGCGTGCAGGCCGCCGAAAAGCTGCTCTACGAGGAATCGGGCTTGCTGGGCGTCTCGGGCGTTTCCAGCGACATGCGCACGGTCGAGGCCAGCGACACGCGCCAGGCGCAGGAAGCGATTGCGCTGTACGCCTGGCGCATGAAACTGGAACTGGGCGGCATGGCGGCCGCGCTGGGCGGGCTCGATGCGCTGGTGTTTACCGCCGGCATTGGCGAAAACAGCGCCCTGCTCAGGCGCCGCGCGTGCCAGGATGCCGCCTGGCTCGGCCTTGAGCTTGACGAGGAGGCCAACCAGGCGTGTGGTTCAGGCGCCCGCTGCATCAGCAAGCCCGGCAGCCGCGTGGCGGCCTGGGTGATTCCCACCAATGAGGAGTTGATGATTGCCCGGCACACGCAGGCCGTCCTGGCCGGGCGGGCCGCCCACGAGTAGCGCCGCAACGGCACCAGGTCATTCAGCCCCGAGGCTGATCGCCGGCGGGCGACGGCGCTTCCCGAGCGCGAACATCCGTCAGCTCGGCGCGCGTCTGGGGCAGATGCTGCGGGTAGTCGCGCTGCATGCAGTCGACCAGCGCCTCGCGCACCTTGCAGCGCAGGTCCCAGTTCAGGCCGGAATGGGCAGAGCTCACCAGCACGCGCAGCTGCATGGCGCGTTCGCCGGCCTCGACCACCTGCAGCAGGCACAGCCGCTGGTCCCACTCGGGCGCTGATTCGCAGACACGCCGCGCCACTTCACGAAGCGGCTCCAGCGGCATGCGGTAGTCCACCCACAAAAACACCGTGCCGGTGATCTGCGCGTTCTTGCGCGTCCAGTTCTGGAAGGGGTTTTCAATAAACCACTGCAGCGGAATGATCAAGCGGCGCTCGTCCCAGATCTTCAGCACCACGTAGGTGCCGGTGATTTCTTCGACCCGGCCCCACTCGCCCTGGACAATCAGCACGTCGTCAATGCGAAAGGGCTGCGCCAGGGCAATCTGCAGCCCGGCGATCAGGTTGCTGAAGATGGGCCGCGCCGCAATGCCTACCACCAGCCCCACCACGCCGGCAGACGCCAGCAGGCTGGCGCCAAACTGGCGCGCGCCGGGAAACGTCATCAGCATCAGCGCCAGCCCGGCAAGCATCATGATGAACATCGCCGTGCGGGCGAGCATGCGGGTCTGGGTATGAATGCGGCGCGCCTGAAGGTTGTCCTGGACGTTGACCGGATGAAGGCTGATGACGCCCTGCGCCACGCCCCGCGCAGCGCGCAGGCCCAGCCAGGTCAGGGCTGTCAGCAGCAGCAGCAGGTTGGCGTGGCGCACGCCGGCGATCAGCGGAAAGGTGTCGGGTGCAATCTGCCACACGGCCTGCAGCGCCACCAGCGGCAGCAGCAGCAACGCAGGGCGCTTGCAGTGGCGGGCCGTCATGTCGGCCACCGGCATGGAGCGCGTCAGGCGCAGCACAACGCGGGCGCTGATGCCATGCACCAGCAGGGCCAGCAGCACGCTCAGGCCGGCAGCCAGCAGCACATGCAGCGAGGAATCATCCGCCCAGGAGATCAGCCGGGAAAAATGCACGGTCCAATCCAGCACGCCCCGCTGCATCCCTCAGGCCACCCGGGGTTTGACTTTCGACGCCGCGAGCCTGGCCCGGCTGCGAGCCACCTCGACGTCTTCATCAAAAGCCAGCGCCACGCCCATGCGGCGCCTGGCGAAACTCTCGGGCTTGCCGAACAGGCGAATGTCGGTATTGGGCACGCGCAGCGCATCAAGCACGCCGTCAAACACAATACCCACCGCATCCACGCCGCCGTAAATCACGGCACTTGCCCCCGGGCTGCTCAGCGCGGTATTGACGGGCAGGCCCAGAATGGCCCGCGCATGCAGCTCGAACTGGCTTTGCCGCTGGGTCGCCATCGTCACCATGCCGGTGTCGTGCGGGCGCGGGCTGACTTCGCTGAACCAGACGGCGTCGCCCTTGACGAACAGCTCGACCCCGAACACGCCCTGGCCGGCCAGGTTGTCGGTCACGGCCCTGGCAATCTCGCGGCTTTTGTGCAGGGCGGACTGGCTCATGGGCTGCGGCTGCCAGCTTTCCACATAGTCGCCGCTAACCTGGAGGTGGCCAATCGGTTCGCAAAAATGGGTTTCGACGCTGCCGTCCGCCCCCACGGCGCGCACCGTGAGCTGCGTGATTTCGTAGTCGAAGTCAACAAAGCCTTCGACAATCACGCGGCCGTGGCTCACGCGCCCGTCGGCCATGGCATGCTGCCAGGCGGCCTGGACATCGCCCGGCCCGACAATCTTGCTCTGGCCCTTGCCCGACGAGCTCATGACCGGCTTGACGATGCACGGGTAGCCGATTTTTGAATCAATCGCCGCCTGCAGCTCGGCCAGCGAATCGCAAAACACATAGGGACTGGTCGGCAGGCCCAGCGTTTCGGCGGCCAGGCGGCGTATGCCCTCGCGGTCCATCGTCAGGCGCGCGGCCCTGGCGGTCGGAATCACCCGCACGGTGCCCGCGGCTTCCAGCTCTTCGAGCATGGGCGTGGCAATGGCCTCGATTTCAGGCACAACCAGGTCCGGCCTTTCCTGCTCTATCAGGCTTTTCAGCTGCGCCGGATCACTCATGGTGATGGTGCGCGCGTGGTGCGCCACCTGCTGGCCAGGCGCGTTCTCATAGCGGTCAACGGCAATGGTCTCGACGCCCAGGCGCTGCAGCGCAATCAGCACTTCCTTGCCCAGCTCGCCCGAGCCAAGCAGCATGACTTTGGTGGCGTGGGGGGACAAAGGTGTTCCGAAGGTGGTCATAGGCAGGGGGATGAAAAAAAGAAAGGGGAGCCTCAAGGGCCGGCGATGCCTGGAGCAAGTAATCGCCAGCGGTTACTTTACTTCAAGCACCGGTCGCGGCCAGGCTTGCCCCCACGGCAATGCCCCTGAAGCGTTTTGGCTGACAATGATTTTCAGTTCAATCCCTCTTCCGGGGGCTCCAGGCCCCCGCTGCCAGAAAGTACCCATGCCCATGTCCACCTCATCTTCCCGCTCCGATGCCGCTGCCACCCCTGCGGGGGAAAACACCCCGCGCAAGCGCCGTCCGCCGCGCCGGGTCGAGGTCAGCAGCGTGCAAATCCTCAGCCCGGCGATGCGCCGCATCACCCTCCGGGGCGCGGAGCTTGAAGGGTTCGAGGTCAGCGCCCCGGCCAGTTACATGAAGCTGATTTTTCCCGAGCCGGGGCAGACTGAGCCCACCCGCCCCTTGCCGGACGGCCCACGCGCCACCTCCATGCGAACCTATACGCCGCTGGCCGTTCGCCCCGACTCGCTGGAGGTTGACGTGGATTTTGTGCTGCATGGCGAAGGCCCGGCATCGACCTGGGCGGCGCAGGCGCAAATCGGCCAGGTGCTGTTCCTGATGGGACCGGGCCCGGGCTACCAGCTGCCGCAGCAAGCCGGCGAACACCTGCTCATTGGCGACGACAGCGCCCTGCCGGCGTTTGAAACCATCCTGGCGGCGCTGCCCGCCACGGCCAGCGTGCATATGCTGATGGAAGTGGCGGACGCCGCCGAGGAGCGCGCGCTGCACAGCCCCGCCGCACTGACCACGCAATGGGTCGTTCGCGGCGCCGACAATCGGCAGGCCGGCAGCGCGCTGCAAGCCGCCTTGCGCCAAGCCGGCCCTCCAGCGGGAGAAGCCCACATTTACCTGGCCTGCGAAGCGGGCGCCATGCGCCGTGTGCGCAAGCTGCTGACGGACGAACTGGGCGTGGAGCGCAGCCAGATCATCGGGCGCGGCTACTGGAAACTGGGCACAGTGAACCACCCCGACCATGACTATGGCGAGGACGCCTGAAGCACCCATAGCGTTGGCAACAAGGTCTGGCCTATGGGCACAATAGCAGCATGAGCCAGCCCCTTTTTGAAGTTGTCGATCTGAGCAAGCACTACGGCAACAACATCGTGGTGAACCAGTTGTCTTTTTCCATCGCACCCGGCGAATGCCTGGGCGTGATTGGCCCCAACGGCGCCGGCAAAACGACCACCATCCGCATGTGCCTGGGATTGAGCAGCCCGGACACGGGCCGCATCAGCTACTTCCCCGACGGCGGGAAGGCCCCCAGCCTGAACATGCCGCAAGACGCGCTGGCCATCAAGGAAAAGCTGGGCATCGTCAGCCAGTTCGACAGCCTGGACCCTGACTTCTCATGTGCCGAAAACCTGCTGGTGTTTGGCCGCTATTTCGGCCTGAAGGACGCGGTGATCAGGGCGCGCATTCCCAAACTGCTGGAGTTTGCGGCGCTCACGCACAAGGCCGATGCCAAGCTCAGCGAATTGTCTGGCGGCATGAAACGGCGCCTGAGCCTGGCGCGCGCGCTGGTCAATGAACCGCAATTGCTGCTGCTTGACGAACCCACCACCGGACTCGACCCGCAGGCGCGGCATCTGATGTGGGAGCGCCTGCAGCGTCTGGTGCAGCAGGGCAAATCGATTTTGCTGACGACCCACTTCATGGACGAAGCCGAGCGCCTGTGCGACCGCCTGCTGGTGCTGGACCACGGCAAGAAGATGACCGAAGGCACGCCGCGCCAGCTGATTGCCGACAACCTCGAGCCCGACGTCGTCGAGGTCTATGGCGCGGGCGCACTGGCACTGGTCGACTCGCCACTCAAGGCACTGGCCGCGCGGCTGGAGGTGAGTGGCGAAACCGTGTTTTTCTACACCAGCGACGCCATGCGCCTGCTCGCCGCCCTGGCCGATTACCCGCAGCTGCGCACGCTGCACCGGCCCGCCAATCTGGAGGACCTGTTCCTGAAACTCACCGGACGCCAGATCAGGGAGGCCGCATGACGACCGAACACTTGAACGACCGCCTGCCTGGCGGCGCCATCGAAGCCCCGCCGGCGCCGCCCGCGCTCTTCAGGCCGCCGCAGATCAGCTGGCGCTGGCTGCCGGTGTTCAGGCGCAACCTGCTGGTCTGGCGAAAGCTGGCCGTGCCCAGCCTGGTCGGCAACATCGCCGAGCCGCTGATCACGCTGGTGGCTTTCGGCTACGGCCTGGGCGCACTGGTCGGCCAGGTTCAGCTGAACGGCGCGGCCGTGCCCTACATCCTGTTCCTGGCCAGCGGCTCGATCTGCATGAGCGCCATGAATGCTGCCTCCTTCGAGGCGCTGTATTCGGCCTTCTCGCGCATGCAGGTGCAGCGCACCTGGGACGGCATCATGAACGCGCCGGTGCGGCTGGACGACATCGTTTTTGCCGAGATGCTGTGGGCGGCCTTCAAGTCCATGTTCACCAGCGCGGTGATCCTGGGCGTCATGCTGGCGCTGGGCATCAGCCACAGTCCCATGCTGCTGCTCGCCCTGCCGCTGCTCGGGCTGGTGGGCATCGTGTTCGCCAGCATCGCGCTGGTCTTCAACGCATTGGCCAAGGGCTACGACTTCTTCACCTATTACTTCTCGCTCTTCCTCACGCCGACCATGTTTTTGAGCGGCGTGTTTTTTCCGCGCGACCAGTTGCCGGGCGTGATGCGGCTGATGTCGAACTGGCTGCCGCTCACCGCCGCCGTCGAGCTGATTCGCCCGCTCTTCCTGGGCCAGTGGCCGGCGCAGGCGCTGCAGCACCTGGCCGTGCTGGTGGTGTATGCGGTCGGGGCTTTCTGGCTGGCGCTGGCGCTGACGCGCAAGCGGTTTCGGAACTGAATTCGGCTGACTGGTTACTTGCCTCACACACCCGAAGCGCTTTCAATGGCTGCGGCCTTGTGTTTGACAGCGCCCTGTTCAGCCTGGGCAGCATCGCCGGCAGGTCAAAGCGGGCCGCGTTATTTCTTGCGGCCAACGGCGCTGCCGCGCAAGCACCCAACGATGCGCAAATCGCATCCATCGTCGTCACGTACATCGCGAACCTCAAGAAGCTGAGCGGCGCGGCATTTGACAAGGCCTACATCGACAACGAGGTAAGGTATCACCAACAGGTGATCGACAAATAAGGACCCGTTCCCGCACATCGCGACTTCGCCCGGCGTCTTCGATTCGAAAAGCATCGCGGCAGGTGCATCATGGAAATACACGGCGAACAAGGTCGGCGATATCGCCTATACCTGCACCTTTCATCCGAACATGAGGGGGACGCTGTAGGTCGAGTAGATAACAACATCACCGCTTAATCGATATTGCCCAGAAAAAGCTCCCCGCCACTTCCGGGGCCCTTTTAACTTGCGCGGCGAGCCCATTGAATTCCCGCGCTTCGGGCACGTTGCTTATGCTTTTGCCCCAGCAGCGATTGGATTGACCAGATGGATTGCTTTGTCAGGATGCGCAATCCCTTTGCGGATGAAGCCAAACGGTTTGCCAAGCGGCAGTAGCGTGCGACCGAAATAGCTGTTCAGGAATACCGCTCCCGCGCAATAAAAGCCAAGCAATGAAATCGCCAGTTCGGAATAGGCTGCCAGCATGCCGAAGAAAGGCGCATTGATGCCGAATATGCTCAGCGCGAGTGATGGCAGCAGAACGTTGATCATGACCAGAATCGCTGCAAACACCTTGTTCGCTTCGAACGCGGCAACCATGATGAACAGCGAGAAAATGAAATAGCCGATACACGCCACCCCGAATTGTCTGGGATCGGCCTTGTCGCCGACCGCACCCAGCCAACCCAGGGTCATGGCCCAGTGCATCGCTACGGCTATCCAGAACAAGCCGTAAGCACCAAGCACAATCGCGCCGAAATAATTATTCTTTTTGAAGTCAATGCTTGAAGCCCAGATTTGCGCGATCGAACCAAGGAACAAAGCCCAAGGGATCAAATACGCGATGCCGGTGGTCCAGCCCATCTTTGCCGAGGCTGCCACGAAGGTGACCATGGACAGGCCGAACACGCCAAGTGCGGTCGGGTCGGACATGATGATCTTGGTTTCTGTGACCGGGGCGAGGGATGTGTTTGGCATGGGGATTCTTTCTCTGTTGTTCATCGGTTGAGTTGTATCGCGCCAGGGTCTAGAACATGTCAACTGACATGCGGTTGGTGGTGGCACCTGCCAGGCGAATGCCCTGCGCCAGGCCCGGTGCCTGTGTCAACACCGCTTCGGCGTAGAAGCGGGCGGTGATCAGCTTGGCGGTGAAGAAGGCCGGGTCGCTGTCCATCTTGTCCAGTGCGACCATCGTGGCCCGGCCCATTTGCCAGCCGCACAGCACCAGGCCGGCCAGCTTGAGATAGTTCACCGCGCCGGCGTATACCACTTTGGGGTCGCTCTTGCCGTTGGCCACGATGAAGTCAATGGTCTCTTCGAGCGCCAGCCTGCCTTGCTGCAGCGCCACCCGCATGGCCGCGCAATCCTCGTTGTCGTGCGCCGCGAGGTCTTGTTCGGTCATGGCGATCCCGGCACACAGGGCCTTGGCCACCGCGCCCTTGTCACGCAGGGTTTTACGGCCAACGATGTCGTTGGCCTGGATGGCCGTCGTGCCTTCGTAAATGGTCAGAATGCGGGCGTCGCGGAAATGCTGGGCAGCGCCGGTTTCCTCGATGTAGCCCATGCCGCCATGAACCTGCACGCCGAGGCTGGCCATGTCGATGGACATTTCAGTCGAAAAACCCTTGACCACGGGAACGAGGTATTCGTACACCGCCTGGTTCTGGGCCTTGATGGCTTCATCCGTGGCGTGGTGCGCCATGTCGCTGGCGGCGGCTGCCACGTAGGCCAGGGCGCGTGTGCCCTCGATATGGCTGCGCATGGTCAGCAGCATGCGCTTAACATCGGGGTGGTTGATGATGGCAACCGGGCCGGCTGAGCCCGCCAGATCGCGGCTTTGGGCGCGGTCATGTGCAAAACGCACCGCTTGCTGATAGGCCCGGTCGGCAATCGCGATGCCCTGCATGCCCACGGCAAAACGGGCAGCGTTCATCATGATGAACATGTACTCCAGGCCGCGGTTCTCCTGGCCCACCAGATAACCCGCCGCGCCGCCATGGTCGCCAAACTGCAGCACGGCGGTCGGGCTCGCCTTGATGCCGAGCTTGTGCTCGATCGACACACACCAGGCGTCGTTGCGCGCGCCCAGGCTGCCGTCGTCGTTGACCATGAATTTGGGCACCACAAACAGCGAAATCCCTTTCACGCCCTCAGGCGCTCCGGGCACGCGGGCCAGCACCAGATGGACGATGTTCTCGGTCATGTCGTGCTCACCATAGGTAATGAAAATCTTGGTGCCGAACACCTTGTAGCTGCCGTCTTCCTGCGGTTCGGCGCGTGAGCGGACTGCGGCCAGGTCGGAACCCGCCTGCGGTTCGGTCAGGTTCATGGTGCCGGTCCACTCGCCGCTGATGAGCTTGGCGACAAACTTGCGCTTGAGCTCGTCGCTGCCCGCCACCAGCAGCGCCTCGATGGCGCCATCGGTCAGCATCGGGCACAGCGCGAATGACAGGCTGGCGGCGTGCAGCATCTCGGCGCAGGGCGTGGCGATCAGCTTGGGCAAACCCTGGCCGCCAAACGCGGCGGGGTGGATCACGCCTTGCCAGCCGCCTTCGGCAAACTGGCTGAAGGCCTCCTTGAAGCCGGGCGTGGTGGTGACAACGCCGTCTTTCCAGCTGCTGGGGTTTTTGTCGCCTTCCCGGTTCAGCGGAGCGACCACGCTTTCGCAGAACTTGGCGGCCTCTTCGAGCACGGCCTGGGCCGTGTCGATGTCGTAGTCTTCAAAACCGGGCAAGGCGCTGACTTTGGGCAGGCCGGCGAGTTCCTGCATCGCAAACAGCATGTCTTTCAGTGGGGCTTGGTAGCTCATGGGGTTCCTTCTTGAATGGTTGGGAGGGCACGCCGCGCCGACGAATCGACCTTCACCAGGGCTTCGCCCTCGATGACCATCACGCCCTTGACGCTGCAAGTCGTTCGCAGCAGCACGCGGCCACGGTCGGCGATAACCTCGCGCACCGTGACGGTCGCGTGCACGGTGTCGCCGGGGCGCACCGGGGCCAGGAATTTCAGGTGCTGGTCCATGTAGATGGCGCCGGGGCCGGGCAAACGGTTGGCGACAGCCGCCGAAATCACGCTGGCCGACAGAAAACCGTGGGCGATGCGCCCCTTGAACGCCGTGGTGGCGGCGTACTCTTCGTTGATATGGAGGGCGTTGGTGTCGCCCGAAACGCCGGCAAACAACACGATGTCGGCCTCGGTGATGGTTTTGGAGAAGGTGGCGCTCATGCCCACATGCAGGTCTTCGATGTCGTAGCCGTTCAGGTCGTTCATGGCGGTGTCTCGTTTAGTTGTTGAATGGTTTGCTGGCTTACATGGCCGCGTAATTGGGTCCGCCGCCGCCTTCGGGCGTGACCCAGACGATGTTCTGGGTCGGGTCCTTGATGTCGCAGGTTTTGCAGTGGACGCAGTTCTGTGCGTTGATCTGTAAGCGATCCGTGTTGTCCACGTTCTTGACGAATTCATAGACTCCCGCCGGGCAGTAGCGGGCTTCCGGGCCGGCATACCTGGCCAGGTTGATCGCCACGGGAACCGAAGCATCCTTGAGCGTCAAATGCGCGGGTTGCTGCTCTTCATGGTTGGTGTTGCTGATGAACACGCTGCTCAAGCGGTCGAAGGTCAGCTTGCCATCGGGCTTGGGATAGACGATGGGCTGGCATTCGGCGGCAGGCAACAGCCAGGCATGGTCGGGCTTGCCCCTGTGCAGCGTCCAGGGAATGTTGCCTTTCAGGACAAACTGCTCGATGCCGTTCATCAGCGTGCCCAGCGCCAGGCCCTTCTTGAACCAGGCCTTGAAGTTGCGCGATTTATGCAGTTCGGTGTGCAGCCAGCTTTTCTTGAAAGCCTCAGGGTAAGCGCCCAGTTCGTCGTGCTGGCGGCCTGCGGCGAGGGCGTCAAAAGCAGCCTCGGCGGCCAGCATGCCGGTCTTGATGGCGGCATGACTGCCCTTGATGCGGCTCACGTTCAAGAACCCGGCGTCGCAGCCGACCAGTGCGCCGCCCGGGAACACGGTCTTGGGCAGGGACGTCAGGCCGCCGGCCGTGATGGCGCGGGCGCCGTAGCCGAGGCGCTTGCCGCCTTCGAGGCAGCTGCGGATGGCCGGATGGGTTTTCCAGCGCTGGAATTCCTCGAATGGACTCAGGTAGGGATTGGCGTAGTCGAGCCCGGTGATGAAGCCCAGGGCGACCTTGTTGTCTTCGAGGTGGTAGAGAAATGCGCCGCCGTAGGTCGCACTGTCCATCGGCCAGCCGGCCGTGTGCATGACAAAACCGGGCTGGTGGCGGGCCGGGTCAACCTCCCACACTTCCTTGATGCCCAGGCCGTAGGTTTGCGGGTCACGGCCCTCATCGAGCTTGTAGCGGGCGATGAGCTGCTTGCCCAGATGACCGCGCGATCCTTCGGCAAAGATGGTGTATTTGCCGTGCAGCTCCATGCCGAGCTGAAAGTTGTCACCCGGAACGCCGTCCTTGCCGACGCCCATGTTGCCGGTGGCGACGCCCTTGACGGAGCCGTTGTCGTCGTAGAGAACTTCGGCGGCGGCAAAGCCGGGGAAGATTTCAACGCCCAGGTTTTCCGCCTGCTGCGCCATCCAGCGCGTGACCGCCCCGAGGCCGACGATGTAGTTGCCGTGGTTCTGGAAGCACTCGGGCAGCAAAAAGTTGGGCGTCCGGAAGCTGGATTTTTTTCCCAGAAAAACCATGCGGTCTTCGTTGACCGGCTGGTTCAAGGGCGCGCCCATGGCCTTCCAGTCGGGGAAGAGCTCGTTCATGGCGATGGGGTCCATGATGGCGCCGGAGAGGATGTGGGCGCCGGGCTCGGAGCCCTTTTCCAGCACCACCACCGAAACTTCCTTGCCCTGTTCGGCGGCCAACTGCTTGAGACGGATGGCCGTGGCCAGGCCGGCGGGGCCGCCACCGACCACCACCACGTCGTAGTCCATCGCTTCACGCGGACCGAATTGGGCCAGAATTTCTGATTGGGTCATGATTTATAAGTAAAAATGGCCTTTTGCGCATGCTGGTAGTGCGTAGGCAGCTATGAATTCAGGATTAGCTTCCGGTGCCGCGTTGACGCAAAACCGTCAATTCACCCACAAGGCAGCGCCTCATGGATGAGGTCTTCACACCGGTGGGCGCTGCGTTCACTCCATGGCCGAAGCCGAACGCATCTGCTCTCTGAGCACGAATTTCTGGATTTTTCCGGTCGAGGTCTTGGGCAGCGTGCCAAACAGCACCTGCTTGGGCACCTTGAAGCGCGCCAGATGCGACCGGCAGTGCTCGATGATCTCGGCCTCGGTGGCGCTCGCCCCGTCGCACAGTTCCAGATAGGCACAAGGCACCTCTCCCCACTTGTCGTCTGGCTTGGCCACCACGGCCGCCACCATCACGGCGGGGTGGCGGTAGAGCACTTCCTCGACTTCGAGGCTGGAGATGTTTTCGCCGCCGGAGATGATCACGTCCTTGCTGCGGTCCTTGATCTTGATGTAGCCATCCGGGTGAATCACCGCCAGATCGCCGGTGTGGAACCAGCCGCCGGCAAAAGCTTCGGCCGTGGCCTGCGGGTTTTTCAGGTAGCCCTTCATCACCAGGTTGCCGCGGAAAAAAATCTCGCCCATGGTCTCGCCGTCGGCGGGCACGGGCTGCATGGTTTCGGGGTCGAGCACGGTAATGGCCTGCTGCATCGGATAGGCAACGCCCTGGCGCGAATTGAGCGCGGCGCGTTCGCCTATCGGCAGCTTGTCCCAGCCGGCCTGCTTGGCGCAGACGGCCGCCGGGCCGTAAACCTCGGTCAGGCCATAGACATGGGTGATGTCGATGCCGATGCGCTCGCAGCCTTCGATGATCGCGGCCGGTGGCGCGGCGCCGGCAATCAGGCCCGCAATCGGGTGCGAAATGCCGGCGCGAACGGCCTGCGGGGCATTGATGAGCAGACCGTACACAATCGGCGCGCCGCACAGGTGGGTGACGCGGTGCTCGCGGATCAGCGAAAAAATCAGCGCCGGCTCGATCTTGCGCAAGCACACGCTGCCACCCGCCTGCAGCGCCAGGGTCCACGGAAAGCACCAGCCGTTGCAGTGAAACATCGGCAGTGTCCACAGGTACACCGAGTGACGCGGCATCTCCCAGGTCACCACGTTGGACACCGCGTTCAGATAGGCGCCCCGGTGATGCGTCACGACCCCCTTGGGGTTGCCGGTGGTGCCGCTGGTGTAGTTCAGCGCGATGGCGTTCCACTCGTCAGAGGGCAAGGCCCATTCGTAGTACTCATCGCCGGTCCGCAAAAAGGCTTCGTAGTCGATTTCGCCAAGCAGTTTGCCGCCTTCGTGCATCGGATCATCCACGTCAATCACCAGCGGGCGAGGGGTTTTCATCAAGACCAGCGCACGCTCGATGATGGGCGAAAATTCGCGGTCGGTGAGCAGTACCCTGGCTTCGCCGTGGTCCAGCATGAAGGCGATGGCTTCTGCATCCAGCCGGGTGTTCAGGGTGTTGAGCACCGCCCCAAGCATGGGGACGCCGAAATGGGCTTCGAACATCGGCGGCGTATTGGGCAGCATGGCGGCAACGGTGTCGCCCACGCTCACGCCGCGCTGGGCCAGGGCGCTTGCCAGGCAGCGGCAGCGGGCGTAGGTCTGTGCCCAGGTGAAGCGCGTGTCACCATGAATCAGCGACTCCCGGTCGGGATAAACCCGGGCCGATCGTTCCAAAAAGCTGATGGGTGACAGGGCGGTGTGGTTGGCACAGTTGCGCTCCAGTCCCTGGTCGTAGGCGTTCGTGGTCATGTCGTTTGTCTCCTTGTCGTGGTGTCAGCAGCAGGCTTGAAGTACCTGAGCAGTAATCTGAGCTATGGATGATGGCAGGCGACTGTTGCGCAATTTCGGGGCAAATGTATCGAATGATTGCCAGGTGCCGGTGCGGTGCAGCGGCGTCCTAGAATGCACAAATCCGCCCGAGCCTGCCTTTCATGCCATCACACTTCTCCTCCGACCCCCAGCAAATACATTACCGGCACGAGCTGCTTCAGGCCGGGCTTGACCGGCTTGACCAGGGCTTGACCGTGATCGATGGCAATCTGCGCATCGTGGCCTGGAACAAGGCCTTTTTGCGCTTGCTGGATTTCCCCGCGGAGATGGCGTTTGTCGGCGCCACCTTCGAGTCCTTCATGCGCTACAACGCGGAACGGGGTGAATACGGGCCGGGCAATGTGGAAGAACTGGTGGCCGAACGCGTGCGCCTGGCGCGTCATTTCAACCCGCACTACGCAGAGCGCGACCGGCCCGGCGGGCAGATTCTGGCGGTGCGCGGCGAGCCCCTGCCGCACAACGGTTTTGTCACGCTGTACACCGACATCACGGCCAGTCGCCGTTATGAGCAACAGATCCAGCAGCACAACACCGAGCTGGAAAACCGGGTGGCCGAACGCACCAATGAGCTGCAGACCACCAACCGGCGTCTCATCGTTGCCGACGATGCCAATCAGAGCATTACCGAAGCCTTGCGGCGCAGCGAAGAGAATTTGCGCCTGATCACCGATAGCGTGCCGGCCCTGATCGGCTACTTTGATCACCAGGAAATTTACCGCTACGCCAACAAAGGCTATGCCGACTGGTTCGGGTCCGTCAAGAAAGGCGTGGTCGGCCGCTCCATTCGTGACGTGATCGGCGACGAGGTCTATACCGATATTTCACACCATGTGCAGCTGGCGCTGAAGGGGCAACGCGTCAGCTACGAGTACGCCATGCACCGCCCCGGCGGACGGGTGGTTTATGCGCGCAGCGAACTCGTGCCCGAACTGGACGCCCAGGGCCGTGTGGCGGGATGTTTTGTATTGTCAGTCGATATCACCGACCTCAAGAATGCCCAGGCGGCGCTGGTGCATGCGCAAAAAATGGAGGCGGTGGGACAGCTGACCGGCGGGCTGGCGCACGATTTCAACAACCTGTTGACGGTGGTGATCGGCAATCTGGTCACGCTGCATGAGCGCTACCCGGACGATCCGGACATTGGCGAATATGTCGTGCCGGCGCTGAAAGCGTCGCGCCGGGGTGCGTCGCTGATCAGGCGGCTGCTGGCGTTTGCCCGCAAGCAGCCGCTCTCGCTGCGGTCCGTGAACATTGCAGACCTGGTGAATGAAACCCTGATCCTGCTCAAGCGCACATTGCCAGCGCACATCACCGTGACCACCACAGCGATGAACGGGCCCGTGCGCGCCATGACCGATACCCAGCAGCTTGAAAACGCACTGCTCAACCTCGCGCTGAACGCGCGTGACGCCATGCCCGATGGCGGGCAGCTGACGATCGGGGCGACCTGTATTCAGCTGGGCCTGGCGCAAGCGGCTGATTTTGACGTCGCCCCCGGTCGCTACGTGGCGCTGAGTGTGTCCGACACCGGCACCGGCATGGACGCGGCCACGCAGGCTCGCGCCTCCGAGCCCTTCTTCACCACCAAACGCTTTGGTTCGGGCAGCGGTCTGGGGCTGTCCATGGTTTACGGCTTTGCCAAACAGTCCGGTGGCGGCATCCGTATTCAGAGTGCGCTGGGCGAAGGCTGCGTGGTCACGCTGGTGTTGCCGTGCAGGGACGACGCTTTGGAGGCAGAGCCGCAGCCGGGTGCGCGGCAGCGCTCGGGCCGGCACAGCGCGCAACGTCCCCTGGTGTTGCTGGTGGAAGACGACCCCGATGTGCGCCGGGTGATCCGGCTGCAACTCGTTAGCCTGGGTTACCCCGTGATCGAAGCGGATCATGCGGCCGATGCCCTGTTATTGCTGGCCAGCGTGCCCGCCGTGGGCATACTGATCTCCGACGTGGTGATGCCCGGCGGCATGGATGGACGCGCCTTGTGCAATGCAGCGACCCAGCGTGCGCCGCAAGTCAAGGCCTTGTTGATTAGCGGCTACTCCGACGGCAATACAGCGTCGGCTCAGGCTGCAGCGGATATTCCCCTGCTGAAGAAGCCGTTCACCGCCACCGAACTGCAACACGCGCTGGATGGCTTGCTGGAATGACTCCGAGCACGTTTCGCCAGCCGCATGGGTCGCGCTGCATCTATGTACTGGACGACGATCCTGATATTTGCCGTCTGGTGAGCGGAACGCTGCGGGAGTTTGGTTTTGAGACTGCTGAATGCCACACTGCCGCAGCCCTGCGCCGCCTCTTGCTGGCGCGCGTGCCCGATCTGTGCATCGTTGATCTGGGCCTGCCCGATGCGGATGGCATGGACGTGGTGCGTGATTTGCAGGCGCGCTACGCTTGTGGCGTGATGGTCCTGACGGGTCGGGGCTATCTCAGCGACCGCGTCATGGGCCTGGAGCTGGGGGCCGATGACTATGTGGTAAAGCCGTTTGAACCGCGTGAACTGGTGGCCCGCGTGCGCAGCATTTTGCGGCGCCGGGACCCGACCCACAGCACGTCCACGCCATCAGAAGTACGCTCGCAACTTGCGGAATTCGGTGGCTGGCGGTTTCGTGCCGACTCCAACACGCTGTCCTCGCCCGGTGGCCAGGAGTGGACGCTCAGTGCGGGCGAGTCGCGCATGCTGATGCAGTTCCTCCAGCGTCCCAACCGGATTCTTGACCGCGAACAGCTGTGCGGTGACCGTGATCTTTCGGCCCTTGATCGCAGCGTGGATGTCCGGGTTTCCAGGCTGCGGCGCAAGCTCGAATCAGACCCCCAGCATCCGACCACCATTCGCACGGTCTACGGCGCGGGGTATCTGCTTGCTGCAGAGGTCAGCTGGTTGTAGAAGGGCATGGCCCACAGGCCTTGTGCCTGGACGGGGCTTCAGTCCAATAAAAACGGGCACAAGCAGCTATCAATTACGTAGCACTCTGGCTGGCCCGCATTTATCTCACGGCCGTTCAGTTTTCGGCGAAACAGTAGAGCAGCCCCGCGCCGCCAACCGACTTGAGCGCGTCCATGCCGCAGCCAGGCGTGCCATGCGATGAGTTCCATGAAACGTTCGCGACCGGATCGGGATTGGTGCCGTCGCGGTCGTGGTGGCCGACGATGGCCGAGCCTGCGCCGCTACTGGTCCAGTTGCCGCAAGTCGTGTCCTTGCCCGGCTCAACCGGCACGGCGGTGCCGTCGGGCCGCGAGCCGGTCAGGATGTCGTGCATGTTCACCGGGTCGCCGCGGCCGCTGATGCCCTCGCCTTTTTCGGTCAGCGAGTTCTGCTTGTTCAGTTTGTTTTCAGGGCCGTGCAGGTTATCCACGCCGGTAGCCACCACCACGCCCTTGGCGTTTTGCCACGGGCCGCGGCCAATCCGGTCACGCGCGTTCACCGCCGGGCTGCCGCCACTGTCGGTGGTGCTCAGGTAGGCGCGCCAGTTCTTGTTGCCGGCATTGGCCGAGCTGGCCAGCCGCTGGCAATAGGCATCGGCACCCGCCAGGCCGCCAAAATCAGCGCCCTTGCCCGGGTTGGCGCTGGTCACAAAAAAACTCATGGGATTTTGCGACGTGGACGCCATGGGCGAGCACGCACCCAGAGCGGCGGCCGAGGCCAGCAGGGCGAGTTTCAGGCGAGGGTGCATGGTGATTTCCTTGATCAGGGCTGTGCCCGGTTGGTGGTGAGCGTGCACGATAACCCAGGCGACGGCGCGATTCAAGTGCCGGCGCCGGCTGACAGTGCCGGCGCCGGCCCGCCAGGGCCTGATCAAACTAACGCAGCGCGCTTCGGCCCGCTATGACGGCCGCAGCATGCGCGAGGGCACGATGCCGCGCTTGCCGTTTTCCAGACTCACGTCGTAGGCCACTTCGGGGCCGCGCGGGCCAACGCGCTGGGTCACCTTGTTGACGCGCGCCCTGACCCATTCGCGGCCATAGAGGACCTGCACTGTCTGGCCCACGCCAAATTCGGCGGCCGGTGCCGCGCGCTGGCCCGGCTGCGGCGCGGCACCAGCCAGCGGACGGCCTGGAACGGCGCGCTGCGGCAGGGTGGGCGCGGCCTGGGCGGCATTGCCGCCACGCCCGGCGCCGGGGCACAGCACTTCCCATTGCTGCGAAATGCCCAGCCCACCGCTGGCGTTGTCGCGGCCCACCACCTTGCCGCGGGCATCGCGCCACTTGCTGCGCCCCTGGCCGATGTCGCTGCCGTCCCAGACGCCGGCCAGGGTGTAGCTCTTGCCATCGATGGGCGTGATGCGGCCGGCCGGGCAATTGGCCGTGGCGCGGTAGACCTTGGTCAGGTCTTCGGCCGCCAACTGATTCTTCAGGCAGGTCTTGTCGCCCGGCTGCCAGCTGGCGCACCAGCTCTGGACGTCGGCCCGCGTGATACGCGCCTCGGCCCTGGCGTGGGCCGTGCCGACGCCGGACTTGGCAAAAATCGTCGGACTCACGCACTGGTTGCACACCGCCAGCCACTCGCTTTCGGCGCTCGCGCTGCCGACCGCGCTCGCCATCAGCAGCGCAAGCAGAGCCGCAGGGGCGCCGCCGGCGCCGCGGTTCATCAAGGCTTTGAACATGGCTGCCTCCCTGTGAAAAGATGACCGTCCGGCAGCCAGGGCTTGCCGCACGCAGAACGCTATCAATTCAATAGCTGTATGCAACCGCACTGCCTGGGCTACAGGCCAAAAACTTCAACAAAACAGCGAAACTGGCCGCCTACGCCCCCGTGTCGTAGAAAAACTCTTCGCGCACGATTTTCCCGTCCGCTATGCTGTACAGGCCCACCTCGTCCAGCGTCATGCGCTTGCCGGTCGGCTTGAAGGTGACGTCGTACTGAAAGCCGACCACGAAGCGGTCGCCGTGCGGCCACGGGCCGGTGACCGAGCCCGAGTGAATCTCATGGTTGGCAAACCACCATTCGCCCTTGGCCTTGACCGCCGCCATGCCCTTCGATTCCTGCTTGCCATCGGCCATAGCCATGGCCTCGACGCTGACCACGTCCGGCGAATAGAGGGTTTGCAGCGCTTCCTCGTTCTTGCCCTGCCGGCAAAGCGCCACCAGCTGCCGGGCTATTTCCATGGTGTTCATGGCATGTCCTTTCGGCTCGTCCAGAGCGCGCAGGTGCCGCGCGCCAGTTCGCAGCTCCCGGGCGACGAGCGGTGCAGCCGGGAACCACAAGCCTAATGGTAGAACGGCGAGGGGCACAAGGCAACTGGCGGCGCAGGCGCCTCAGGCTCACCACGCAGGTCGGCCAGGCCCAAATCAAATCGCTATCAATTCAATAGCTGCAAGTACCCGTTCTGTATGGACTAGCGCCATAAAACAGCACAAACAAGCCGAAACCGGCCGGTCACAGGTCAAAAAACACCGTTTCCTGGCCGTGGACGCTGTCCTGCATGTGGATGTCAAAGCGGTAGACCGGCCCGGCGCCGGTGCTTTCGCGTCTGGCGATCAGGGTGGGGCGGCGTTCGGCGGGCACGCTCGAAAGCACCACGTCCTGGCTATTGGCGGCGGCTTCGTCGTCAAAATAAATGCGGCTGAAGGTGTGCAGCAGCAGGCCGCGCATGGTGACGCAGACATTGATGAATGGGGCTTGCCCGGCGGCGGCGCCGGGCTTGACGGTGTGAAACTCGAAATGGTTGGCCGGCAGCGTGCCGGTGCCGCAGCGGCCAAAGCCGGTGAAGCCGCTGGCCTCGGCGTCTGCCACCGAGCTCACGGGCTGGCCGCTGGCATCGGGCTGGCTGATTTCGACGATGGCGTCGAGCACGCTTTTGCCGGCGCCGTCAAACACCTGGCCGGTGAGGCGTAGGTGTTCGCCTTGGGCGTGGGGCTGGGCCAGCACCGGCGTGAACAGGCTTTTCAGGTCGTAGCCGTATTGCGTGGGCGTAAGGCCGTAGGCGAAGTAAGGGCCGACGGTTTGCGAGGGGGTTTGCTTCAGAACAGTCATGGCAGCTTTTCCTTATTCCCTTATTCGAAGCGGGTGGCC
Organism: Polaromonas sp.; assembly: GCA_046597475.1. Lineage (GTDB taxonomy): Bacteria > Pseudomonadota > Gammaproteobacteria > Burkholderiales > Burkholderiaceae_C > Polaromonas. Next base: position 6,960 of record JBKJKI010000005.1, on the reverse strand, counting down.
TTGGGGCCGCGCAACACGATGTCAAACACATAGCCGAGCGCAAAGTCGGGCTGCGTCACGTCGAGGCTGAATTTGGCCACCATCAGCTCGCGCGCATCTGGCGGCACGCCCTGGTACATCGGGTCGTAGGCAAACAGCGGGTCGCCCGGAAAATACATCTGCGTCACCAGGCGGCTGGCAAAGTAGTCGCCAAAAAGCGAGAAGTGGATGTGATTCGGCCGCCAGGCGTTGGGGTGGTTGCCCCAGGGGTAGGCGCCGGGCTTGATGGTCATGAAGCTGTAGCGGCCTTCGTCGTCGGTCATGCAGCGGCCGGCGCCCAGGAAGTTCGGGTCCAGCGGCGCGTCGTGCCGGTCGACCTTGTGCACGTAGCGGCCGGCGGCATTGGCCTGCCAGACCTCGACCAGGGTGCTCTTCACCGGGCGGCCGTCTTCGTCCTGCACGCGGCCGGTGACGATGATGCGCTCGCCCAGCGGAACGCCGTTTCTGATGGCGTTTTTGGTCAGGTCGTTGTCCAGCGGGCCGAGCTGCTCGCTGCCATAAACCGGGGCATTGAGCTGGGCCAGCGCCTGCTTGATGGGCAGCAGCGGCTGCTTGGGGCCGCGCAGCAGCGTGGACTGGTAATAGGGGTAGATGTGCGAGGGCTGGCCGGCCCAGTCGCGCGGGGCCAGATAGGCGTTTTGCAGGTCGGTGGTCAAGGCTGTCTCCTGGGATTCGTAGCGGAACCGAGACTTTAATAAATGCTTATGGTTATGTATAGTGACATTTCCTGCCTTTATCCATAACCAAATTCATATGTCACGCCATGATTGATGAGCGCATCAAGTTTCGCCATCTGCAGTGCTTTCTCGCGGTGGCGCAGCATGGCAGCCTGCAGAAAGCCGCCGGCGTGCTGTCGATTACCCAGCCGGCCGTTTCCAAGACCTTGAAGGAACTCGAAAGCATGCTGGCGGTGCGCCTGTTCGAGCGCGGCCGCAAGGGCGCGCTGCTGACGCGCGAGGGCGAGGCCTTCATGCGCCACGCCGGGGCCAGCGTCAGCGCGCTGCGCGAGGCGGTGGCCAGCGTGGCGCAAAGCCGGCGCGAAGGCAGTGCCGTGGTCACGCTGGGCGTGCTGCCGACGGTCGCGCCCTGGCTGATGCCGCAGTTGCTGCTGCAACTGGACGCCCATGGCGTGGCTACCCGCACCAGCCTGCGGATTCACACCGGCGCCAACCCCGCGCTGCTGCTGCAGTTGCGCCAGCGCGAGCTGGACATGGTCATAGGCCGCTTTGCCGAACCGGCGCAGATGCTGGGCCTGAGCTTTGAACACCTCTACGCCGACCCGCTGGTGCTGGCGCTGCGTCCCGGCCATCCGCTGCTTGAAGATGCAGTGCTGCGGAAAAACCCGCTGGCGCAGCTGCAGCGCTTCACGCTCATCCTGCCGCTGCCGGGAACGGCGATCCGGCACACGGCCGACAGTTTTCTGCTGACGCGCGGGCTGGGGCCGGCGGCGCGCACGATTGAAACCCTGTCCGTGTCGATCGCGCGCCACTACACCGCCGCCAGCGACGCGGTCTGGCTGGCTCCGTGGGGCGCGGCGCGGCCGGACCTGGACAGCGGCCTGCTGCTGCGCCTGCCCGTCAACATGGCCGGCAGCGAGGAGCTGGTCGGACTGACGCTACGGGCGGACCAGGCCAGCACGCCTGCGCAGCAGGAAGTCATCCAGGCCATCCATGCGCTGGCGGCCCTGCGCCAGCAGGCCGGCGCCGAAATGGCCTAGGAAGACCGCCCGGCCACCCCGAAACGCGCGTTCAATTCCTCCAGCCCCAGCTCCTGCAAGACCTGCTGCAAGCGGGTTTGGGCGGCGCGGGTCTTGCCGGCGTTGGGCATGGCCGGGCGGCTGGCCAGTATGAGTTCGTTCTTCATCGAATGCTCCCAGCCGACCAGCTCGGTCACCGTGACGCTGTAGCCGCTGGCCTCCAGCTGCAGGCAGCGCAGCACGTTGGTGATCTGGCTGCCGAATTCGCGCGTGTGCAGCGGATGCCGCCAGAGCTCGGCCAGCGGCGTCTTGCTCAGCGACAGCGCGCGGAATTTTTTCAGCACGCCCGCCACTTCGGCCTGGCAGCAGGGCACCAGAACCATGTGGCGCGCCTGCCGGGCCAGGCCAAAGGCAATCGCGTCGTCGGTGGCGGTGTCGCAGGCATGCAAGGCGGTGACGATGTCCACCGTGGGCGGCAGCTCGGCCGAGGCCGTGGCCTGCTGTACCGACAGGTTCAAAAACGACATGCGCGCAAAGCCCAGGCGCTGGGCCAGCGCGCGCGACTTTTCGACCAACTCGGCGCGGGTTTCTATGCCGTAGATATGGCCCGCTGTCTTTTGGCCCTGGTGCGCGACGTTGAAAAACAGGTCGTACAGGATGAAGCCGAGGTAGGACTTGCCCGCGCCATGGTCGGCCAGCGAGAAGTCGCGGCCATCGGCCGACACCTCCTCCAGCTGCGGCGCTATGAACTGGTAGAGGTGGTAAACCTGCTTGAGCTTGCGCCGCGTGTCCTGGTTGAGCTTGCCCTCGCGCGTCAGGATGTGCAGCTCCTTGAGCAGCTCGATCGACTGGCCGGGCCGGAGTTCTTCAATGACTTGCGCGGACTTGCCGGCCTGGGCCTGGCGCGCGGACTTGCCGCTGGGGGAGATCGCTGGTTTTTGCATGGCCCCGCAGTTTAGTGCCCATGCCTTGCGCGTGACGGCTCGGGCCGACAAAGCCTTTTCCTGTGCCACACCAACAATTAAGTTGCACGCAATTTAATTGTGCGATATCATTCAAGCATGAAACACCTAGATGCCAGCGCCATGCTGCAACTGGACAATCAGTTGTGCTTTGCGCTTTATTCCACCTCGCTGGCCATGACCCGGCTCTACAAGCCGCTGCTTGACGAGTTGGGCCTGACCTATCCGCAGTACCTTGCCCTGCTGGTGCTGTGGGAAAAGGACGGCCTGACGGTGTCCGAGCTGGGCGGGCGGCTTTTTCTGGATTCCGGCACGCTCACGCCCCTGCTCAAGCGCATGGAGGCGGCGGGGCTGATCACGCGGCTGCGCGCCGTGGAAGACGAGCGCCGCGTGCACATCACGCTGACGGCTGACGGCCGCCAGCTCAAGAGCCGGGCCGAAAAAATTCCCGGCTGCATTTTGAATGCCGCGCAATGCCCGATTCCCGAACTGGTGGCGCTGACACGGCAAGTGCAGGCGCTGCGCCAGCGGCTGGCCGGCCAGGCGCTTGAGCCATCCACCCTCTCCTGATTTTTCAACCCAGCCTCAATTCCGGGGCATTTCTCAAAGGAAACACCATGACCACGAAACTCGAAAAAGTGCTGTACACCGCCCACGCCCACACCACCGGCGGGCGCGACGGCCAGTCAAAGACCGACGACGGCCGCCTCAGCGTCACGCTGAGCTCGCCCGGCACCGCCGGCACCGGCACCAACCCCGAGCAGCTCTTTGCCGCCGGCTACTCGGCCTGCTTCATAGGCGCCATCAAGGCCGTGGCCGGCATGAAAAAGATCACCGTGCCCGACGGCACAAGCATTGACGCCAGCGTTGACCTGGGCAAGATTCCCGCCGGCTACGGCATCGCCGTGCGACTAGACATCAGCCTGCCCGGCATGGACCGCGCCGCCGCCCAGGCGCTGATCGACGCCGCCCACCAGGTCTGCCCCTACTCCAATGCCACGCGCGGCAACATTGACGTGACCCTGACCCTGAAATAAAGCCCCCACGCTTGTCGCTTCGCGTACTGCGCTGCCCCCCGAGGGGGGTGGCCTTGCTTGGGGCGGCCCTGCGCTGGCGGCGGTCGCCCCCACGTTCGCTCGCTGCGCGTAGCTCTCTGCCCCCCGAGGGGGCGCTGCGCCTGCGGCCCGGCTGAGCCGGTTCCGCGGCCCCTGCTGGCTTGAAGAGGAAGTCCGGCGCCTTCGCCCTCACGTTCGCTCACTCCGGCCCGCTGGTTTTAAACTGGCGGACCGCTTTGCTTTCCGGTCGCAGAACCCGAAACCCGAACAGTTTTTTACCCGAAATTTATACTACTATTTTCATAGCAAACAATGACGATAGCCATTGGACATTAGCAGGTTTTCATCATTATTTCCGTCAGTGTCACCGCTACGGGCCGGGATGGGCAGTGCAGCGCCTGCAAAGCGGCAAATCTGGGATGACAATCAGGCATGACCGAACACAACAAGGCCACACCGGCGCCAAGCGCCATTCATGCCTACGAGTCCCTGACACCGGTGGTGGTGCTGGACGCGCTGGCCAGCGTCGGTCTGGCCGGCGATGGCCGGCTGATGGCGCTGTCCAGCTATGAAAACCGGGTTTACCAGGTCCATCTGGAAAGCCCGGTCGGCAGCGAGGATCTGGCCGGCGACATCGTGGTCGTCAAGTTTTACCGGCCCGATCGCTGGAGCGACGCGCAGATTCTGGAAGAACACGGATTTGCCAGCGAACTGATGGCGGCCGAAATCCCCGTGGTCGGCGCGCTGGAGCTGAACGGCACGACCTTGCACCACTTCAACGGCTTCAGCTTCAGCGTCTCGCCCAGTCGCGGCGGCCGCCGGCCCGAACTCGACAACTTTGACGTGCTGGAATGGATAGGCCGCTTTCTGGCGCGCATACACACCGTCGGCAGCGTCAGGCCTTTCGTCCATCGCCCGGCGCTCAACCTGCAGACCTTTGGCTACGACTCGCGCGATGCGCTGCTCGCGGGCGGCTATTTGCCGCTGGATATGGAATCGCGCTGGCGCAAGGCTTTTGAAGAAGCGATGCAGGTGGCGCAAGGGGTTTTTGACAGCGTCGGCCATGTGGCGCAGCTGCGCCTGCACGGCGACTGCCACCCCGGCAACATTTTGTGGACGCCCGAGGGTTTGCCGCTGGCCGGCCCCCATTTCGTCGACCTGGACGATGCTAGATCCGGCCCGGCGGTGCAAGACCTGTGGATGCTGCTGTCGGGCGACCGCCTGCAGCAGACCCGGCAACTGGGCGCGCTGGTCGATGGCTACGACGAGTTTGGCGCCTTCGACCGCCGCGAGCTGGCGCTGATCGAGCCGCTGCGCACGCTGCGCCTGGTGCACTACAGCGCCTGGCTGGCGCAGCGCTGGCACGACCCGATCTTCCCGATCAACTTCCCGTGGTTCGGCTCAAGTGATTACTGGAAAGGCCAGGTCGACATGCTGGTGGAGCAGACCGAGGCGATGCAGGCCGCGCCGCTGATGGCCTGAGCGCGCCATGTTGCTACATATTAAATAGCATTCTTCAGCCGTAGCGACTGGACCTCAGGCACTTTTCATTAAAAAAGGCCCGAATGGGCCTTTTTCACGGTGTCAACTTGCCAAGGCTCAGGCCAGCAAGGCGTTCACCCGCTTGACGTAAGCCGCGGGGTCAGCGGGCAAACCGCCTTCGGCCAGCAGCGCCTGGTCAAACAGGATGTGGGCCAGGTCATCGAAACTCGCGGATTCGGCGCTGGCTTCGAGCTTTTTGACCAGCGGGTGCTGGGCGTTGACTTCCAGGATGGGCTTGACCTCGGGAACGGGCTGGCCGGCCTGCTTGAGCATGCGCGCCAGCTGCGTGGACATGTCGCCGTCCTGCACCACCAGGCAGGCCGGTGAGTCGACCAGCCGACTGGTCGCGCGCACGTCGCCCGCCTTGTCTTTCAGCGCTTCCTTGAGCTTTTCCAGGATAGGCTTGAACTGGGTCTGCGCCTCTTCGGCGGCCTTTTTCTCGTCCTCGTCCTGCAGCTTGCCCAGATCAACCGCGCCCTTGGCGACCGACTGCAGCGGCGTGCCGTCGAAGTCGTGCAGGTAGTTCAGCGCCCACTCGTCCACGCGGTCGGCCATCAGGAGTACTTCGATACCCTTCTTGCGGAAGATCTCCAGCTGCGGGCTGCTCTTGGCGGCGGCCAGCGTATCGGCGGTGATGTAGTAGATCGCGTCCTGGCCGTCCTTCATGCGCGCCTTGTAGTCGGCAAAGCTCACGCTGGTCGTGTCGCTGGTCGAGCTGGCGAAGCGCAGCAGCTTGGCCAGGCGATCCTTGTTGGCGAAATCCTCGCCCAGGCCTTCCTTGAGCACGGCGCCGAATTCGGCGTAAAAAGCCTTGAACTTCTCCGGCTCGTTGGCGGCCAGGTCTTCGATCATCGACAGCACGCGGCGCGTGTTGCCCTCGCGGATCGCCTTGACCGCGCGGCTTTCCTGCAGCAGTTCGCGCGAGACGTTGAGCGGCAGGTCGGACGAATCGACCACGCCCTTCACAAAACGCAGATAGGTCGGCAGCAGCGCCTGCGCGTCGTCCATGATGAAAACGCGCTTGACGTAGAGCTTGACGCCGGCGGCCTTGTCACGGTTAAACATGTCCATCGGCGCCTTGGACGGGATGAACAGCAGCTGCGTGTACTCGGTCGAGCCCTCGACGCGGTTGTGCGTGGTGGCCAGCGGCGGCGCCTGGTCGTAGCTGATCTGCTTGTAGAACTCGTCGTAGTGCTCTGGCGTGATGTCTTTTTTCGGCCGCGTCCACAGGGCTGCGGCCTGGTTCACGGTTTCCCATTCGCCGGTCTTGGCCATCTCGCCGGGCTGGTCGTTTTCGCCCTCTTTCCATTCTTCCTTTTCCATCAGGATGGGCAGCGAGATGTGGTCCGAATACTTGTTGATGATGCCCTTGAGTTTCCAGGCGTTGAGGTACTCGGCGGCGTCTTCCTTCAGGTGCAGGGTGACGCTGGTGCCGCGCTCGGCGCGCTCAAGGTCGCTGACCTCGAACTCGCCCGTGCCGTCGCTGACCCAGCGCACGCCCTGAGCGGCGGGCAGTCCGGCGCGGCGGCTTTCCACGGTGATCTTGTCGGCGACGATGAAGCCTGAATAGAACCCAACGCCGAACTGGCCGATCAGCTTCGCGTCGGCTTTCTGGTCGCCGGACAGCCCGCCCATGAATTCCTTCGTACCGCTCTTGGCGATCGTC
>JBKJKI010000294.1:0-6959 GCA_046597475.1 Polaromonas sp. | reverse complement strand
TTGAAGGTGTTCGTGGACGGTGCGCTTGCCTGAGGTCGGTGAATGTCAACGGCTCAGGGCCGGCAGCCCAACTGACCCTTCTTCGTGTTCTCAAAGTACGTCAGATCGCCCGGGCAGTTCGTCTTGGGCCCTTCAACAGCTGTGTTGGCTTTAGCCGTGCAGCTGTAGGCACCCGTTTTCTTGTTCACTGACTTCGCGTTGAGGCTCCAGCCCTGAGGGCACATCGCGACCTTGACAGCTGCCGGCGCCGCTGCCGCCGCAGGTGGTGGCAATGCGGCGGCGCGTGGCGCCACGGCGGGTGCTGGCGGCGGCGGCGGCGCGACGACTTTCACCATGGCCGATTGCTTCTTGCCAATGCAGCCCAGCCGGGTCGTCACCTTCTTGGGCTCGGCGGTAATGGTGTAGTCACCCGGCTGTGCGTAAGCGTGGCTGGCCTTAAGCGGCATGTTGGCCGGCTCGGTGATCTTGAAGTCGTCACCTGCGCCGTCACCCCAGTTGATGCGCATGCCGCAGTTCGGGCTGTCCACCGGGGTGAAGCTGGCCGTGGCGGACACGGCTTCGCCCGGTTTTGCAGTGGTCCGATCCACCTGAAGGCCAGTAAGAGTCTGGGCTTGGGCGCCCGTGGCAATGCACAGCGCGGCCACGCTCAATGCAATGGCCGCAAGGGTTTGGGATGATTTGCGCATGGTCTCTCTCCAATGATCGTAATTGTGATGAGCGCAATTTAACATCGCCACTCGCGCAGCGGCCATTGCGCGTTCCAGAGGCAGCGTTCAGGCTGCCGATCAGATACCAGCGGCGCCCACTGCAGCTTCCAGCGCATCGACGAACATCGCGGCCACATCAAAGCCCGCCTGCTGATGAATCTCCTGAAAGCAGGTCGGGCTGGTCACATTGATTTCGGTCACATAGTCGCCAATCACGTCTATGCCCGCCAGCAGCAGGCCGCGAGCGGCCAGTACCGGGCCCAGCGCGTTGGCAATCTCGAAGTCGCGCGCCGACAGCGGCTGCGCCACGCCCACGCCACCGGCCGCCAAGTTGCCGCGCACCTCGCTGCCCTGCGGAATGCGCGCCAGGCTGAAAGGCACGGGCTTGCCGCCAATCACCAACACGCGCTTGTCGCCCTTGACGATCTCGGGCAAAAACTTTTGCACCATCAGGCTTTGCGCGCCATGCCGGTTCAGCGTCTCGGTGATCGAGCCCAGGTTCAGCCCGTCCGGCCCAACGCGGAAAATGCCCATGCCGCCCATGCCGTCCAGCGGCTTCAGGATGATGTCCTGGTGCTCGGCATGAAAACGCTTGATGTCCTCGGCGTCGCGCGTCACCAGCGTCGGGCCGATAAACTGCGGAAACTCCATGATGGCGAGCTTTTCCGGGTGGTCGCGCAGCGCGCGCGGCTTGTTGAACACTTTGGCGCCATCGCGCTCGCCCTGCTCCAGCAGGTGCGTGGCATAAAAATATTCGCTGTCGAAGGGCGGGTCCTTGCGCATCAGCACGGCGCCAAAGTCCTTCAGCGCCACGGCGCGCCTGCCCTGGTCCTCGAACCAGTCCTGCGCGTCACCCGTCAGCGTGATGTCGCGCACATGGGCCATCACGGCTGAGCCGCGCTGCCACATCAGGTCCTGCTGCTCGCAGGCGCTGATGCGGTGGCCGCGCCTTTGCGCCTCGCGCATCATGGCGAAGGTAGTGTCCTTGTAGGTCTTGAAGGACTCGAGCGGATCGGCGATGAAAAGAATGTTCATGGGTTTTTCTTTGGCCCGGAGGTCTTGTTTGTGTGAGGCGTCGCTAGCAAAAGCGCGCGGCGTTGACCGTATTGTTGTACAAACAGCGCCAGCCCGCCCGTTGCCCTGGCCTCAAGACCTACCCTTTGCCAAAACCGGAGGGCCAAAGCCCATGTCCGTGCAAACCTTCAGCAACTCGCCAATGCCTGGCCGCACCAAACTGGAGGCAATGGCAGAGTAGCCCATTCTGAAACAGCTTCGGTTTGATGCCGACGGCTTGTTGAAAAAAACCTCTCCGGGCTCTATCAAAATGCGCCGCTCGGCACACTGTCGCGCCAGTTGCTGGCCATCGAGCCCTTCCGGACCTTTGATCCAGACGGCCGATCCGCCATGTGAAGGGGTAATCTCGAACTGCGGCAGCCACTCGCCAAAGGCCTTGGTCAACACCTCGCGCCGCTCGCGGTAGGTGACGTTCAGTTTGCGTATGAAGGCGTCGTGATGGCCTTGCGCAATGAAGAGACTGGCCGTGTGCGCGTTGTTCGTTGGCGGATGGCGCAGGATCAGGCGCCGAAGCATGCGCAGTTCACGGATAAGGTCGGCCGGCCCCACGATGTAGCCGATGCGCAAGCCATGGGCCAGGGTTTTGGACAGGCTGCCCAGATAGACAACACGCCCATCCGTGTCCAGGCTTTTGAGCGCCGGCAGCGGCTTGCCCCAAAAATTGAGTTCACTTTCGTGATCATCCTCAAACAGCACCACATCTTTTTTTCGGGCCAGTTCCAGAATCTGCTGACGCCGTTCCAGGGACATGGTCACCGTGGTTGGGCACTGATGACTGGGCGTGACAAAGACGTAGGCGCACTGGCCCATGCTGCGCGAAGCAATTAGCCCATCGCCGTCAATGGGCAAGGCGCGCACATGGTCGCTGCGTAACTGGAAGTTGTTGCGGGCATCGGGGTAACCGGGGTCTTCGATACCCACCACCGTCTTTCGATCCAGCAGCACATTGGCCAGCATGTAGCAGGCCATTTGCGCCCCGGCGGTCACCAGAATCTCGTCGCGCCTGGCCATGATGCCGCGCGCAGGCAGCAGCCGGTGCTGAATCTGGTCGATCAGGGGCGCGTAGTCCCGGTCTATGTAGTCCTGCGACCAGCCCTTGACGGCCGGAGCCAGCAGGGACTGATGGGAACAGTCGCGCCAATCCTTCAAAGGCATCAGGTTCGGATCGAATTGCCCGTAGATAAACGGGTATCGGTAGTCTTGCCAGTCGGCCGGCTTGGTGATGTTGCGCTGGCGATAAGGCCTTGAGACGAATCGGCCCGACCAATGCAGATCGGCCACAGAAGGCTCGACAGCCATTGACTTGCTGGCCTGGCCCAGGAGGATGTCACGATTGACAAACAAGCCGCTGCGTGAACGGGCAATTAAAAAGCCCTTGTCCACCAGCACCTGCAGTGCCAGTGAAACGGTGTTGCGCGACAGCCCCAGGGCATCGGCCAGTGTCCGGCTGGGAGGCACCTTGGTGTCGGCGGGGACCAGTCCCATCAGGATGCTGTGCACCATCATCTCCTTGACACGCCCCTGCAGCGTGGCGCTGCTGCCAGAGAACTGCGGAAACAGCTTGACCCAGATATCGGTAATTTCCTGTTTGCTACGCATAAACCGCCTCTTATCAACTGCCAAGTCTCGCTGGCTTGTTATGGTGCACCGCACCAATACAGGGTATTCCCCAGGCTTGCTGGCTGCTTTCTTGAATCAACCCCAGGGTATGCCCTTAGCCATCCAAGCGTATCTATTTTTGGCACTAAAGATAACTCATTTTGGCTCTATATCCACGGGATTCAACTCAATACCATTTGGCTGAGTCGGCTGATTCAACCATGAAGCCGCCTTTCGACAGACCCTCAACAACCGGAGCTTGACGCACCATGAAACACATCCTGAAAACGCTGCTGGTCGGCGCGACGATCTCTCTGACGCTGGCTGGGCAGGCCTGGGCCCAGAAGAAAGTCATCATCGGCAATTTCGGCGAGCCCCTGCCTTACGAAGCGGCCATAGCGGAAGGAAAGTTCGACAAGGCGACCGGCTGGAACATCGAGTGGCGCAAGTTCAACTCGGGCGCCGAGGTCAATGCCGCCATGGCCTCGGGCGCGGTAGCCATCGCCGAACTTGGCTCGGTGCCGCTGGCCGCAGGTGCGAGCCAGGGCGTGGACTACGAGATGTTTCTGGTCGCCAAGATGATCGGCTCGTCCGAGTCGCTGATCACCCGCAACGGCGCCGGCATCGACAAGCCCGCCGACCTCAAGGGCAAGACGATTGCCGTGCCCGTCGGCTCGACGGCGCATTTCTCGCTGATAGGCGCGCTGAAGAACTGGGGCATCCCTGAGAAGGACGTGAAGATTGTCGGCATGTCGCCGCCCGAGATTGGCGCGGCATGGAGCCAGAAAAACATTGACGCAGCGTTCATCTGGGAGCCGGTGACAAGCAAGGTGCTGGCCGACGGCAAGGTGCTGACCACGGCTGGAGCCATTGGCAAGGCCGGCTATCCGACCTTCAATGGCTGGGTGGTTGACCGCAAGTTTGCCGCCGCCAACCAGCAAGGCTTGATCGCCTTTGCCAAGGTGATGGATGAGGTCAATGCTTCCTACAAAAAAGACAAGGCCGACTGGGCCGCTGACTCGAACCACGTCAAAGAGATTGCCAAGCGCATCGGCATGAAGCCGGCCGATGTGGTGCGGGCGCTCGACGGCGCCACCTATCCGGATGGCAACGAACAGGTCAGCCAGGAGATGCTGGGCGAAGGCTCGGCCAAGGCCCTGAAATCGACGGCTGACTTCCTCAAGGCCAATGGCCGCATCAGCACGGCGGCCCCCAGCTACACGAAGTTCGTGAATCCAGCCATCGCCAAGGCGGCGATCGGCAAGTGACGACTGACGACCCGGCCTGCACGTCCCCTTCTTCAAGGAAGCGATATTCATGACTGCACTCGCCATACGCAATGCGTCGGTCTTCTACCCGCTGCCGGGCAAGAAAACCACCGTCCATGCCCTCAAGGACATCAACATGGAGATCAACGAAGGCGACTTCGTTGTGGCGCTGGGCGCCTCGGGCTGCGGCAAGTCCACGCTGCTCAACCTCATCGCCGGCTTCATGGCGCCCAGCCAGGGCGAGATCACGCTGGGCGGCGCGGCAGTCACCGGGCCTGGGGCCGACCGCTCGGTGGTGTTTCAAAAGCACGCCCTGCTGCCCTGGCTCAATGTGCTCGACAACGTTGCCTTCGGCCTGAAGATTCAGGGCCATGACAGGAAAAAGCGCGAAGCCATTGCCCGCGAATTCATCCAGCTGCTCGGGCTGCAGCAATTCGAGCAGTCCGCCACCTACGAGCTGTCGGGCGGGATGCAGCAGCGCGTCGGCATTGCCCGGGCACTCACCAGTGACCCCGACATCCTGCTGATGGACGAGCCGCTGGGAGCGCTTGATGCGCTGACACGCGAACGCGCCCAGGAGCTGATCTTGAAAATCTGGCGTGATACCGGGAAGATGGTTTTCTTCATCACGCACAGCGTCGAGGAGGCGCTGTTCATGGGCACCAAGCTGGTCGTGATGTCGCCGCGCCCGGGCCGCATCTCGCACTCCTTTGATCTGCCGTTCAGCCGGCGCTACTTTGAAACTGGCAATGCGCGGGCCATCAAGGCCTCGGGCGAATTCATTGCCTTGCGGGAAAAGATCCTGCAAATCATCTTTACCGATGAAGAAGGAGCACACCATGCATGACACGCTGAAAACGGCTCAGCCCACCGTCTGGGCCGGCATCAAGCGCGCCAAGCCGGCCAAGCCGGGCGAAATCTACGGCGTTCCGGGCCAGGGCGACAGCCTGAAGATCAGTACCGCAGTCATCGCCGGGCTGCTCTTCATCTGGTGGCTGGTGACGCAGGCCGGCTGGATCAAGCCTCTGTTCCTGCCCTCGCCCATGGAGGTGGTGGATGCCTTCACCGAAGTGGTACGCAATGGTTTTACCGGCGCCAGCTTGTGGGAGCACACCTGGATCAGCACGGCGCGCGTGTTTGGCGCGTTTTTGCTGGCCTGCGTGGTCGGTATTCCTCTGGGCATTGCCATGGGCATGAGCCCGGTGGCACGAGGCATTTTTGACCCGCCCATCGAGTTCTACCGCCCGATTCCGCCGCTGGCTTATCTGCCGCTGATGATCATCTGGTTCGGCATTGACGAGACCTCCAAGGTGCTGCTGATTTTTCTCTCGGTGTTTGCGCCGGTGGCCCTCGGCGCCAGGGCGGGCGTGAAGTCGGCCGCCATCGAGCAGATCCATGCCGCGTATTCATTTGGCGCCACGCGCTGGCAAGTCATCCGGCTCATCATCGTGCCCTCGGCCATGCCGGAGATCATCACCGCGATGCGCATCGGCATCGGCTTTGGTTGGACCACGCTGGTGGCGGCCGAGATGGTGGCCGCCACTTCCGGCCTGGGCTACATGGTGCTGACGGCTTCGAAGTTTTTGCAGACCGCCACCGTGATCATGGGCATCGTCGTGATTGCCGCCATTGCCTACGCCTTTGACCACCTCATGCGCTTCGTCGAGCGCCGCGTGGTGCCCTGGAAGGGCCGCGCCTGAACGCCACCCAGGCACACATTCCTCAAGCCTTCTTTCAAGCCACCTCACTTCACCTGAAAGCGCCTCATGACCATTGAATACCTGAAAAAAGCCACACCGCCTATTGCAGCCATCGACAGCGCCACCGCCGATACCGTCCAGCGCATGCTGACCGAGATCAGTGAACAGGGCCGTAGCGCCTGCGAGCGCTATGCCCGCGACTTTGACGGCTGGCATGGCGACATCGTTGTTGGCGAGGACGCGTTTGCCAAGGCCAGCCGCAGCCTGTCGCAAGGCGTTAAGGACGACATCACCTTTGCCCACCAGCGCGTCAGGGACTTCGCCACGCGCCAGCGCGACTCGCTGCACGAGTTCGAGGCCGAGCTGATAGACGGCCTGATTGCCGGGCAAAAGCTGATTCCTGTCAATACCGCAGGCTGCTATGTTCCGGGCGGGCGCTACGCCCATGCGGCCTCGGCCATCATGAGCGTCTGCACGGCCAAGGTGGCCGGCGTTCCCAACATCGTGGCGACGTCGCCGGCGCACAAGGACGCAGGCGTGAACCCGGCCATCCTGCACACCATGAAGCTGTGCGGCGCCGACACCGTGCTGGCGCTGGGCGGGGTGCAGGG
>JBKJKI010000246.1:0-6975 GCA_046597475.1 Polaromonas sp. | reverse complement strand
AACGCCGGAGCAAGCCACATGAACGCGGCCTATCCAAAACGCTTCTTTGACCAACTCGGGTTGGTTTCGTTGCTGGACACCCAGCGACGCCTCCAGCATGTTTAATGCACCGCCGTATGCGGAACCGCACGTACGGTGGTGTGAGAGGGCTGAGGGGGCTGAGGGGGCAACCCCTCACCCTACTCGATGGAAATCCGCTTTCGCCTCGGACCGATTCCATTGATGATTTTTGGCATGCCGGGTGTAAGCTGTCTCCCCGGCACGCCATTCTTCATCTCATCGTCTCATTCATGAAAACGTTTATGAATCTTTCTGCCAGAGATCTTTGGGACGATATTGCGGCGGTTCGCCGAAATTCACCGCTGGTACATAGCATCACCAATCTGGTCGTGATGAATTTCAACGCCAACGTCCTGCTGGCTGCCGGTGCGTCCCCAGTGATGGCTCATGCTTACGAGGAAGTGCGCGATATGGCGGGTCTGGCCCAGGCGCTCGTGCTCAATATTGGCACGCTTGACCCTTACTGGGTTGAGAGCATGGCGTTGGCGCTGGGAATTGCTGCAGAGCGAGGCATTCCTGCTGTACTTGATCCGGTGGGCGCGGGTGCTACTCCTTACAGGAACGAGACCATCGAGAGGCTGCTGGCCATTGCGGCGCCTACGGTCATCCGGGGGAATTCTTCTGAAATCATGAGCATGGCTGGCTCAAGTGTCAAAACGCGTGGAGTCGACAGCAGCACTGCTGCGAACGCTGCCTTGGGTTCCGCCATGGCGCTGGTGGAGCGAACAGGCAGCACGGTCTGCGTCAGTGGTGAAACTGATCATGTGTTTGACCGGAAAAAACGTTGGACCCGCTTGTCCAACGGGCATATCTGGATGACGCGAATCACTGGTGTCGGCTGCTCCGCATCAGCGCTCGTGGGCGCCTTCAATGCTGTGCAGCCAGATGCCTGGCGTGCCACATCGGCCGCCATGGCTTTGCTGGGAGTTGCTGGTGAGGTGGCCGCCGAAAAGACGCAGGCGAGCGGATTGGGTGTTGGCAGCATGGCAGCAAGACTGCTTGATGAGTTGCAATTACTCGATCGGGCTACCTTTGAGAGCCGGCTCAGGATGGAGGTGGCCACGTGGCAAGAATGAACCCCGATGTCCTCCGTTTGTACCTGGTCACGGACCATTCGTTGATGCGGGGCCAGCCTTTGGCCGATGTGGTTGCCGCGGCGGTACAGGGAGGTGTCAGTTGCGTACAGCTGCGCGAAAAGAGCCTGCCAACCCGCGAGTTTCTGGCCCAAGCCCTGTTGTTGAAGAGCCTGCTGGCCAGCTACCATGTGCCCTTGGTGATCAACGACCGCATTGACATTGCTCTGGCCTGTGGTGCAGACGGCATTCATCTGGGGCAAAGTGACCTGCCCGTGGATGTCGCTCGCAAACTGTTGCCGTCTGAAGTATTTATTGGATGGTCGGTCGAATCCATGGGCGATGTGCTTCAAAGCGCATCACTCCCGCTGGACTATCTTGGTGTGAGCCCGGTTTTTGCAACTCCAACCAAGGCGGATACAAAGACCATCTGGGGCCTGGATGGGTTGGCGCAGATCCGCGGAGTAACCAACTTGCCTCTGGTGGCAATTGGCGGCATTCATGAAGGTAACGCGCGCGAGGTCCTGCGCGCCGGCGCCAATGGTCTTGCCATGGTGAGCGCGCTATGCGCGGCGGATGATCCGCTGGCTGCCGCTTCCCGGCTCAGGTCGCTGTGTGATGAAGCAATAGAAGCACGCCTGGAGAGGAAAAACAGCTGATGACTGTGCAAGCTTTTGAATTTGAATATCCCCGTGTCCTTTCCATTGCGGGTTCTGACAGCGGCGGCGGTGCCGGTATTCAGGCTGATCTGAAAACGTTTGCGGCGCTGGGCTGCTACGGCATGACGGCAATCACCGCACTGACAGCGCAAAATACCTTGGGCGTGAGCGCCATTCATGCCGTTCCTCCCGCGATTGTCCGTGCGCAGATTGACGCAGTTGTCGAAGACATCGGGCTGCATGCCGTAAAGATAGGCATGCTTCACTCCCCCGAGATCGTGCAAACGGTCGCGCAATCGATAGATCGCCACGGTCTGGCAAACGTGGTGCTGGATCCGGTGATGGTGGCCACCAGCGGTGCGGTGCTGATTGACAACCCGGCTATTGCGGCCCTCGTTCAGGAGCTGTTCGGCCGGGCCGCCGTGGTAACGCCCAACCTGGACGAAGCCTCATTGCTGGTCGGACGGTTAGTTGACAGCGAGCAGGCGATGGAAGCAGCCGCGCAGGAGTTGCTGGGCATGGGGGCAAACTCAGTGCTGCTAAAAGGCGGACATCTGACCGGAGACGTGGTCAGTGACTTGCTGGTCACGCGCGGCGGTGCCGTGCACTGGATGCGCGGGCCTCGCATTCGCAGCGCCAACACCCATGGCACCGGTTGCACGCTGTCGTCTGCCATTGCCGCGCATCTGGCGCTGGGCGCCGACTTGCTGGCTGCAGTGGAGGCGGCCCGGTCCTATGTGCGCGCTGCCCTGGAGGCGGGGGCCAGGGTGCGTACCGGCGCGGGAAGCGGGCCACTGAACCATGGCCATGCGCCCCAGATCATGCGGCTCCAACCGCTGCGCTGAGGCTTGAAGGCCTTATGCGGCTGGCCCAGGCCAGCGCAAATGTCAGCGCCAGCCGGTTTGCATGCGGGCACAAAAAAGCCCGCATTAAAGCGGGCTTCGGGGCAACCATGCGACGCGGTCGTCGGTAGTCGCTTTTTTAGTCAAACACCGGCGACTCGACACCCAGCACCTTGTGCAGTTTCGGGCTGGTCGTCGTGTATTGCAGGTGGATTTTCTTGTCCGGGAAGATGAAAGGCGCCGCTCCGAATGCCGCCAGGGCGCACTCATGAAAGCCGCTCAAGATCAGTTTCTTCTTGCCGGGGTAGGTATTGATGTCTCCTACGGCAAAAATGCCCGGGATATTCGTTGAAAACTTTTCCGTGTCCACCTTGAGCTGCTTGCGCTCGATGTCCAGGCTCCAGTTGGCAATTGGCCCGAGTTTGGGCGACAGGCCAAAGAACACCAGCAGCACATCCAGCGGGACAACGCGGGTCACGCCATCGGCGCCGGTGACTTTGGCGCCGCTCAGCCTGCCGTCTTTTTCGTCGTAGCCTGTGACCTGGCCGACGATGAACTGCATTTCGTAGGCATCGCACAGCTCCTTCATCTTGGCCACGTTGGCGGGCGCCGCCTTGAAGCCGTCGCGGCGGTGGATCAGGATCACGCTTTCGGCCTTGTTCGGGCCTTCGGCGACGAAGTTCAGCGCCCAGTCAAGCGCGGAGTCGCCGCCGCCGACGATCACCAGGTTCTTGCCGGCAAAGTCGGCCGGGTTTTTCACGCGATAAAACAGCTGGCTATTGTCGAACTTGTCCAGACCCTCAACGCGCAGCAGCTTGGGCTGGAAGGCGCCCACACCGGCGGCGATGAAAATGGTCTTGGTCAGGAATTTCGTTCCCTTGGACGTCTCGACGAAGAAGCGGCCATCCCCCTGCTTTTCCACCACGCTGACTTCCTGACCCAGATGAAATGTCGGGCCAAAGGGCTCGATTTGCTTCATCAGGCTGTCGGTCAGCTCCTTGCCAGTGCAGACCGGAATGGCGGGAATGTCGTAAATGGGCTTGTCGGGGTAAAGCTCGATTGGCTGGCCGCCGGGGTAGGCCAGTGAGTCGATGATGTGCGCCTTGATCTCGAGCAGACCCAGCTCAAACACCTGGAAAAGGCCGACAGGCCCGGCACCAATGATGACGGCATCGGTCTCGATGGGACCGTCATGCAGGGCCGCCGTGTTGATCACTTCTTGGTTCAATTGAGGTTCCATTTTTTGACGTGCTTTTTTAAAAAGTCGATGCAGTCCTGTGGCAATAGGCCCGGTCAGCGTACCAATTTCGATAGCTTTTCGGTCTTGTCTTTCCATTCCTCGGCATCCGGCAAGGCTTCCTTGCGCTTGGTGATGCTCTTCCAGCCCGGTGCGTGGGTCAGCTCGGCATTGAGCTTGATGAAATGCAGCTGATCGGCCGGCAGGTCTTCCTCCGCATAGATCGCGTTGACAGGACACTCGGGAATGCAGACCGCGCAGTCGATGCATTCGTCCGGGTCAATCACCAGCATGTTCGGGCCTTCCCGAAAACAGTCGACGGGGCAAACATCCACGCAATCGGTGTATTTGCAGAGGATGCAGGAATCGGAAACGACGTGTGTCATGTTATTTTGGCTAGTCGGTGGAAACCCTAGATTTTAAGGCAATGCTTCACAAGTCAAGCTGATGAAGCGCATACCGTTGTAAATCTACGGATTACGAAAGCAAAGGGTCAAAAATCATGCTTTCGTGGCCGCGCCAAAGGCGCTTCCTCCGGGGGTGAAAAAAAGGCGGTTTTACTTACAGAACGAGCGCTGCGCCCGAGGTCTTGTGCGAGGCGGTATCGACCTGCACCAGCGAACCCAGCACACGCGAACGGACATAGGGCAGGGTGGCCAGTGGCTCCTGCAGGCTCAGTTCGACATGGCCAATGGCATTGGGCGGCAGCTCGCTGGCGGTTTCCTCGGCCAGGGTGTTGACATCGAGCTTGTGCACGATGCGCTTGACCCTGGCTTTCACCCAGCGATGGCCTTGCAGCGCCCAATAGGTGCGGCCAGCGACCAGCGGTTCATCGTCCATCCAGGCCATGGTCACCGAAAGCTCGCGCGAGGGCTCGAAAGTGTCCGCCGCCAGCAGCCAGTCTCCGCGGGATACGTCCACTTCGCGGTCCAGCACGATGCCTGCGCTGTGTCCGGCCAGGATGGATTTGGGCTGGCGGGCGTGGTCCATCACCTGGGCAACCACCGCGCTTTGTCCGCCTGGCAGGACGGTCACGGTCTGGCCGGGTTGCACGCCGCCGGTGGCGACGCGGCCCCAGAAGACGCGTCGGCCTTGCGAGGTGTCAGACGACGACGAAGCGGTCTTTTCGACCCACTGCACCGGGAAGGCAAACGGTTCGGTGGTTTCGGCCGCAGCGCCAGGCAGCGTTTCCAGCAATTCAAGCAGCGACAGGCCCTCATAGCCGCACCAGCCCGGTTTGGCGTCGACCACGTTGTAGCCCTTGAGCGCCGATACCGGAACGGTCGCCGCAACGGGAATTTTTGCCGCGCTGGCGAAGGCCGCCAGCGCGTCGCTGATATGCCTGAAAGCCAGGCCAGGATCGTCCACCGCGTCAAGCTTGTTCACGGCAAAAACGATGGAAGGAACGCGCAAAAGGTTGACCAGCAGCGAATGGCGACGGGTCTGGGCCAGCAGTTCCAGCGCCGGGTTCTCCCAGTCGAGCTTGGTTGCGTCGACCAGCACCACGGCGGCGTCGGCGCTCGAAGCGGCGGTGACCATGTTGCGCGTGTACTGCTCGTGGCCCGGCGCGTCGCCAATGATGAACTTGCGGCTTTCGGTCGCGAAGTAGCGGTATGCCACGTCAATCGTGATGCCCTGCTCGCGCTCGGCCGACAGGCCGTCGGTCAGCAGGGCCAGGTCGGTCTCGCCAGCGCGCTGCACGCCGGCCAGATGGTCCTGCAGCACGGCCTTGCTGTCCACCAGCAGGCGGCCGATCAGCGTGCTCTTGCCATCGTCCACCGAGCCGCAGGTGATGAACTTCAGCGCCGATTTATGATCATTTGTGCCTGAAGTCCAGGTAGTACGGCAATTTCCAGCTATCAAATCAATAGTGTTCATCAGAAGTACCCGTCTTTCTTGCGCTTTTCCATCGAAGCGTCCGAGGTTTTGTCGTCCATGCGCGTGGCACCGCGCTCGCTCACGTCGGCGGCCAGTGTCTCGATCACGATCTCGGCGGCGGTGGCGGCCGGGCTGTCCACCGGGCAGGTGCAGGTGATGTCGCCGACGGTGCGAAAACGCACGGTTTTTTCAATGACTTGCTCGCCGTCGCGCGCCGGCGTGAGCCCGGTCACCGGCACCAAGAGGCCCTTGCGTTCAACCACCTTGCGCTGGTGCGCGTAATAGAGCGATGGCAGGGCGATCTGTTCGCGCTCGATGTACTGCCACACGTCGAGTTCGGTCCAGTTGGAAATCGGGAATACGCGAAAGTGCTCGCCGGGCTGCAGCCGGGTGTTGAACAGCGTCCAGAGTTCGGGCCGCTGCGCCTTGGGCTGCCACTGGCCGAAGCTGTCGCGGTGCGAGAAGATGCGCTCTTTCGCGCGCGCCTTTTCCTCGTCGCGGCGGGCGCCGCCTATCAGTGCGTCAAAGCGAAATTCATCGATGGCCTCCAGCAACGTGACCGACTGGTGCACATTGCGCGATTCGCCTGCATGGGCCAGGCGCACCGTGCCGCGCTTCATCGAGTCCTCGACGTTGCGAACGATCAGCTCGGCGCCCAGCTCCTGGGCGCGCAGGTCGCGGAAATCGGTCACTTCGCTGAAGTTGTGGCCTGTGTCTATCATCAGCAGGGGGTAGGGGATGCGGCCGGCGCCAAAGGCTTTTTCGGCGCACTTGAGCATCACCAGCGAGTCCTTGCCGCCTGAAAACAGCAGCGCCGGGCGCTCGAAGGCGGCGGCGACTTCGCGCAGGATGAAGATGGTTTCCTCCTCCAGCGCATCAAGGTGGGAGTTGCTCAGCGTGGCCAGCAGCCGGGGTTCGGTTCGTGCGTTCATGCGGTGGTCGCCTCTCGGATGGGAATGATGCGGGAAACGGGTGCGGAGCCGGTGGCCGCCACATGCAGGCCGCATTCCTTGGCGCTTTCGTTTTCCCACCACCAGCGGCCGGAACGGAAGTCCTCACCCAACGTCACGGCGCGGGTGCAGGGCGCGCAGCCGATGCTGGGGTAGAACTGGTCGTGCAGCGGGTTGTAGGGAATGGCCTTGAGCGAGATGTAGTGCCAGACATCGCCCAGCGTCCAGTCGGCCAGTGGGTTGATCTTGGCGCGCTCGGGCTGCTGTTCGATGTAG
>JBKJKI010000111.1:0-8839 GCA_046597475.1 Polaromonas sp. | reverse complement strand
TGCATGACGCAGGTCGGCGACGAGGCGATTGCGTTTGAGTCCTGGGAGCATGTGCCCAACAACCCGTTTTTTGCGCCCATGGCCGATGTGTCGCGCCTGGAGGCCTACATGGACGCGCTGCGCAAAGCCGGCGACTCCTGCGGCGCGCGCATCCGCGTCACCGCTTCGAGCGTGCCGGTGGGCTTGGGCGAGCCTCTGTTTGACAAGCTCGACGCCGACATCGCCTTTGCCATGATGGGCATCAACGCGGTCAAGGGCGTCGAGATTGGCGCCGGTTTTGCCAGCGTGAGCCAGCGCGGCACGACGCATGGCGACTCGCTGACGCCGGCAGGCTTTTCAAGCAACAACGCCGGCGGCGTGCTTGGCGGCATCAGCACCGGGCAGGACCTGGAGGTGTCGATTGCCATCAAGCCGACCAGCTCCATCATCACGCCGCGCCAGTCGATAGATACCGCCGGCAACCCCGCCGAGGTGGTGACCAAGGGCCGGCACGACCCCTGCGTGGGCATTCGCGCCACGCCGATTGCCGAGGCCATGCTGGCGCTGGTGGTCATGGAGCACGCGCTGCGCCATCGCGCGCAGAACGCCGACGTGCGGGTCAGCACGCCGGACATCATGGGCAAGCGCGGCTGATTTCGGGCGGCAGCCCCCGGGATTGCCGATTTTTTTATGAAATCGGCCACAAGTCCAGAGGGTACGGGCCGGTCAAGCTATTTATTTTATAGCGAATCAGCAGGTTTTCTCAGGCTTGATGCCCTTGCCGGCCTGCCGTGAACCTGGCGTGGCCAAGAAAACAAAAAATTTGCTGAAAAAGGCCTGATGTCCAGATAGTACGGCTATTGTTTGCTATTGAAAATATAGTAAATAAGCGCTGAAGCAGCTCAGATCAGATGTCGCATGGCCTGTGCGGTTTCGCTCAGCACCGATAGGACGCGGGCCACCGCGTCGTCGCTGGATTCATGGCCCATGGGCATGGTAACGCTGAGCGCGCCCAGCACCTCGCCATGCCGGTCGCGCAGCGGTACCGCGATGCCGCGATAACCCAGTTCCAGTTGCTGCTCGGATATCGCCCAGCCTTGCACCCGCACACGCGCCAATTCCAGCCGCAGGCGCTCTTTGCTGGCAATGGTGGAGGAGGTGTAGGCCTTGAGTTCGCGGGTTGCGAGCCAGTTCTCCAGCCAGTCGGACGCCTGCAGGGACAGCAGCAGCAGGCCTGCAGCCGTGACTTGGGCCTGCACGCGCGAGCCCAGCACATAGCCGGTGTTCATGGCGCGGCTGGTGCCATTGCGCGCGATGTAGACAATTTCGTCGCCGTCCATCACGCTGACATAAGCGCTTTCTTGCGTGCCCGCCGTTACGCGCTGCAAAAATGGCTGCACTATGCGCGGTAATCGCGCCGATTCCAGGTAGGACTGGCCCAGCCGCAGCACGCGCGGCGTCAGCCAGAACAGCTTGCCGTCGCTGGCCACGTAGCCCAGGTGCTCCAGCGTCAGCAAATAGCGGCGCGCCGCCGTGCGCGTCATGCCGCAGCGGGCGCCGGCCTGGCTGGCGGTCAGGCGCGGATTGGCATCGTCAAAACCTTCAATGATGGACAGGCCTTTTTCAAGTCCTGCAATCCAGTCACGCTTGTCGAGCGTGGAGGCTGGCGGGGGGAGCTTGCTCATGGATGTCATGGGCTCCAGTATTGGTTTGATCATGGCGCGATTGACCTCGGTAAAACCCTGATTATGTTCGTTTATCAATCTATTTCGTTCGATTGTCGATCGTTAATGGAATTTTTGACTTTCAAATAGTCCGACCAGCTACTAAAGTTCAGGCTGATTTATGTATTCGTATCGATTAGCGAACGTTTAAGGCTTTGTTCCCACATGCTTTCCACCATTACAGGCAACACCGACGTCTATCTGATTCTGGGTGATCCGGTTGAGCAGGTGCGTGCTCCCGAGTCGTTCAATCTGATCTTTGCCAGGCTGGGCATCGATGCGGTGCTGGTGCCGGTGCATGTGCCGCCGGCACGGGTTCAGGATTTCGTGCGCGCCGCCTTTTCGGCCAGCAACATCAAGGGGCTGTTTTTGACCATCCCGCATCAATCGGTGGTGCTGGACATGCTGGATGTTTCTTCGGAACTCGCACGCCTGGCTGGCGCGGTCAATGCCGTGCGCCGCGACGCGCAGGGGCATTTTGTCGGCGATCTGTTCGATGGCGAAGGACTGGTCGATGCGCTCAATGGCTTCAACATCGCTTATGCCGGCAAACGTGTACTGATTCTGGGCGCGGGTGGCGGTGCGTCGGCTATTGCCGCGTCGCTGGTCAGCCCGGCTTCAAAGGTCTCAAAAGGTGTTGCCGCCGAAGTTGCCCTGTATGACCCGACACCCGGCAAGGCGCGGACGCTGGCCGATAGGTTGGGCGCTGCCGGGTCGGGCCGCGTAAAGACGGTAGACAGCAATGATCCGGCCGGATTCGATCTGGTGGTGAATGCGTCATCTCTTGGTCTGCATGCGAATGACGCCATGCCCTGCGATGTCTCGCGCATGGCGCCGGATGCCGCGCTGATCGACATCCTGATGAAGAACCAGCCAAGCCCCGTGGTGCGGGCGGCTCGCGGCAGAGGGCTGGTGGCGCACCCCGGCTTCGAAATGATGATCCGGCAGGGCGCGCTTTACCTGGACTTTTTCGGGCTGCATGAGGCCGCGCAGACGGTACGGCAGGACCCGGGCTTTATCCGCCGCCAGATTTATCCGGCGGTGCTGCACGGCGAAATTCCCATTTCCTGACGCACAGGAGGCGACCACCACGCACAAACCACAAATGATTTGCGCTTGAATTACCCCTAGACAGTGGAGACAACCATGACCAATTCCCTCGAACATGAGCCGCACGGCACGCATCAGACGAAAAAGGCCACCGCCAGCGGCTGGATCGGCTCGGCGCTGGAGTACTACGACTTCTTCATCTACGCCACGGCAGCGGCGCTGATTTTTCCGCAGATCTTCTTTCCCCATGGAGACCCCAAGACGGCAATCATCGCCTCGCTGGCGACCTACGGCGTCGGCTACATCGCGCGGCCCATCGGCGCTTTTTTCCTCGGGCATTGGGGTGATACGCATGGTCGCAAGCAGGTGCTGATCCTGTGCATGTTCCTGATGGGCTTCTCGACCATGGCTGTCGGGCTGCTGCCGACCTATGACCAGGTTGGTCTGCTCGCCCCGGCGCTGCTGGTCTTGCTGCGCCTGATCCAGGGATTTGCGGTGGCTGGCGAGATCTCGGGCGCCAGTTCGATGATTCTTGAGCATGCGCCCTTCGGCCGGCGCGGCTTTTTTGCCAGCTTCACGCTGCAGGGCGTGCAGGCCGGGCAGATCCTGGCGGCGGCGGTATTTCTGCCACTGGCCCACTTCATGCCCACCGAGGCCTTCAACAGCTGGGGCTGGCGGATTCCCTTTTTGCTGAGTTTCGTCGTCATCATGGCGGGCTACATCATTCGCCGCGAGGTGGATGAGACGCCCGCCTTTGCTGAGGTGGGCGAGCACGGGAAGGTCCCGAAAGCGCCGGTCATCCAGGCGATCATGCAGAGCTGGCGTGACATGCTGCGGGTCGCCTGCGCGTCGCTGATGAATGTCATTCCGGTGGTGACCTCGGTGTTCGGCGCGGCCTACGCGGTCCAGCCAGGCTACGGGATAGGCTTCGACAAGGATGTCTACCTCTGGATTCCGGTACTGGGCAACTGCGTGGCCATCGTTGTGATCCCCTATCTGGGCAGCCTGTCCGACAGGATTGGCCGCAAGCCGCCGATGATCGTCGGCTCACTCGTGGCAGGTCTGCTCTCGTTCGCCTACCTCTACGCCATCAGCATCCACAACGTGCCGCTGGCCATTGTCATGTCCTTGCTCATGTGGGGCGTCGTCTACCAGGGTTACAACGCCGTTTTCCCGAGCTTTTATCCCGAAATGTTCCCGACGCGCACCCGGGTCTCGGCCATGGCGATCTCGCAGAATCTCGGGACACTGGTCACGGCAATGCTTCCGGCGCTCTTTGCCTACGTCGCGCCTCCCGGCGCAACCGACATTCCGCTCATGATCGGCACCATCACCCTTGCCGTGACCGTCATTGCGGCGATTGCCGTCTGGAGTGCGCGGGAGACCTTTCGGGTTCACCTTAACGACCTCGGAAATCCCGATGCGATGCCGGTACCCCAGTCCGAATATGACAGGATACGTGCGCAAACTCTTGCCGCTGCTGCAAAGGGCGCCAGAGCGCTTTCATGAGTCATCGCGGCAGGCTGCGGAACGGCTGCCCATCAAGTCCGGTTTTGCCGGGTTCGGGGCGCTGCCGCAGTCTGATAAGTTTATTGTGATGGTCCTGGGTTGTCTAAATGAAAACCCTTGATTGGCTCGATGATCAATCTAACTCGCGCGATTATCGAACAAATTGGTTTTTATTTACTTTGGCATATGTCTTTCTACCGCTAAAGTTCAGAGGAGTAGCGCAGTTTGTTGTGATCATCGAGCAGTCGAGGCTTGAGCCCATGCTTTCCACGATGGAAAGCAGCACCGATATTCAAGGGCCACTTGCCGCATATTTAATAGCTTCATTGAACCGGAGAACACCATGATCGTCCCTCTTCAGGCAAACACCACCGATCGGGAATCGATCCAGGAGCCCGTCAACCCGCTTGGACTGGACGGGATCGAATTCATCGAATACGCCACGACCAAGCCCCAGGCGCTGGGGCAGGTGCTGGAGATGATGGGCTTTCGGCCGATCGCCCGTCACCGCTCGCGCGAGGTGATGCTGTACCGCCAGGGCGGCATGAATGTGATCGTTAACGCCCACATTCCGGCCATGCCCAATGGCTCTGCGCCGACTGATCAGCCAGTGATTGCCGCCGTGGCCCTGCGCGTGCGCGACGCCGCGGCCGCCTACCGCCACGCGCTGGAGCGGGGTGCCTGGGCCGTGCAGTCGCGGGTGGAGGTGATGGAGCTGAACATCCCGGCCATTCATGGCGTGGGCAAGAGCCGCATTTACTTTGTCGACCGCTATGACAAGTTCTCCATCTACGACGTGGATTTTGTGCCCCTTCCTGGCTTGTCCACGGTGGACCAGCATCCGCCGGCCGTGAGCGGCCTGCATTTTTTTGGCATCGTTCAATACATCGGCAATGAGCGCACCGAGGACTGGGCCGAGTTTTACCGCGAGCTGTTCGGCTTCACCGATCTGCCGGCCAACCAGCGCTTTGGCATCCTGCCCAAAGGGCGGATCTTGCGTAGCCCATGCCCGGCCGCATCACGCTTTTACCTCCAGCTGATCGAGCCCGAAGCCAGCGTGCTGGACGTCGAAGGCGAGGAGGGTCTGCAGCGCGTTGGACTGGGCTGCGCCGACGTGCTGGCAACAGTGGCCGAGCTGGGCAAGCGTGGCGTGGAGTTTGTCGAGTCACGCGGCGTTCACACCGAAGACCGCGGCGCCCTGACCAAGACCTGGCTGGGCAGCGTGAGTTTCGAGCTGGTCCACAACACGCGCCAGGCGGGCAGGACGGCATCATGAACCACTACAGCGGCAACATCGGTGATTTCGGGATGGACACCATCTCGCTGGCGGGCCCACTCGAGGCCAAGCTCAAGGCGGTGCGCGAAGCCGGCTTTACCCAGATCATGCTGTCCGCCCGCGATCTGGTCGGCCACGCCGACGGCATGGAGGCTGCCGTGGCCGCCGTGCGCGCGAGTGGCTTGCGGGTCACCGGTTTTCAGGTGCTGCGCGATTTCGAGGGGCTGTCCGGCCACCTGCATGACTACAAGGTGGACATCGCCAAATCCATGCTGGAAATGTGCCATGCGCTGGACTGCCACCTGCTGCTGATCTGCTCGTCAACCTCCGTGCATGCGAGCAGTGACACCCGGACCCTGGTCAAGGACCTGCGCAAGCTGGCCATGCTGGCCATTCCGATGGACATCAAGATTGCCTACGAAGCCTTGTCCTGGGGTCGGGTCGTCAATGAGTTTCCCCAGGCCTGGGACATTGTTTGCCAGGCCGACATGCCCAACCTCGGCCTGGGCTTTGACTCGTTTCACATGTTTGCGGCCAACACCTCTCTGGACGAGCTGGACATGCTGGAGCCCGACAAGATTTTTCTGGTTCAGCTGGCCGACTTCATGTGGACGGAGATCAAGTCGGTGGAAGAAAGGATAGCCACGGCCCGTCATTTCCGGGTTTTTCCGGGCGAGGGCGTGCACAGCGAAGCACTGGCGACACTGGTAACGCGGCTTCATGGTCTGGGTTATCGCGGCGATTACAGCTTTGAGGTCTTCAATGACGACTACCAGCAAATGCCCTTGTCCACCGTGGCGCTGCGTGCCCGACGCTCGGCGATCTGGCTGGGCGAGGACGTTTTGCGGCGCTCGGTGCCGCTGCCCAATCAGATCCGCCTCAAGCGCTGAGCGGCGCGCCAAGGCATCTTTTCAAAATTTTTGTCAACCAGCCAGAAATACCATGAGCAGCATTTTTGAAGGTTTTTTGTCCACCCCCGAGGTTCTGGAGGCCTTCAGTGAGCGCCACTTTCTGCAAGCCATGTTGCGCTTCGAGGCTTCGCTGGCCCAGGCCCAGGCCAGTGTCGGCCTGATTCCGGAGGTTGCCGCGCAGTCCATCATCAGCACCTGCAAGGTCGAGCTTTTTGACGTGGCCAAGATCGTGCGCGAAAGCGGCCGTGCCGGCAGCATCGCCATCCCGCTGGTCAAGAGCCTGAAGGAAACCGTCGGGCTGTTCAACAAGGAGGCCGCGGGCCATGTGCATTTCGGCAGTACCAGCCAGGATGTGATCGATAGCGCGCTGGTATTGGTCACGCGCGACGCGCTGAGCCTGATCGAGGCCGATGTCCGCAAGGCCGCGCTTGCCCTGCTGGAGCTGGCCCGGCTCCATGCGGCAGACCCGGTGCTGGCACGCACCCTCATGCAGCCGGCATCGGTCACCAGTTTTGGCCTGAAATGCGCCGGCTGGGCCGCACCCCTGGTGCGCAGCCTGCATCGCCTGCAGGGTATTCGGGCCGACGCCCTGAGCGTGCAACTGGGTGGCGCCGTGGGCACGCTGGCCCAGATGAAGGGCAAGGGCCCGCAGGTCATCGCGCTCATGGCGGCCGACCTGAATCTCAAGGCACCGCTTTCGAGCTGGCACACGCAGCGCGACGAATGGCTGGCGCTGGGCTGCGAGCTGGGCCTGCTGGTGGGCAGCCTGGGGAAAATGGCCAAGGACATTTCGCTGATGAGCCAGTATGAGATCGGCGAGCTGGCCGAACCCAGCGAGGCCGGGCGCGGCGGCTCCTCGGCCATGCCGCACAAGCGCAATCCTGTCGCCTGCATGGTGGCGCTGGCGGCAAGCGCAAGGGCGCCGCAGCGAGTGGCGGCCCTGCTGGCCACCATGCCGCAAGAGCATGAGCGGGCACTGGGCAACTGGCAGGCGGAGCTGGCCGAATGGCCCGGACTGCTGATGTCAGCGCACGGCTCGGCGCGCGCGATGGCGCAGGCGCTACCC
Source organism: Polaromonas sp. (assembly GCA_046597475.1). Taxonomy (GTDB): domain Bacteria; phylum Pseudomonadota; class Gammaproteobacteria; order Burkholderiales; family Burkholderiaceae_C; genus Polaromonas. The sequence continues at coordinate 1,324 of JBKJKI010000111.1, read as the reverse complement.
GGCCTGCACGTGGATGCCGGGCGCATGCGCGCCAACCTGGAGGCACTGCGGGCCATCTTGTCGCCAGCGGTCGCCGGGGAATGGTTCAGTCCCGACCTGGCACAAGACGCTGCACGGCTGGCGCAGTCCCAGGTCCAGGCATTGGCCGCACAGCTCCAGGGTATGGCAAGCAACCCTTCAAAGGCCACGCCATGAACAGCAACGATTCCATGAATGATTACGACAGCGGCCTGGTCAACCGCCGCCGGGTGCTGGGTGACGTCTGGGTGGACAAATCCCTGCACGGTGTTAATGACTTTAATGGTGAGTTCCAGAACCTGATCACCCGCTATGCCTGGAATGAAATCTGGGGCCGTCCGGCGCTGGGCGACAAGACGCGGCGCCTGATGGTGTTGTCCACCATGATTGCCCTGAAGGCCTACGAAGAGTTTGCCCTGCATGTGAGGGCGGCGCTGGACGGCCCGCCGGAATCGCGACTCACGCCGGACGAGATCAAGGAAGTGATCATGCAGGCGGCGGTGTATTGCGGTGTGCCAGCGGCCAACCATGCGTTCTCGGTGGCGGGCAACATCTTGCGTGAAAAAGGCCTGCTTGCCGCCAAACCCTGAAGGCTTTTTTTTTCGCCGGCGTCTCGCAACTCCGGGCGAATCAAATAACCATCCCCCGGCAAAGCCGGGGGTTTTCAATTTTGTGAGCCGCTCAAAGCGGCTAAACGGGGTCGCTCACGCGGCCCCAACTCTTGGCGCCACCTCTACGGTGGCAACTTATCTCCACAGCCCGAGCTGTTCCAATCTCTCGTCTTCCTTCTCCTGGTGCCGGATGTAGTTGCGAATGACCTCCTCGTCCCGACCGACCGTCGAGACAAAATACCCTCGCGCCCAGAAACTTTGCCCTGTAAAGTTCCTCTTGTGCTCGCCGTACACCCTGGCCAGGTGAATCGCACTTTTTCCCTTGATGTAGCCCACCACGTTCGATACCGCATATTTCGGCGGTATCGATATCATCATGTGAACGTGATCGGCCATCAAATGACCCTCTTCGATTCGGCTTTCCTTGTGTTGGGCCAGTCCACGAAACACCTCTCCAAGATGCTTTCTCAGCTGTCCATACAGCACTTTCCTTCGACCCTTCGGTATAAACACAACGTGGTACTTGCAGTCCCATTTCGTGTGGTTTAGGCTTTCTATCTTGTCCATCCGGTTCTTCCTTTCGTTTGCTTGGCGGCTCACGATTGGAAGTTTCTGCGATGGACATCCATACCCACGTAAATGTCAAACGACTACTGTCACCCCGGCAAAGCCGGGGGATTACCTACTGGATTTAA
>JBKJKI010000026.1:0-4639 GCA_046597475.1 Polaromonas sp. | reverse complement strand
GCGTTCATCACGAGCATCGGCGGCGCAATTCGTCCGAATGTCGGCGCGGTCGCCGTCAACAGCAACGGGCACGGTGTCTACGCCGACGCTCGAAAAACTCTCAGCCTCTGAGCCCTGTTCACCCACCGGTGACACCACGCCCATCACCACATCATCGACGGCTGCCGTGTCCAAGCCATTGCGGCGCTGCAATTCCGTCAGCACGCCGGCCAGCAGATTGACGGGCTTGACCTCATGCAGGCTGGCGTCTTTTTTTCCTTTGCCGCGTGGCGTGCGAATGGCGTCGTAGATGAATGCTTCGTTCATGCTGGCTTTCTTCAAACAGGAGGGCTGTTGAAGTATATTCATTTGACAAAGCAGTTGCTTGGCATAAATTTCCAGTCCATCCCTACAGGTGCCCCATGATTGACCGCAGCCTTTTCAGCCCCGACCATGAATCCTTTCGCGATGCCTTTCGCCGCTTCATGGACAAGGAAATCGCGCCCTTTCATGCCGACTGGGAGGAGCAGGGCTATGTGGACCGTGCGGTGTGGAACAAGGCGGGCAGCAACGGCTTTTTGTGCATGACCATGCCCGAGGCCTATGGCGGCTCGGGCGCCGACAAGCTTTATTCGGTGGTGCAGATGGAGGAATTGGCGCGCGCCGGCTTCAGCGGCATTGGCTATGGCCTGCACAGCGAGATCGTCGCGCCCTACATCCTGCATTACGGCACCGAGGCACAAAAGCAAAAATACCTGCCCAGGCTGGCCAGCGGCGAGATGGTCGGCGCCATTGCCATGAGCGAGCCGGCCGCCGGCTCAGACCTGCAGGGCGTGAAAACGACCGCGCTCAGGCAGCCCGACGGCAGTTACCTGCTCAATGGCAGCAAGACCTTCATTACCAACGGCTGGCATGCCGACCTGGTGATCGTAGTGGCCAAAACCATGCCGGCAGCGGGCGCCAAAGACACCAGTCTGCTGCTGGTGGAGCGTGGCATGCCGGGTTTTTCCGCTGGCAAGCGCCTGAAGAAGCTTGGGATGAAGGCGCAGGATACGTCGGAGCTGTTTTTCAGCGACGTCAGCGTTCCGGCAGAGAACCTGCTGGGTGGCGATGCGCAGGAGAACAAAGGCTTCATCTGCCTGATGGAGCAGTTGCCCTGGGAGCGGCTGCAAATCGCCATTGGTGCCGTTGCCTCGGCGCAGGCTGCCATTGACTGGACGGTGGCCTATGTGAAGGAGCGCAAGGTGTTTGGCCAGCCCGTGGCCAATTTCCAGAACACGCGCTACAGGCTGGCCGAGCTGCAAACCGAAGTGCAGGTTGCCAGGGTGTTTGTCGACAAATGCGTCGAACTGGTGGCGCGGGACAAGCTGGATACCGCCACGGCCAGCATGGCCAAGTACTGGACTACCGACCTGCAGTGCAAGGTCATGGACGAGTGCGTGCAGCTGTTTGGTGGCTACGGCTATATGTGGGAATACCCGATCACCCTGGCCTATGCCGATGCACGCTTGCAGCGGATTTACGGCGGCACCAACGAGATCATGAAGGAAGTGATCTCGCGGGCGATGGGCCTGGGTGGGCGTTAGGCACCCTGCGTGGCTGCGGGTGAAAATACTTGAATATTCCCGGGCGCAACACCAACTGGAGCCTTGCGCCCCCGAACCATGCTGGCGCCAACCCCGAAAAAAGGCCTTCCATGACCACAGCGCTCAAGATCGATTTTGTTTCCGATGTTTCCTGCCCCTGGTGCGCCATCGGCCTGAAGTCGCTGGACCAGGCGCTGGCGCGCGTGGCGGGTGAGATCAGCGCCGAGCTGCATTTTCAGCCCTTCGAACTCAATCCCCAGATGGGCCCGGAAGGCCAGGAAATTACCGAGCACATCACCGAAAAGTACGGTATCACGCCCGCGCAGGCGCAGGCCAACCGCGAGAGTATCCGCCTGCGTGGCGGGGCGCTGGGTTTTACCTTCAGCAAGGCAGATCAGCCAGGCGGCGGGCGCAGCCGGATCTACAACACCTTTGACGCGCACCGCCTGCTGCATTGGGCCGGGCTGGAGGGCGCGGACCAGCAGCGCGCCCTGAAAGAGGGGCTGCTCAAGGCCTACTTCACCGATGGCCAGAGCCCTGCGTCGCATGAAGTGCTGGCGCGCGTGGCCGCAAGTGCGGGACTCGATGCCGCGCGCGCCCGGGAGATTCTGGCCTCAAACCTTTATGCAGAGGAAGTACGGGAGCGTGAGTCGTATTACCTGACGCAGGGAATCCATTCCGTACCGGCCGTCATCATCAATGACCGCCATCTGATTTCAGGCGGACAGCCGCCCGAGGTGTTTGAGCAGGCGCTGCGCCAGATTGCCGCGGCGGGCTGATTGGCCGCTCGGGGGCCAAGGCTGCCCACTTCCACTTGCTGGAGGAATTCACATGGCTTATGAACTTCACTATTGGCCCACCATCCAGGGGCGCGGCGAGTTTGTGCGGCTGGCGCTGGAGGCCGCGGGAGCCGACTACGTGGACGTGGCGCGCGGCTGCGAGGGCGAAGGGCAGGGCGTGCCGGCGATGATGCACTTCCTTGAAAGTCCGGGGGCGATGTACCCGCCGTTCGCGCCGCCCTTCCTGGTGGACGGCAAGCGCGTCATTGGCCAGACTGCCGCCATCCTGCTCTACCTCGGGCCGCCCCTGGGCCTGGCCGGCAGGAATGAGCGCCAGCAACTCTGGGCGCACCAGCTGCAATTGACAATTGCCGATGCGGTGGCCGAAGTCCACGACACGCACCACCCGATTGCCACGGGGCTGTATTACGAAGACCAGAAGCCCGAGGCCGCCCGGCGCGCGAAGGCGTTTTACACGGAGCGCCTGCCGAAGTTTCTGGCCTGGTTTGAGGCTGTGCTGCTGCGCAATCCCAAGGGCGATGCGCACCTCGTGGGCAAGCGCTTGAGCTATGCCGATCTGTCCTTGTTCCAGTTGGTGGAGGGCCTGCGCTACGCCTTTCCCAAAGCCTGCCGCCGCGCCCTGAAGAAAGCGCCCCTGGTTGCCGCCCTGCACACGCGGGTGGCGCAGCACAAGCGTATTGCCGCCTACCTGTCGAGCGAACGCCGGCTTGCCTTCAACGAGGATGGAATTTTTCGCCATTACCCCGAGCTTGACGCCTAGCTTTACTTGCTATTAATAATATAGCAATATAAGGCCGTACTACTTGGGCATAAAGCACTTTTGACCGTTAAAAGGCAAAAAACAGATGCCAAACCCCTTGTTTGCCCGGGGCGGAGTGCCGCCGCACGTCTGCGGCCTTCTCCTACAGGGCTGTTTGTGCTTGCCTGACCGACGCGGGTCTTCCGCTCGGTAAGCATAAGGGCATGCGCCGACAAGAGCCAGGAAGGGTTCCACCCGATTCGGCCGGTTCGGCACTATCGCCATTGGCACTTAACCTGAAGGAATTCACCATGACAGATGAAAAATCATTGAATCTTGATCCGATCACCAGGGAGCCGGGTGCTCACCCGGTAGGCACTGGCGTGGGCGCCGCAATGGGTGGCGCGGCAGCAGGCGCAGCGGCTGGCGCGTTTGGCGGCCCTGTCGGAGCGGTGGTTGGCGGCGTCGTTGGCGCCGTGGCCGGTGGACTGGGCGGCAAGGCCGTGGCCGAGTCGGTGAACCCGACGCTGGAAGAGGCCTACTGGCGCGACAACTACAAGCGCGAACCCTATTACGAAAGCGGCCGCACTTTCGACGACTATGGGCCGGCCTACCGCCTTGGTCTGCGGGAGCGCACGGCCTACGACGGCAGTTTCGAGGATGTGGAAGGCCGGCTTGCCGGCGAATGGCAGAGCCAGCGGGAACGCTCAAGCCTGAGCTGGGAGCAGGCCAGGGCTGCCAGCCGCGCAGCCTGGGACCGCGTGGCATTGCAAAGCGGCAGCTACGGCGGCATGCAGGGGAGCGCCGAGAACACCATCCAGGCTGCCAGTCCCGGCCTTGTTGACAATGATGATGTCATTGACACCTTGAATGACCTTCTGGAGTCCTGCCGCGACGGCGAATTCGGCTTCAACACCGCGGCCGAGCATGCCAAATCGGCAGACATCAAGACCATGCTGATGCGCCATGCCGCCGAATGCCGCGCGGCGGGCCAGGAGTTGCAGACGCTGATCCGGCAGCTGGGCGGCGAGCCTGATGAAGGCGGCTCGGTGAGCGGAGCGCTGCACCGTGGCTGGGTCTCGGTTCGCGGAACGCTGAGCGGCTACAGCGACCAGGCCATGCTGGACGAATGCGAACGTGGCGAGGATTCGGCGGTCGCCCGCTACCGCAAAGCGCTCAAGGAAACGCTGCCTGCTGCCATTCGCGGCGTGGTTGAGCGCCAGGCCCAGGGGGCGCAACGCAACCATGACCAGGTCAAGGCCATGCGGGATGCCGTCAAGGCCCATGGCTGATGCTGGCATGATCAAGGCTTGAGTTTATTGCTGGCATCTCAGGGTGCCGCAAACAGGGGACGGCAGCAATGCCGTCCCTCTTTTTTTGGTGCGCCCGGCAGGGCGCACTTACTTGGAGGTGAAAGACCTCTACTCACCCGGCAAGGGGAAGAGTTAGCCGAACGGCAAGGGTGTCGCGGGCGACTGCGAATCTGGAGGAAGCCGAAGGCAAAGCGCTGGCCTGATGAACAAGAAGCGGATACG
>JBKJKI010000299.1:0-3583 GCA_046597475.1 Polaromonas sp. | reverse complement strand
GGGGCCGCGTGCATGGCGCGCCAAAAACACCGCCGGCACGCCGTGCACGCTGCCGCTGACCAGCACGTCGGAGGGCGCGCCGAAGGGCGTGTCCATCACATGCTCGCGCGCGTCTATCAGATGGACGCCCTGCAAGACACGCAGGAGCATGTGATGGACACGCCCTTCGGCGCGCCCTCCGACGTGCTGGTGACGGGCAAGGTGCACGGCGTGCCCGCCGTGTTCCTGGCCCGCCACGCCCGCGGCCACCGCCTGCTGCCCTCGGAAGTGCCTTACCGCGCCAACATTTACGCCCTGAAGATGCTGGGCGTGCGTTACCTGCTGTCGGTGTCGGCCGTGGGCTCGCTGCGCGAGGACTTCAAGCCGCTGGACATGGTGCTGCCCGATCAGTTCATCGACCTGACACGGCACCGTGACAGCACGTTTTTCGGACGCGGCGCCGTGGCGCATGTCTCCATGGCCCAGCCGGTCTGCCCGGCCACCGCCGGCGTGCTGGCCAGCGCGGTGCGCCAGGTGCTGGCCGCGCAGCCGTCCGGCCATGGCGTGACGTTGCATGAAGGCGGCACTTATGTGTGCATCGAAGGCCCGCAATTCTCCAGCCTGGCCGAGTCCCACTGGTACCGCGGCATGGGCGCGGGCGTGATCGGCATGACCAACATGCCCGAGGCCAAGCTGGCGCGCGAGGCGCAAATGGCCTACAGCACGCTGGCCATGGTGACCGACTTCGACTGCTGGCACCCGCGTGAAGCGCAGGTCAACGCCAGCATGGCGCTGGCCAACCTGCTGAAGAACGCCGGACGCGCCCAGCAGGTGGTGGCCGAGGCGATTCGCCTGCTGGGCAGCGAGCAACCCGCCAGCCCGGCCCATGGCGCGCTGCAAAATGCCCTGGTCACCCAGCCGGATGCGATGGCGCCCGAGGTGCGTGCGCGGCTGGCCGCACTGCTCGCCTGATGCTTAACCCGGAACCGACCCATGCATGACACGCTGCCCCTCTTGACGAAAACGCCCTTCCCGGCAATCCGCCGCACCCGCCTGGACACGCTGCAGGTCAACCTCGGCTACCGCTGCAACCAGAGCTGCGTGCACTGCCACGTAGGCGCCGGGCCCAACCGAGCCGAGATGATGGATGACTACACCCTGGCCCTTATTCCCCAGGTGCTGGCGGCGCGCGGCCTGGGCACGCTGGACGTGACCGGCGGCGCGCCCGAGCTGCACCCGGGCTTTCGCGAGCTGGTGCGCGCCGCGCGCGGGCAAGGCGTGCGGGTGATAGACCGCTGCAACCTCACCATATTGTTCGAGCCCGGGCAGGAGGGAATGGCCGAATTTCTGGCGGCGCAGCGCGTCGAGATCGTTGCCTCCCTGCCCTGCTATTCGGCCGCCAACGTGGACAGGCAGCGCGGCGAGGGCGTGTTTGACCTGAGCATCGCCGCCCTGCAACAACTCAACCAGCTCGGCTACGGCCAGAGCGGCTCTGGCCTGGTGCTGAACCTGGTCTACAACCCCCAGGGCGCCAGCCTGCCGCCCAGCCAGCAGGCGCTGCAGGCCGACTACAAGCGCGAGCTGCTGGCCCACTTCGGCATTGTCTTCAACGAGCTGTATGCACTGACCAACATGCCGATCCAGCGTTTCGGCTCGACCCTGGTGTCCAAAGGCACTTTCGACGACTACATGGAGCTGCTCAGGAACAGCTTCCAGGCGCAAAACCTCGCCGGCCTGATGTGCCGCAACACCGTCAGCGTCGACTGGCAGGGCTGGCTGTCGGACTGCGACTTCAACCAGCAGCTCGGCCTGCCGCTGGGCAACTCGGGCGTGCGCAGGCATTTGCGCGATTTGCTCAAGACCGGCCTGGACGATCAGCCCATACGCGTGGCCGGCCACTGCTACGGCTGCACGGCCGGCCAGGGCAGCAGCTGCGGCGGCGCGCTGGAACACTGAACAGCGGCACGCCATGACAGCCCCCACGCTCACCATCGTCATGCCGGTACTGAACGAGGCGGCCGGCATAGCCCAGGCGCTGCTGGCGCTGGCGCCGCTGCGGGCACGCGGTGCCCAACTCATCGTGGCCGACGGCGGCAGCAGCGATGACACGGTGGCGCTGGCGAGGGCCGGCGGTGCGCGCGTGGTTGATGCGCCGCGCGGACGCGCTCTGCAGATGAACGCCGGGGCGCAACACGCCAGCGGCGATGTGCTGCTTTTCCTGCATGCCGACACCCGGCTTCCCGCCAATGCCGACACCCTGATTGCGCAGGCACTCGCCAAGGGTTCGCGGGTCTGGGGCCGTTTTGATGTGCGAATCGAGGGCCGGCCCAGCTTTTTGCGCGTGATCGCCGCCCTGATGAACCTGCGCTCGCGCTGGTCCGGCATCGCCACCGGAGACCAGGCGATGTTCATGACGCGCGCCACCTTTGAGGCGGTAGGCGGCTTTCCGGCCCAGCCGCTGATGGAAGACATCGAAATGTCGGCGCGGCTGCGGAAGCATTCGCGCCCGGCCTGCCTGCGCGCGTGCGTCGCCACCTCGGGCCGGCGCTGGGAGTCGCGCGGCGTCTGGCGCACCGTGTTGCTGATGTGGCGGTTGCGCTATGCCTACTGGCGCGGCGCCGCGCCCGAGGGGCTGGCCGAACTCTACCGCTAGCCGGCCATGGTGCATGTGGTGCATCTGGTGGTTTTTGCCAAGGCGCCTCAGCCCGGCAGCGCCAAGACCCGGCTGATTCCCGCCCTAGGCGGCGACGGCGCGGCCACGCTGGCGCGCAACATGCTGGTCCACGCGCTAAGGCAGGCCACAGCCGCCGGCATAGAGGCGGTCGAGCTCTGCATGAGCCCGGCGCCGCAAGACCCGGCATGGGAGGACGTGGAGATTGCATCCAGCATCACGCGCACCGCCCAGGGTGAGGGCGACCTGGGTGAGCGCATGGCGCGGGCGCTGGAGCGCGCCCTCCTTCGCTACCTATGCCCGGTGATGCTCATGGGCACCGACTGCCCGGGTCTGACCAGCGCGCGCCTGAACGAAGCGGCGCTGCAGCTGACGCTGCACGACGCGGTGCTGCTGCCCGCGCGCGACGGCGGCTACGTGCTGATAGGCCTGAAAGCGACCTGCCCCGAACTCTTCAGCCACATGCCCTGGAGCACCGCTGCCGTTGCCGATGAAACGCTGCGGCGCATGGCCACGCTAGGCCTGCGCGTGTGGCGGGGGCCCACACTGCAGGACATTGACGAGGCCGCCGACCTGGCGCAGCTGCCGGACGGCTTTCTTCCGTCAAATTATTGACCAGCTATTGCCTGTTTCGGCCTCTTGTCCAGTTACTACGAGCATAGTTTGCTATTGAATTCATAGTGTTTTTGGCTTTGCGTAGGGTTGCTGGCCGGGGGTCGCCCGGCGGCTACTCACTTTCTTTTGCTTCGCCAAAAGAAAGTAAGCCAAGAAAAGGCGACCCGGCTGTCCGGGTCCCTGCGCTTCGCTTCGGGCAACCTGCGCTGTGCTCAAAAAGCGGGGGGCCGCCCAAACTCGCTGCGCTTGTATGTTTGAGGTGTCGGGGTGGAGGGACTTCCTTCGCATTCGGCCGCGGTAGCGGACCGACGGTTTTGA
>JBKJKI010000200.1:0-8262 GCA_046597475.1 Polaromonas sp. | reverse complement strand
GCGCGCCGGCGTAGTCCAGCTGCGCGGCGCGGCTTTCCGCATCGGCGCGAATCGCCTGCACATTCTGGTTCTGTTGGCCCCAGGCCACCGACAGCAGCTGCCACGCCATGGCATCTTTGGGATGGTCAGTCACCCACACGCGCAGGCCCTGCGACACCTCCGCAGGGCGCCTGGCCGCGAGCAAGACCCTGGCCCGCATCAGCAGCTCGGCGCGTGAAAATGGTAGAGCTGCCGCTGGCATGGCGGCCGCAGCCACTGAAGCCGCCGAAACTGGCAAGCGGCCCTCCAGCAGATCGAGTTCCAGCGCCAGCAGCGCGACCGATTTATGCGCCGGATCAACGCCGGCGGCCAGCGGCCTGAGGCGCTCAAGCAGGCTGCGCGCGCCGGCAAAGTCGCGCAGCTGGGCGGCCGCCAGCACACCGCCATAGAGCGCGCCGGCATCGCGGATATTGCCGGGCGAGGCCGGCGTCTGCAAAGCCGCGACGCCCGCGACGCGGCGCTGGGCCTCGGCCACCATGGCGCGCAAGGCGTCGACCCCGGGTACCGCCAGGATACGGGCGCGCGCGGCCATCATGGCGTGCAGCAGTTGTGCCTGGCCCTCGGCCGCCAGCTTCTGCGCCGACGGCCTGGCCTCCGCGGCCGACGCCAGCTGCACCCGGGCTTGCGCCTCGGCGATGCGCTCGGTGGTGAGCGGGTGCGAGCGCAGGTAGGGAAAAGAGCCGTTGTCGTTCAGCCGGCTGGCCTGCTGCAGCCTTTGGAACATGGTGGTCACGCCACGGCTTTCAAAGCCCGCGTCGCTCATGACGCCAAAGCCAACCCGGTCGGCTTCCCGCTCCATGTCGCGTGAAAAATTAAGCTGGCCCTGCGCCGCCAGCGCCTGCCCCCCGACGATGGCCGCGCTGCCCGCGTCGGGGTACTTGCTGGCGGCCAGCGCGCCCAGCACCATGGCAGCGATTATCCAGGGCGCCTGCCGGCTTTGCTGCGTCATCAGCCGCGAGATGTGGCGCTGCGTGACGTGGCTCATCTCGTGCGCCAGCACGGCAGCCATTTCGTCGGCGCTGCTGACCGCGCCAATCAGCCCGAGGTGCACGCCGAAATAACCGCCAGGCAGGGCAAACGCGTTGATGCTGCGGTCGCGGATCAGGAACAGCTCCCAGGCAAAGCGCTCATCGAGCTCAGCGGGCAGCTCCCCGCGCGCGCGCGCGGCGGCCTTCAGCGGCAACCAGATGCCCTGCACATAGTCCACCAGCACCGGGTCATCGATGTAGTCCGGGTCGCGGTAAATGCTGGCGGCAATGCGGTCGCCGATGCGCCGCTCGGCGGCAGCCGACAGCTCGGAGTTGTCACCCAGCGATGGCAGCGAGCCGCTGCTCCGGCCGGCTGCAGCGCCCGGCGTCTGGGCCAGCAAGCGCCCCGCCACGGGCAACAGCAGCAGCAAACCCAGCGCCAAGCCCCCCGCGACGCGGCGGGATTTCGAAAGGGCGCGACTGGCGCGGACAGAGGGAGTCAAAAGCAATCACCTTCCCGGCATTGATGAAGCGGCAAACAAGCTCTTATGATGACGCATAGTTGTAAAGGTTCTGTATCAGCATGACGACGCACTCTTCTTCATTACTCACCCATTTTGATGGCCAGGGCCAGGCCCACATGGTCGACGTGGCGGCCAAGGCAGCCACGCACCGCATTGCCGTCGCGCAAGGCCTGATCGTGATGAAACCCGCCACGCTGGCCCTGATCCAGGCCGGCAACGCCAAAAAGGGCGACGTGCTGGGTGTCGCGCGCATCGCCGGCATCATGGCGGCAAAAAAAACCAGCGAACTGATCCCGCTCTGCCATCCGCTGGCGCTGACCCGGGTTGCTATTGAATTCGTAGCTACCCAAGACCATGGTTCGCCGGCTACAGGCCAATCTGATGATGAAACTGGGACGGTCAGCTGCACCGCCACGGTGGAAACCGTCGGCCCCACCGGTGTCGAGATGGAAGCCCTGACCGCCGTCAACATCGCCCTGCTGACGATTTACGACATGTGCAAGGCGGTGGACCGGGGCATGACGATCACCGACGTCAAGCTGCTGGAAAAGCATGGCGGCAAGTCGGGGAGCTTCATCGCCGGCAGCGCCGGCGTTGGATGAATTCAGACACTTTTGCCACGGACTTACGCCATGCAACTTGAGCTGTCACCCCTGCGCAAAGCGCTTGCCAGCCTGGAGCGCGGCCTGGCGCGCCGCCGCACGAACCTGGCTGACGAGGAAGTTCGCGACGCCTGCATCCAGCGCTTTGAATACTGCTTTGAGTTGAGCTGGAAGATGCTCAAGCGTCAAATTGAACTGGAAATCGGCAACACGGCAGAGGTTGACGGCTACAGCAAGCGCACGCTTTTCCGGGTGGCAGCCGAGCGCGGGCTGATCAGCTCGCCCGAACCCTGGTTCGTGTATCTGGTGCAGAGAAACAAAACCTCCCACGCCTACGACGCCCAGGTTGCCATGGAGCTCGCTGCCGAGCTTGAAGCCTTTGCGCGGGATGCCCAGTCCCTGCTGGCCACGCTGGAGGTGCGCGATGCTTAATCTCACGCCGGCCCAGAAAGCGCTGGTCTGCTCTATCGTCGATGCCCACATCGAGCGCCGGCGCGTGCGGGTGTTTGGTTCGCGTGCCGGGCGCACGGCCAAACCCTATTCCGACCTGGATCTGCTCGTGCTGGGAGCGCCGCTGGAACCTGCACTGCGCGGCACGCTGGAAGAAGCGTTTGATGAGTCTGACCTGCCGTTTCGGGTCGATATCGCCGAGGCGGCCACGCTCAGCCCCGAGTTCCGGGCGCTTATCGAGCCACAAGCAGTCATCCTGAACTGAGCCCTGTTGAAATCTGGCGCCACCGGGCCCCGGCAACCGCTCAACGCACGGCATTCTGGCTCGCCCAGCGCGCATGCTCCAGCGGAAAAGCCGCCCGGTAGCGCGCCAGGTAGTAGAGCGCTTCGTCGTCGCGCCCCAGCATCACGGCGCTTTCAATCAGCTTTTCAATCACGCGCGGCTCGGGCGAGTAGTGCAGCAGCTCCAGCGCCAGCGCGTGAAGCCTGGCGGCCGTCTCCGGCGAGAGCGCCGTCACGCTCAGCTCGGCAAATTCGGCCTGGTGCGGAAACAGCGCGCTGTCCTTGATTTTGGCCAGCGTGTCCTCCTGGTAGGCGGCGCCGCGCTCGGCGGGCGGCAGGTAAATCTGGCTGACCCGGTAATAGCTGACGGCGATCGTGGCCAGCATTGCTATTATAAAAATAGCAAACAATGACCGCGATGCCTGGGTTATAGGCGTATTTGACCAATTTTTTGGCAAAAACCCGCCGCCCGGCGCCCGGCCGGCCCACAACAGCAGTACCGACAGGCCAGCGGCTATCTGGAAAGGGCCGTACCACAGCGGGTATTCGAGCAGGCTGTGCAGCAGGATGACGGCCAGTACGCCCCAGGCCATCTGCCGCGCAGGGTCGGTCTCGGCCCACGGCCTGGCGCGCCAGGCCAGCCAACTCAAGGCCCCGCAGATCGCCACGGCCGCGGGCAGGCCCAGCTCGACGGCCAGATGCAGGGGCAGGTTGTGCGCGTTGTCCAGGATTTCGCAAAAGCGCGGCCCCGGGTACAGGGTGATGAAATGCGCGTAGTCCAGCTCGCCCCAGCCCCAGCCCAGCCAGGGTTTTTGCGCAATCAGGTGCAGCACGTTGGACCACAGCGTCAGGCGGCTGGCGCACAGCGAGTCGCCCGTCCGCAGCCGCGCCAAGGCGCCTTGCGTTGACCAATCCAGCCCGGCCAGCCAGGGCAGCGCGGCCACCGCCACCCAATAGACCAACAAGGCCTGCAGGGCTAGCACCTGCAGCCTACGCCCGGCCGGCAACACCCACCACGCGGTGAGCGCCGGAATCAGCAGCCACTGCAGCAGGCCCGTGCGCGAGCCGCTGGCCGCATTGCCCAGGGCCAGCAGCAGGGCGCAGGGGAAAGCCCACCATGGCAGCTTGCGCCGGCTTTCATCCCCGGCCGCAACGCCCTGCGGCAGCGCCAGCAGGGCGATCAGCGCCACCAGGCCGATGCTCATCAGAGTAGCCAGCTGGTTACGCTGACGCAGATTGCCAAAGGCCGTGCCCAGCTGCGTCTGGCTGACCCAGGGGCTGAAATCGGGCGCCAGCCCGAAGTACTGGAGCAGGCCGATCAGCGCACTCAGGCAGGCCGCCAGCACCCAGCCGCTGGCGATGAGCCGGGCATCCAGCCCGCGCCGGAACAGCCAGAGCAAGACCGCGCAGGCCGCCGAAAACAGCCACGGCCAGGCGTTGGGCGTGGGGCCGGAGGTGTAGGGGTTGAGCCAGGGCAGGGCCAGGAGGGCCGCCAGCCAGCCAGCCCCCAGCTTGCCCGGGTGCGGCGCTGGCACAGGGGACATGGGCTTAGCGATGGCTAAAGACACGAGCGGCCTGACGGGTTGTGGCGAAGGGAAGTTGGCATGGCAATGCAATTCTCGCATTGGGCGGAGTTGCGGAAAATCATCGGCATGGACTCAATGGCACTTGTTTGAAACCGCCTGGCATGAATTGGAATCGGCTTCGCCCTTCATTCGTGCTAGCATATTGGTGCTTTAACACCAACCAGAGCTAACCATGAGCCGTCTCACCATCACCCTATCCGAGCCACGCTACCGGGCACTAAAAGAAGCAGCGGCCCAGCGTAACAAGACCATTGGTCAATTGATCGATGAAAGTCTCGACTTCTATGGCATCAAGTCGCGCGAACAGGCCCTCGACCTGGTGCGACGGGCACGGGCACATAGCCAGCTGAGCGAAGATCAGGCGCTCACACTCGCGCAAGAGCAGGTGCGCGCCACGCGCCACGCGTCGTGAGCACCTTCTTCATCATTGATACCAACGTCGTCGTCGCCGGCCTACTCACGGCCCATGCCGATTCGCCTGTGGCGCGCATCCTGGACGGCATGCTGCGCGCGACGTTTCCGTTCGTGGTGTCTGAAGCGTTGCTGATCGAATACCGCGCGGTGCTGGTGCGGCCCAGGCTGTGCAGGCTCCATGGACTGTCAGGCGCAGAAGTCGACGCAATCCTGACTGACCTTGCGCGACACGCCATCGTGCTGGCCCCCGTCAGCCCTGCCTTAGCACCCCTCGCGCCGGGCGCGGGCGATCAGTTTCTTTGGGATTTGCTCGCCGTCCGGTCAGACTTGGTGCTGGTCACCGGCGACAAACTGCTGCCGCAGGCCGAGGCCATGCAACAGCGGGTGATCTTGCCGCAAGCCTTGGTCGCCCAGCTGCAGCACTAATTTCGTTTCCGTTTAAATACGAGCGCATCGAGGTTCGCACAATTCGCCAGAACCCGTGCAGGTCTCTCCCGAATGGGAACGGGGTAGTCAGGTTTTTACTACAATCGTGGTAATTTTATCAGGAGCCTCGGAATGTCAGGCAGCACGTCAATACGGATCAATCAGGAACTTTACGATCATGCCAGGCAAGATGCGGCGGTAGAGCATCGCTCCATCGCCGGCCAAATCGAGTTCTGGGCGCGGGTAGGCCGAGCCGCACTCGACAACCCCGACCTGCCGGTTAGTTTTGTGGCCGAGTCCCTGGCCTCGCTGGCCGAACCACGCAGCCAATCTCAAGCCTTTGTACCCCGAAGCCGCCGCGCATGAGGTGGACAGTCCAGCAAACCCGGCGATTTGGGCGGCAGTATAAAAAGTTGAACGACAACACCGCTGGAGATGTCGATGCCGCGGTCGATGAGGTCGCTCAAAATCCCGAAATCGGAGAGCGCAAGAAAGGCGATCTGGCAGCGCTGCGTGTCTTCAAGTTTCGTAGCGCAGGGCAGTTGTATCTGCTGGGCTACACACTGGATGAAAGTGTTCGCCTGGTTTACCTGGAAGCGGTAGGCCCCCATGAAAACTTCTATAGGGACTTGAAACGCTAAGCGGAAATCCCTGGACGAAGCGGGCGACGATGCGGCGTTTATTGCCAAGGCACTGGGCACGATTGCCCGAGCCAAAGGCATGACCCAGCTGGCCCGCGACACCGGGCTGGGGCGTGAAAGCCTTTACAAAGCCCTGTCGGGCGAAGGTAACCCCAGCTTCGCCACCAAAGCTCAAAGTCATGTCCGCGCTGGGCATCAAGCTGCATGCCGAGATTGCACAGGCCTGATCCGGAATATCAGACCCTGAAAATGTGACGCTGCCCTCAAAACTGGCCGCAAATACCTTGCTCTTCCTGATTCCGAATCAGCCCTGAACCATTCGCTGCCGGAACCAGTTCGCCAGCTGCTGCGACATTGAACTGGCCATGAAAATGGCCACGGAGTTGCTTCATGAACAAGATAAAAAGCCGACTGTTTGATATGACCAATGACCTGCTTGATGGGCAGTGCATGGCTTCTTCTTTGTGGATTCGTATCCAATCAGATACAATACGCGCATGTTCTTCGTGCAACTCACCAAGTCGTTTCAGGATTGGCTCGACGACTTGCGCGATGTGCGTGCCCAGGTCGCCGTAGCCCGCAGGCTCGACCGCGTTCGTGCCGGGAATCTCGGCGATGCCAAGCCGGTGGGCGATGGCGTTTCAGAGTTGCGCGTGGATGTGGGGCCGGGCTATCGGGTCTATTTCGTCCAGCGCGGCGGCGAACTGATCGTGGTGCTGGCAGGGGGCAACAAGTCGTCGCAGGCGAGCGACATCAAGCGAGCAAAAAAGCTCGCCAAAGGAGCTTTGACATGACCGAAAAACTGATTCCCTTCGACATGGCGCGCTACCTCGCCAGCGATGAGGCGGTGGCCGAATACCTGACTCAGGTGCTGGCCGACGGCGATACCGACGAACTGGTCGAAGCCATCGGCCACATTGCCCGCGCTCGCGGCATGGCGCAGATCGCGCGTGATGCCGGGCTCGGCCGCGAAAGCCTCTACAAGGCGCTGGCACCTGGCGCCAAGCCGCGTTTCGACACCGTGATGCGGGTGGTACAGGCGCTGGGCGTCAAGCTGTTGGCGGCGCCGATCTGACGACGCACGCCGCATCAATCCGTATTCACCCAAGGCGCTGGGCACCATCGCACGCGCCAAAGGCATGACCCAGCTGGCCCCCGACACCGGTCTGGGGCGCGAGAGCCTTTACAAAGCCCTGTCGGGTGAAGGCAACCCCAGCTTCGCCACCAAAGCTCAAGGTCATGTCCGCGCTGGGCATCAAACTGCATGCTGAGATTGCACAAGTCTGAGCCGGAAAATCAAAGCCAGTCAATGGGCGTCTGATTCCCCGCCGTGCACTGAATTTTCTCGCCCGCGCTTGCCACGTGATCGATGCGTCAGTCTGGAGCCTGCCCGGCCCGGCCCGAGGCAATCCACCGGGCTTCAGGCATTAAATCAGGCTTTAGCCCATATAGAACGGGCGCAGATAGCTATTAAAACTATAGTTACTGCTCTGCTTCAAGGTGTTGGCATCAAAACGAATCCAGCGGCAAGAATCCCACCGGCTGGGTGCTTTGCCCGTCAATGAGCACGGTCCAGCTTTTTTTCGCCCCAGCAGCGGCAGGTAGCGCAAAGCCTCAAGCGGTCGGCCGGTGGCGGCGATGGCGCTGTCTATGAGTGCAGCCTGCGCGCCAAAGCGCTGCTTGAGCTGGGCCACGGGGCCGGGTCGTGAAACAGCTCAGAAAAATGCTTGATTGTAAGATCTGACCTCATTACCCCCCAGTCAATTCGGCCATGAAACCGCCGCAATATCAGGATTAACAAGCGATTTATTCACCCAAACCGTCTTGGCGGCGACACATTCCGGCTGGGGAACGATTTTGCACATTCTTTTTAACCATAACTGTGCCTCCTCTGGCTGTTGATTCAGCGCCAAGGCCGTCGCCAGGTTATAGATCGTGCCTGTATTGGGGTAGGCTCCGACAACCTTTCTCATCCAGCCCAGATCATGTGCATTCATGCCTTGGGTGGGTTCGAATCTCGCAAAGCGAATGTACTCACGCAACTGGTCGAGTGCCAAAACCTCCGGTGGCTCACCAGGCGTTTTAGTTTTGACATGCGCCCACTCAAAACGCAACGCCAGATAGCTTGACTCCACCCGCAAATAGTCGTGGACGATGATGCTCAAAAGTGCCGCCGAGAAAAACCACGCAACAAGGACACTCCAGCGTCTGACTGTAAAAACGGGCCGCATGTTCAGCCGCGCGTTAAGTGCGCCCATGACCAGTCCGGCAGGAAGCAAGAAGTAGGCATGATGCAAAGGGAGTTCCAGCATGGCGTGATTGAAAACCAC